>JAMPFN010000007.1 GCA_023664445.1 Clostridium sp. | reverse complement strand
GCGTCGCCGGGGAAAATTTTATAAAGCGGCTTTGCGGTGAAATAAATGAGAAGATCTGTTTGTAAATACCTTGAAAGGTGAGGAAACCATGAACCTTGACGATATTTCCAACAGCCGATTAGCCGCACTTATAGACGAATGGGTCAAGGGCGAGCGTGACAGAGCGATCATGAAGCGGCGGCTGATAGACTGTGTCTGCTTTGAACCGCTTGCAGAAGAATTCAATCTTTCAGTTCGTCAGACCAAAAACATTGTTCATAAAAATGAATCAAAAATATTCAAGCAAATATAAACTGCACTTATTTTGCACTAAAAACGCCTTCCGGCTTCATTGTCGAGGGCTTTTTCTATGCTATAATTTCGTTAGAATCTGCATTCATAGAAGATCCACACACAAATCCTATCGGTACAAGTTCATAAAAAAGCAGCTTTTTTTGAAATACAAAAATGTTCAACCTTAGTTGATACTGCAAATCAATGCATCGGCGAGGGAAAGTATGCCCTTGCCGGTTTTTTATGAAAGGAATGATAGATAAATGGCTGAATTTGTATCATCTGCCACACAGACGGTCGCTGCCGGTCAGAACGTAGTCTTTACCGAAACCGCTGTTAAAAGCTGTAACTGTAACATCATGCACCGTGAAGGCAGCGGAATAGTAACGCTGAGAGGTTCAAACAACTGCTGCAAACCGGCAAGGTATAAAGTCACTTTCGGCGGAAATATCGCAGTTGCTGCCGGCGGTACTGCCGGAGCTATATCGGTGGCGATCGCACTTTCCGGAGAACCGATTTACAGCGCTGCTGCAACGGTAACTCCGGCTGCTGTCGGAGAGTTCAACAATATTTTTGCCGCTGCGGTGATAAGCGTACCTTGCAATTGCTGCCTGACTGTTGCCGTTGAGAATACAAGCGGCACGCCTTGAGTAACTTTCCCACAAAATTTAGAACTTTTACCGATAGGATTTGTGTGTGGATTTTCGAGCATAATTTTTCTGAAAACAAGGCGATTTTTTGCAGGCATACCGGCGTATTTCTGATTATGCAGAATTCTTTTGAATACAGGTTCTTACAATATAATCTCATAAATTTTCTCAATATTAATATTTTGCCGAATAGTATCGGCAAGTAAATTATACTGACTTTCCCTGTATTCGCTGTAATTTATCATATCGGAAAAATTCAGTCCGCGCCGTTTAAAAAGCTCGCTTACTATTGCCGACGAAACGGCGTTATCATCGAATATCCCATGCAAATATGTGCCGAAAATATTGCTTTTATATGCGCCGTCACAGCGTTCGTCTGAAAATTGTATCAACGGCAGCTCTCCGCTTTTTGTTTGTCCCATGTGTATTTCGTATCCGCTGACGGCAATTCCCGATAATTTATTGAAAATTTCCGATTCCGCAGTTATGATACCTGTAGAACGTTTTTGCGTCTTTTTATTGCAGAAAACCGTTTGAGTATCAAGCAGTTCCAATCCGCATATCTCTCCGCCGCATTCCGTATTTTCAGGGTCTGATATTGTTTTTCCAAGCATTTGATATCCGCCGCATATCCCGAAAATAGGTATGCCGTCCGCTGCTTTTTGTTTTATCAGACTTTCAAATCCGCTTTCCCTTAGCCATTTCATATCGGAAATAGTACTCTTGCTTCCCGGAATAATTATCATATCAGGCTCGCCAAGCTCGGAAGCTTTGTCAATATACCTTACCGATACGCCGATGTATTGAGAGAATGGCGAAAAGTCGGTATAATTTGAAATTTTAGGCAGTTTTATAACGGCTATATTTATAATTCCCACGTCTTTTTCCGATAATTTATCAGAAAGACTGTCCTCGTCGTCGATATCGCAGTCAACATATGGAACAACGCCGATCACAGGCTTATTGCTTTTTTCTTCAAGTATTTTTATGCCGTCCTCGAATAATGAACGATCCCCGCGGAATTTGTTTACAATCAGACCTTTGATACGCTGTTTTTCATGACTTTCAAGAAGCGAAACAGTACCTATAAGCTGTGCAAAAACGCCTCCGCGGTCAATGTCACCCACAAGCAGAACAGGCGCGTCAACGATATCTGCCAGTCCCATATTTACAATATCGTCTGCTTTCAGATTCATTTCAGCCGGACTTCCCGCACCTTCGATAACAATAATGTCCGTCTGCTCTGCCAAACGATCGTACGCGGATCTTATTGTCGGGACAAGTTCTTTCTTACGGCGAAAATACTCTGCCGCGCGCATATTTCCAACCGCCTTGCCGTTTACGATAACCTGCGAGCCATTGTCGGAAGTCGGCTTTAAAAGAATGGGGTTCATCAAGGCAGACGGTTCGATCCCTGCCGCCTCAGCCTGCATTGCCTGCGCTCTGCCGATCTCAAGTCCGTCACGGGTTATATAGGAATTAAGCGCCATGTTCTGCGACTTAAATGGTGCGGAAATATATCCGTCCTGCTTGAAGATCCTGCAAAGTCCGGCACATATAAGACTTTTTCCCACATTGGACATCGTTCCCTGTATCATAATATTTTTTGCCATTTCTTCACCCCATTATTTCATTGACAGCGTTCGCCAAACGCATATTATCGCTGTGATTTTTTACCGCTATGCGGAAGTAATTTTCATTTAATCCGCGATAATTTTCACAGCTTCGTACTGCTATTTTCTTTTTTAAAAGCAATTTATCGAGAGGGAGTTTACAGCGCATAAGCAGATAATTCGTTTCAGACGGATATATCTTGATCTCAGGTCTTTTTAATGCACGGCAGAGATGATCGCGCTCTTCTTTTACAAGTAAAACCGACCTTTTAATGTATTCAGATCCTGCTAACGCCTCGATCCCGGCAAGCTGTGCCGGAACGGAAACGCTCCAGCATTGTCCGGTATTGCGGACTTTTTCCGCCAATTCGGTACTGCCTGAAATTATATATCCAAGTCTTAGCCCTGCCATTGCGTAAATTTTTGTAAAGGCTTTCAGTACAACGATATTTTTGTTAAGAAGTATAGAATTATCGCTGATTTTTTCTGTGAATCCCATAAAGCATCGGTCGATAACAAGCAGAATATTTTCCTCGGTACAGCGGCTGACTATTTTTTTCATAAGTTCATGGGAAATCAGCGAACCGGTAGGATTGTTGGGATCGCATAAAAAGAATATGTCTATGTCATGCAGATCGTCAAGAATACGCTCGGTAATGAAAAAGCTTTCGGATTCTCTCAGCGCATGAAATTTTATCCGGCAATTATTCTCGCTCAAAGCTTTTTCGTACTCTGAGAAAGTAGGGGAGGGGAGTAATGCCTTATTCGGCTTTAAGGCGTAAACAAGACGGTAGATCAGGTCGGCGGCTCCGTTTCCGCACACGATATTTTCGGGTGGGATCATTTCATGTTCAGATAATTTCCGAATAAGCCTTGTACAGTATGGATCGGGATATTCCGCAAATTTATCTGTATTTTCGGCAAGTATTTTTTTTACTCTTTCAGGCATTCCCAAAGGATTGATATTTACCGAAAAGTCAAGTATATCGCCCGAATGATTTCCTCCGTGTTCAAATTGCTTCATAAACTCCTCCGTTTAGAAAAATAAAAACGCAAGCAAGATTCTTACTGTAACAGCAAACACAAGCATTATTGCAGATGTGCAGAACATAAGCCGATTTACACGGCGGATATCCTTAGATTCTACGGGGCGTATATTGTCTCCTACCGTGCTTTTATGATGCAGTCTGCCGAAGTAGTAAGCGTCCCCGAGAAGCCGGATATCAAGCGCGCCTGCTGCTGCGGATTCGGTTTGTGCAGCGTTGGGACTTGCCTGACTTGCCCTGTCACGCTTATGGATCTTCCATGCGCCCTTTGCGTTGTATTTAAGGATAAACGCCGCTAAGATCATCATGTGCGCAGATAATCTTGACGGGATATAATTCATGAAGTCGTCAAATTTAGCGGCAAATCTGCCGAAATGCAAATACTTTTCATTTTTATAGCCAAGCATGGAATCCATAGTGTTGGCGGCTTTATAAAAAAATCCGAAAACCGCTCCTCCGAACGCCATATAAAACAGCGGTGCGGTTACTCCGTCGGAGGTATTTTCAGCAACCGTTTCCACAGCCGCACGGATCACGCCCTCTTTGTCAAGCTTGTCCGTATCGCGTCCTACTATCATTGAAACGGCACGTCGGGCTTCTGCAATATCATGATTTTCTACCGCTTTGCAGACCTTCATGCTTTCGCTGTACAGGCATTTTGCCGCAAGCATATAGTAGATCAGAACAGATTCGACCGCTATGCCGATCCATTGATTCAGGCTATAACATATCAGCAGAATAACAAAAGGAACGGCAGCCGATACCGCCAAAACCGTAAGCGATAACAGCGTTCCCGCAAGTATCAGTCTGTTCGGAAACAGCTTTCTGAAAAGATTTTCAAGCGCAGAGATCAATTTTCCCATAAGCCTTACAGGGTGAGGCAGATCATAGGGATCGCCTATGATCAGATCCAAAACAAATCCGATAATAAGCGGTAAAACAGCAATTATGTATTTCATATTAACTCCGATAATATTTTTTGTCCGTCCCATTCGGTCTGAAATCCGCAGCCGTTTTTTATCTGAAAGTCGAAATACGAACGCTTCGGAACAAAAAAGCGTGATAAAATCGACATAACAGTTCCGCCGTGAACGACCAAGGAAACTGACGCATTTTGAGGAAGCTTATTTATTTCGTTTATAAAGGCGGTACAGCATCTTTCACGAAAATCCTGTGGTGATTCTCCGTTCGGAAACGATATTTCACCGCCGCTGTCTATCCATTTCTGATAATACGGATCTCCGTTCAGTTCAGTATAGCTTTTGCCTTCAAAATCTCCGAAATCGCATTCACGAAAATCCGCCGCAACTATCGGCTTGATATTCGGATAAATAATTTGCGCCGTTTCAATACAGCGTTTCATGGGACTTGTGATAACATGATCGGCTTTCGGGTAAAGGCGTTTTTGTATTTCTTTAATCCCGTAAGCGGAAAGCGGCTCGTCGGTCCTGCCGATATAGCGGTGTTCGAGATTTCCTCGGGTGTATCCGTGGCGTATAAATGTGATTTTCATATTGATATTCCCTTTATGACTAACGGAATGCCGCAGGTAAGCCTTATTACCTTTTGGGCATGTTCGGCAAGCAGACAGCCTGTTTTTCCGACAAACTCACGGTATATGCGTTCTGATTTTTCAATTGGAATAATTCCGCTGCCTATTTCCGTCATGATAATTATTACGTCAGGATTTACGCTTAACAGATTCGCAGTAAGCTTCAGCGGATCTTTATTTTCCTTGATAGCCGACGATACAAGATTCTCAAAATGGCGAATGCATATTGCTTTTTCAAGTTCGTTTAATGATTGCGTACCCTCCGTAATTTCACTTATGTCAAGTCCGAAATTGTTGACCGTAAAATCAGTTTTTCCCTGATATGAGCCACCGATAATAAAAATCATATTTATTCCTTTCATTTGAGTACAAGTTTTATCACAGCGATCAAAATCAAAGCCGTAAGTTCAGCCGTCTGCAAAAACCAGCCTGCCAGATCGCCTGTGATCCCACCGAATTTCCGCATTGAAAAATAATAGTAGTATATAAATAAAACGGTTCCGCAGATCGCCGCCGAAGCTCCCAAAAAGGGCTGAATTATTATCATTGCAAGCGAAGATGCGGTCAGCCATATTATTTCAGTAATTATTGTTATTTTTTTGTGCGCTGGCTTTGAGAAGCTTTGCAGACTGCCTTGACCTTTGGCGTTGGGAAACGTAACGGCGGCAAGTCCGCTCCATGCTCTTGACTGCACAAAACATAATGAACATATCAAAATCGCCGAAAAATCTCTTAGTTCTGAGAAAACCGCCGTTTGGATAAGAAGATATACGCAAAGGCGTATCAGCGCAAACGCTCCGATATTCGGGTCTTTCATGATTTTCAGCATTTTTTCACGGGAGGCGCAGCTTGCCAGCGCGTCGTTAACGTCGCAGAATCCGTCAAGATGTATTCCGCCTGTTACCGCTATTGGAATTACGGTGCAGCCAACGGAAAAGAGTAGATTTACCGATTCAAGCATTCCGCATATTCTATGCCATAACAATAAGCAAACGCCGATAACCGCTCCTATCAGCGGAAAAAAGCACAGCGAGTAACGCCTGTTTTCCTCTTTCCATTCGACCTTTGGGAATGGTATTCTTGAGTACATCAGAAACGCCGAGCAAAGTGATTTCAGCAAAGACATTCGGGAAGCTCTCCTTTCAGTATAACGGGTATTCCGAAAACGGCTTCAATTACAATATCGGCTATATTTGAAAGTTCGCTGTTCAGCCTGCCGAGCGATTCCATATACTTCATTGTTTCTTTGGGATAAACGATCCCGTCGCTTCCCACCTGACTTGTTACCGCGATGAAAAGCTGTGAATTTTCAATAAGCTTTATGGTATCTTGTATTATTTTTTCGGCAGGGGCTGCACATTTGGCAGAGAACATTTCATTTGCACAGAGATTTCCCATACATTCAAGCAGAACGGAGCTTTTGTCGGGCAAAGTGATTTCGCCTATATTCGTATATTTTTCTATTGTTTTGAAATTTTTTCCGTCACGCATTTTTCTGTGACGTTTTATTGCGGCTTCCGCTTCTTTACCAAAGGGCTGCATTGCTGCAATGTAAAAACGCTCTGATTTTACAGAACAAATTATTTTTTCCGCAATGGCGGATTTTCCGTTTTTGCAGCCGCCTGTAATAAGTATAAACATGATTGTTAATATTCCTCATACTGTTTTATTTTCAGTTCATTGAAGCTATGGGCGGAGCGGTAGACTGACAATGCTCCGTCCAGCAGCGGCAGAAGCATTATTCCGCCCGTTCCTTCTCCGAGGCAAAGCCCTGCGGTAATAATCGGCTTTAAGCCGATATGCCGTAGAATTTTTATTCCTGCCGGTTCGGCGGAAACATGGGAGCATAGCATATGATCACGCGCCAAAGGAGCAATTTTAACTGCAAGAGCGGCGGCAACTGCCGAAATAAAACCGTCAATGACAACAGGTATTCTGTAAATTGCACCGCCGAGAAAAAGTCCCGTCATTCCTGCGATATCAAATCCTCCCAATTTTGAAAGCACGTCAAGAGCGTCGTCAGCGTACGGTTTGTTTATATCAACAGCACGCTTTATGACCTCGATCTTACGCTTTAATTTTTCATTGTCAAGTCCTGCGCCACGTCCTGTCACGCTCTCGGGCGATGTGTTCAGCAAAACGGACGCGATCGCCGACGATGTGGTCGTATTGCCAATGCCCATTTCTCCTGTGACAAGAATATCATACCCCTTTTCGGCGCATTCCTTAGCAATATCTATTCCCATAGAAATTGCTTCAGCAGCCTGCTTACGAGTCATTGCAGAGCCGTCAGCGATGTTTTTAGTTCCGAATGCGATTTTACGGTTTAAAATTTTTTCGGCTCTGCTGTCGGTATTCATTCCGATATCAACAGGGATGACCTCCGCATTAAAGGTCTGCGCCAAACGGTTGATGCTTGAAGCTCCCGATGCTATCGCTTCCGCAACGGTCATGGTAACGCTGCTGTCTGTCTGGGTAACGCCCTCGCGCACAACGCCGTTGTCAGCGCAGAAAACAACTGCGCATCTTTTATTTATCTTTACATCAGAGCTGCCGATAATCCCAGCGATTTTTATTATGGAATCCTCAAGGAGTCCAAGGCTGTGCAATGGCTTTCCGATACTGTTCCAGCGTTGCCGTGCCTGCCGTATCGCATTTTCATTAAGAGGTAAGATTTTATCGGTTCTTTTCATTTTCACAATACTCCATACACTTTTTTACAAATCTTTCTGCAATTTCGGGAGCGCCGTACAGATACAGATGAGGAAATCCCGCGTACAGCGACTCCGTTGAATGAACGCAAAGATCCTTGCGGTTTCTGCTGCGCTTTGCGTGAAATGTGTTTCCGCAGTCGGTGCAGTCCCAGTAGTGAAATTCGTGAGCCGTTATTTTTTCGCCCTTATCACAAAGAAGATTGCCGCAAAGAGAAGTCAGCTCCGCATACCCGAAACGCCGAAGTTTTTTTGTCGGATAGCAGCTTCCGTTTAAAACGCCTGTCATTTTATATGTATTGTTGTTTTTATCGGTCAGTTCACGGCATAAATACATAAACCCTCCACATTCCGCAATTGTGGGAATTCCCGAATTTACAGCCGTTTTTACGGAATCGAGCATGCTTTTGTTTTGGGACAGCCTTTTTGCATACAGTTCGGGATATCCGCCGCCTATTAATAAGCCGCAGACATTTTCGGGCAGCTTTTCATCATTCAGCGGAGAAAAATCCACAATTTCACAGCCAAGACTTCGGAGCAATTCAAAGCTTTCCTCATAGTAAAAGCAAAACGCATTGTCACGTGCAGCGGCTATACGCAAGCTATCACCTGTAAGCGGAGTAATATTATTAAACGCCGCTTTTATTTCGGGGGCGGTGTCGGAAATTTCAATCAGACGGTCAAGCCTTATATGCTCCTCGGCAAGCCTTGCAAGCAGCTGCATTTTTTCTTTTATATTATCAATTTCATCAGCCGTTACAAGTCCAAGATGACGGTTTTCAATAACCGATCCGGCGCATATCGGCATACGCCCGAGATATTCCGTTCCAAGCTCTCTGCAAAGATTTTCTGTCTGTTTAACAAGACTTTCGGGAAGACGGTTGAAAATAAATCCGATTATATTATTTTGTCGGAAATCAAGAAATCCGCGCATGACCGCTCCGATAGAAAGGCTCATTCCCTTGCAGTCGATAACGATAACGGCAGGGGTCTGAGTATCGAGCGAAACTCCGCAGGATGAACTTTCAAGATCGTATCCGTCATAAAATCCCATAACTCCCTCGATCACAGAAATTTCGGTCTGACGTTCATAAAGAAGCTGATCAAGCCTGTTTTTATCACAGAATCTGCGGTCAAGATTATATGAGGGAATGTTCGTGATTTTGCTGTGAAACATAGGATCTATGTAGTCAGGACCGCATTTGAAAGACGATACTTTCATCTGACGATTCACAAGCGCCTGCAATACTGCGCAGGTCACGGTAGTTTTTCCGCAGCCGCTGTGAGCGCCGGCGATCATTATTCTTTTCATTTTGTACCGCCCTTAGTGATAAATACGGGATTTTCAGCTGTCAGCATGGTATGCGCTCCGACTTTTTTCGTGCGTGTCACAGCTATTTGGGTTATTTCGCTTGATATTCCGAGTTTATCAAAAATTTTTACCGATCGTTCTAAGGTTTCAAGAGTAACAGCGGTAACTGCAATTACGGCATTGGGATTTTTTTTGTATACGGTTTTTATTATCTCGGCAAGATGTCCTCCCGAACCGCCGATAAATACGCGATCAGGATCGGGAAGATCCTGCATAATATTTTCAGCGTTATCATGAATAGTAATTATATTGTCGCAGCCGAATTTACGGCTGTTCTGTTTAGTAAGCTCTATCGCATTTTCCGATTTATCAACGGAATAAACCTTTCCGTCGGTGCATTGGACAGCCATTTCAACAGATACCGAGCCGCTGCCGCTGCCAATATCCCAACAAATACTGTCATTTTCAATTTCAAGCTTTGATATGCAAACGGAGCGTATTTCCGATTTAGTCATGGGAACGCTGCTGCGGATAAATTCATGGTCGGGGATTCCGATTCTTTTCAGCTTTTCATAATTTTTGTTGACAACAAGCATAACCGAAAGATTGGCAGTTTGAATACCGCATAGATCCTTTGCATTTCCATATGTGATTTTTTCATTGTCATACGCTAAATTTTCACCGATGTAAATTTCAGTTTCATGCAAGCCGTATTCGCAAAGCCGGCGGCATATTTCAGCGGCATTCACTTTTCCGCCAAGCAGGAAAAAAGTTTTTTCGTGAGCGCAGACATTGCGGACAATATTTGCGTCTGTACCGTGCAGGCTTGTAAAATGCCAGTCCGACCAGGGGATATTTATTTTAGAACTTAAATAAACGGGAGAAGAAATTCCGCATATTACTTCTGTTTTACAGTCCGAAAGAAGCGGCAGGATCTTTTCGCCGCCGCTGAAAAATCCGCAGTCCCCTGACATGAGAACCGCGTATTTATCATAATTACTTTTGCGGATAAATTCTGATATTTCCTTGAGATCGTATGATACAAGAACAGGTTTGCCCATATCGGAAAACGGCTCTGTCATTCGTTTTGCGCCGATAAGCGCGTCTGCATTTTTTATGGCTTCAAGAGCCGAATTGGTTAAGGTATTTTTCCGGTTCATGCCGATACCGATTATGCCGACTTGTTTTCCTATCATGATATTTTCCATAGTATCGAGGTAAATTCCCTTTTCCTGCGGACGTTTCAAAATCAGAATTTCCGCATTATTTTTTTGTGCCGCTTCTACCTTTTCAATAAAACAGCCTGCGCTTCCGCTGTCCTTAGTAACAAGAAATCGGATATTGAATTTTCTTATATGCCGTTCATTCTGCTTGACCGTAAACGGACCTTTTTCGGCAATAATATTATTTTTGGCAAATCCGATCTCATCGCATTGCTCTATTATTTCAGGCAACGGCAGAATCCTTGCAATGCAGCGGTTTGGGTAATTTTTAATACCGCAAAATTCTTTCAGATTTTTGCTGCCTGTTGTAATGAGAATATTTCCCTCCGTTGTATTAAGATACGAAACCATATCGTGAATAGTATCAAAATACTTTGCATTTTCCACCGCTTTTTCCGGCTTGCGAATAATGCGGTAATACTTTGCAGAAAGCAAGTCACAGGCTTTTTTAATATTTTTAGTAGCTTCCTCGGCGTACGGGTGAGTTGCATCGATCACTGTTTCAATTTCGTGGGATCTAACAAATTCGCTGATTGCAGTAAAGTCCATTTTTCCTGTAAGAATACGGATAAATTCGGATTTACCAATAAGCCTTGCACCATATTCGGTCGTTACGCTGACATAGGCGTGAATATGATTTTCAGCGCAAAACTGTGCCAACAGCCGACCCTCGGACGTACCGCCGAAAATAAGTATTTTATACATTTTTATAACCTCTCGGAGTGACCATTTTTCCGTTGATCATTCTTGTTTCGCTACTGCCGATAAAGACGGTCGTAAACATATCCACGCTGATATTTTGCAGCTTTTCAAGCGTGGTGACATAACTTTCTTCGCCGTTCCTGCCGATATTTTTCACATATCCGCAGACGGTATTTTTATCTTTGTATTTCAAAAGTATTTCACAGGCTTTTTTGAGATGATCCGCGCGTTTTTTAGAGGACGGATTATAAATTGCAATTGAAAAATCCCCCATAGCCGCACATTCCAGCCGCTTTTCTATCTTCTCCCACGGAGTAAGCAGATCGGACAGGCTTATTACCGCAAAATCATTGGTAAGCGGCGCGCCGAGAACTGCTCCGCCGCTGAGCGCAGCCGTTACGCCGGGAATAATTTCGATATCGATTTCGGGATAATTTTCAGACAGCTCCAACGCAAGCCCTGCCATACCGTATACTCCGCTGTCGCCGCTGCATATCAAGGATACGGTATTGCCTTCGTCGGCTTTTTCAAACGCGAAAATAACCCGTTCACGCTCCCTGCGCATGGGAGTTGTTACGTATGTTTTGTCGGGAAAATATTGTTTTATCAACTCCGCATATACCGTATATCCAACGACTATATCGCTTGCTGCAATGGTTTTTTCTGCCGCGATCGTCATGCCTTCAAAATTGCCTGCGCCGAATCCCACAATATAAAGCTTCATAAAATCTCCTTTTCAGAACCTGTCCACATAGGAAATGTATGCGGATTTTTGTGCGTAATTTTTCTGAAAACAAGGCGATTTTTTGCAGGCATACTCGCGTATGGCAAGAAAAATCAACGAAGTTTATCAGGGAAATTTGCCAAAAAGACGTGTGCATATGCCTATGTGGACAGGTTCTCAAAATCTATCTGTACCGAAAGTTCAGAAAGGGCAAAGGTCATGCCGTTTTCGGCGTATTTCGGTGCAAAAAGTATTCCGCTGTCTGCGCAGGCGCTTCGTTCGCAAACGTTATCTGTTCCCGCGGTTTTTAATACAAATTCCGAACTGCTGAAATCGCCGTCAACAGCCGTTAATTCGTCTGCTGAAAAGGTTTTCAAGGGAATATCGTATTTTTCGGCAAATTCGCAAATTGCGGCTTCATACTTTTTCAGATCTATAGTATTGATCGACCGCACACGCCATATCGGAATATTATATTTTTCAAGATTTTTCAGAATGAAATCCTCCAGCTTATCCGCATCTGTATTACGCTTGCAGCCGATACCCATAACAATATTTTTCGGCACAAGATGAAGCGTTTTTTTGAACGGACTATTTGAAAAATTTTCAGAAATACTTATGCCGATCTCACTATTTTCCGAAAAGCATTCAGGTAGATTCTCAATAGGATAATCGCTGTAAATACCGATTTTTTCATTGTTTAGCACAGCGGCTGCAATTTCCTTTGCCATATCCGTTTCGCAGATATGAAGATCATTTGCTAAAGCAAAACTGTCGGGAGAGAATTTTTTTCCGATGTCGGTAGCCGTTGTAATAACGGGGATCGCCCCCGATATATCGGCGATTTTTTGCGTAAGCGCATTTGCTTTGCCGATATGTCCCGATAACAGGGAAACCGCAAATTTTCCTTGTTCATCTATTACAATTACTGCCGGGTCGGTAAGCTTCGAGCAAACAAACGGAGCAATAGTTCTTACCGCAATTCCGCAGGCGCAGATAAATACAAGCGCGTCGTATTTACTGAAAATATCCGAAACAAGACTGCCGAGTTTTGCAAAAGAAACAGTATTTTCGTTTGCATATTTTCCAAAAGCATACTGAATGCATTCATGGTCGTTTTTTAATGAAAATGCGATTTTTTCTGAAATTGCCGTACCGTTTTTTGTTACTGAAATTATTGCTGATCTCATTTTGAAGCCTTTCTGAAACCTGTTTCAAATTCCTTGTCATAAAGCTTTGACAGCGAATAATTACTGCCGAGAAAATTTCCGACGCATATAAGCGCAGTTTTTTTTATATCATTTTTTTCAGCGGTTTCCGCAAGCGAATCCACAGTACATCGGCATATTTTTTCATCATTCCAGCTTGCCTTATACACGATCGCCGCAGGAGTATCGGGGGAATATCCGCCCTTTTGAAGCTCTGCTGAAAGCTCCCTTAGAAGTCCCGTACTCAAAAAAATTACCATTGTCGCATTATGCCCTGCAAGAAGACTGATTTTTTCCTTTTCAGGTACGGCGGTGCGCCCCTCCATGCGTGTAATGATGACCGTTTGCGACACGTCGGGCAGAGTATATTCCGCTTTAAGAGATGCCGCCGCTCCGCAAAAGGAGCTTACTCCCGGGCAAATCTCAAACGGTATTCCAAGACTGTTCAGCCTGTCGAACTGCTCGCGAACCGCGCCGTACAGACACGGATCGCCTGTATGAAGCCTGACGGTCATCTTGCCCTGCGCTTCGGCAGATCTCATAATTTCTATCACTTCGTCAAGGGTCATATATGCGCTGTTGTAGATTTTACAGTTTTCATTTGCATATTCGAGAAGCTGCGGATTTACCAAAGATCCTGCATAAATTATAACGTCCGCCTGCTGCAAAAGCTTCATTCCGCGGACTGTTATCAGGTCAGCCGCTCCGCAGCCTGCGCCAACGAAATTAACCATTATATTCCTCCGTAAGCCGACTGATTATTTCATCGGCAGAATTTGTTTTTCCGAGAATCCCGAACTTATACGAAAAGGTCATAGCTCCAATAAGAATATCTCCCTTTGCCTTTGCGTCAAGATAATATTGAATACGCCGCATTAAAATTTCCATTGTTTTTTCGAGAACTCCGTCGCTTTCAAGCAAACCGAGAGCTGCGTCGGCTGCAGCGCATTCGGGGATTTTTTTCAGCGTTTTTATGCCGGTATCAGCAAGGACTCCGCAGGTGACAAGTACGTCCATTCTTCCGTCAGCCTGTGCGGAGTGTGTGTTCATTATCCCTGCACCAAGCTTTACCAGCTTGCCGATATGCCCTAAAATAAGTACTGAATCAAAACCGAGTTCAAGAGCGATATCAATGGCTTCCCCTATAAAATTACTGCATATTACGCTTTGAGAATTCATAAACGGAAGGATTTTTACAAGATAATCCTCGCTGTAATTGCCTATGGTAAGAAGCAGATTTTTCCGTCCTTCAGCCTTGCGAATTTTCTGTTCGGTGCGGATCGTTTCAATAATTGCCGAATTGCTCATAGGCTCTATAATTCCCGTTGTACCTATAATAGATATCCCGCCCTTTATTCCCATTCTCGGATTGTAGGTCCTTCCGGCAATATTTTTTCCGTCGGGAGCGGAAACGGTAATTCTGATACCGCCGTAATAATCGTATTTTTCGCAGATCTCAGATACTGCCGATCTTATCATTTTTCTCGGAACGCTGTTTATCGCCCATTCTCCCACGGGTTGGTCAAGACCCGCTTTGGTTACGATCCCGATACCTTCGCCGCCTTTTATCTCGATATCGTATTTTATTTTTTCTGCCGTGCAGCAGATAAGAATGCCGTTGGTAATATCCGGATCGTCGCCGCTGTCCTTTATTACTCCGCATAAAACATACTGCTTTGCAATCTCTGTATTTGTTATGGGCAGGATCAGTTCCGTTCCTTTTGGAGCAACCAATTTTGTATTGGTTATTTTATCTCCTGAAAGCAGCATTTCAACCGCCGCTTTTGCTGCCGCCGCCGCGCAAGTTCCGGTAGTGAATCCGCATTTCAGCTTGCTTTTTCCGTGGTATACAAATTCGTTAAGCATTGATTCTACCTCTTGTACAATTGGTATAACAAGGAGTTGCATATCGCAGCCGCAACAGTACTTCCGCCTTTTCTGCCTTCCGCCGCAATGTATGGAACATTATCCGTCATGATAAGTTCTTTTGAGTATACCACATTTACAAAGCCTACGGGTACTCCGATTATCAGCGCAGGAGATATCTTTTTCTGCGTTATAAGCTCATGAAGCCTTATCAAAGCTGTGGGAGCGTTCCCGACGGCGTATATAAATTTTTGCTGACCGTAAAGCTTTGCCGCTTTATCGACAGCGGCAACGGCTCGGGTAATACCGTTTGCTTTTGCGGATTCGGCAACGTCGCTGTCGGCAGTAAAGCAATAAGCACGACAGCCCAAAGCCTTTAAAGCGGGCTTGCTTATTCCTGAAAGGGACATATTTGTGTCGGTGATTATTACAGTACCGGTAAGCAACGCCTGTAAGCCGATTTCTGCGGCATTTTCCGAAAATTTCAGATTTTTCAGATAGTCAAAATCTGCCGTTGTATGGATCACGCGTTTGACTATTGTTTTTTCAGTATCTGTCAGATGAGAAGTGTCCCCAAGTTCGCTTTCAATAATTTCCATACTGCGTTTTTCAATATCGTCGGGTTTGACATGTTCAATATTCATAGCTTTGAAATTCCTTATATAAAAAAATACGCTTCTGCCATAGCAAAAAGCGTACAGTTCACTTGATCGAAACAAGTCATTGAACATATTTATTGAAACGTACAGCCAATTACTCGTGGCGTTATGCACTTTAAGAGCCTATGTGGACAGGTTCTAATAACAGGCAGGTCTCCTGACTTGAGCATCATTACCTGAAAAGCCTTCCCAATTGCAAATCAGTGGCATATTTTTTCAGATTCCGCAGTTACAGTGACGAGTTCGTGCAGGATTTGCACCTGCTTCCCTTTTCACCGGATCATTCCAATAAAAGAATATCCGACACCTGTTACCATATTCGATTGTTATTTTATTATATTACAGAAAGTTTATTTTGTCAAGATAGGGCTGGTTGTACATCTTATCACAATACAACGGAGATATCATGGAATGATTTGTGATTTTTGACGGTTTTAATTGAAAATACTTGATTTTTGCAATATCGGTGTTATAATTGAAATTAGATTTATGTACATAAAATCTATAATATGAAAATTGAATAGATTTACGGTGCTGCAGCTTTGCTGCTTGTCAGCAAAGACTGAGGGTAAAAGGGAAACAGGTGAAAATCCTGTACGATCTCGTCACTGTGTAGGAGAAGTTCATGACCATTATGTCACTGATATAAACGAGGCAAGTAAAGCTTGCCGGAAGCCCGCCATATTTTTCGGGACAATAATATTGGGAAGGCGGTCATGAATGCAGATACCAAAGTCAGGAAACCTGCCGTAAATCAGTACAGGAATAAAATTCCGGATCACGAGGTATTGATTGTACGTTTTTAGACGCTGTTTTGACAGGGTCTTAGAACTTATACCGATAGGATTTGCGTGTAGATTTTTGAGCATGATTTTTCTGAAAACAAGGCGATTTTTTGCAGGCATACCGGCGTATGGCAAGAAAAATCAACGCAGTTTATCAGGAAAATTTGCCGAAAATACATATGCAATAGCCTATCGGTAAAAGTTCTTATTTGGTGTGCCATCTTTTCTCAATGAAAGGACGGCATTTTTTTATTATCAATGCTTCTGATTGAGAAAATCAATAGTAAACGGCAAATTTATTTGGCGTTTACTATTTGCCGATACGCACGTAGCTAATGAAACGAGCGAATGTGCGAGGCATTTAATATAAAATCAATCGGAGGAAAAACTATGAATAACTTAAAGAAAATTCTTGCCGCTGTTGCTGCAATTTCACTTATGGCAACGTCGTTCGTCGGCTGTGACGATAAAAGCTCAGAGTCCGAGAGCAGCAAAAATTCCGCTTCTTCTGTAGCAGAGGAAGCAGATGAGGACGAGGACTACACAACAGGCGACGCTTCGTTGGACAACATACGCAACGAGGACGGGATAGGC
The DNA here is from genome assembly GCA_023664445.1 of Clostridium sp. Classification (GTDB taxonomy): domain Bacteria; phylum Bacillota; class Clostridia; order Oscillospirales; family Ruminococcaceae; genus Porcipelethomonas. Next base: position 50,338 of record JAMPFN010000007.1, on the reverse strand, counting down.
GACAACGAACTGCTTGTTTTAAGCTTTGGAACAAGCTTTAACGACAGCCGCCGTCTTACCATAGGCGCTATTGAAAACGATATTGAAGCTTCAATTCCCGATTATTCGGTAAGACGCGGATTTACTGCAAATATCGTTATCGACCATGTAAACAGACGCGACGGAATTCTTATTGACGATATTGACGCCGCTTTGAACAGAGCCGTTGACAATAATGTTAAAACTCTTGTCGTTCAGCCTACTCACCTTATGAACGGTATCGAATATGAGGAAATAACATCCAAGGTCGCAAACTATTCCGATGCATTTGATAAGGTCGTATTCGGCGAGCCGCTTCTCACAAGCGACGATGACTTTGCAAGAGTGGAAAAGGCGATCGTTGACTGGACGTCCGAATATGACGACGGCGAAACGGCAATTTGTTTTATGGGTCACGGTACAGAGCATGAGGCAAATCAGGTTTATCAGAAAATGCAGGATCTTCTCACAGCTGACGGACATAAAAATTATTTTGTGGGTACTGTTGAAGCCGAGCCTTCTCTTGATGATGTTATCGCAAAAGTAAAGGAAGGAAATTACAAGAAAGTGGTTCTCGAACCGCTTATGGTAGTTGCGGGCGATCATGCCAATAACGATATGGCAGGCGATGAAGATGACTCATGGAAGTCGGCATTTGAAAAAGAGGGCTTTGAAGTAGAGTGTCTGCTCCGCGGACTCGGTGAAAACGAGGAGATCAGAAAAATTTACGTTGAACACGCAAAAGCTGCAATTGATTCTATTAAATAATAGATCGTGTTCGGTAATCTCGTTCATGCAGGGGGACGCTGTCCCCCTGTACCCCCTGCCAAAGGGAATGATTCCCTTTGGAATCCTCATGATTTTTTGAAATACCACCCTTTGGGCAGTATTTCAAAAAATGTGGGTAACCACATAGAACGTTCTCTTGGTAAGAATAATGGGGATAGTTTCACCTATAAACAAGGTATTGAACACATCTAATGATAAATAAATCGGCGGTGAGAATCTTACCGCCGTTTTTATAAGGAGAAAATACAATGAAAAAAATTATTACTGTCCTGCTTGTATCGGGACTTCTTATCGGTACGTTTTCGGGATGCAGTACAGACGATTCCGCTTCTGAAAGCAGTACTTCACAGTCGGCTGAAACCTCGGGATCGACTGAAAATAATATAGCAGGAGAGGGAGAAAAAGCTCCCGAAATCGACCTTGGCGCCGAAAACCTTACTCCCGTATACGGCAATGAGCTGAAAGACGGTGTATACAAAATTACAGCTGAATCGAGCTCGTCTATGTTTAAAATAGTAAAGTGTGAATTGACTGTTGACAATGGTGAAATGACTGCTGTCATGACAATGAGCGGAAAAGGATATCTGTACATTTTCATGGGTAAAGGGGAGGACGCTGTTGAAAGCGGATATATTCATTTTGAAGAAAATGAAAACGGAGAGCATACATACACCGTTCCTGTTGAAGCTTTGGATAAGGCTATCGACTGTTCCGCATTCAGCAAGAAAAAGGAAAAGTGGTATGACCGCACATTGGTATTCCGTTCTGCTTCTCTTCCGTCGGAAGCGTTTTCCGACGGGGGCGTCGTTGGATTGAAAGACGGAGAATATACCGTAAATGTTACACTTAGCGGCGGTTCGGGACGCGCTTCGGTGGAATCTCCCGCAAAGCTGTCTGTTGAGGACGGCGTTGTTTATGCCGAGATCGTTTGGAGCAGTTCAAACTATGACTATATGATAGTTGACGGCGTAAAGTATGAGGTCATCAATACCGAGGGAAATTCCACATTCAAAATCCCCGTGACTTACTTTGACCATGAAATGCCTGTTTCCGCAAATACGACAGCTATGAGCGCTCCGCACGAAATCGAGTACACCCTGAATTTTGATTCAGCGTCAATATTCTGATGAAAAGATTTGTTTTATGTATATTATCGGCAGTACTGACGCTAAGTCTTGTTTCATGTAAAAATTCCGAAAATGAAAATATCAATTTTTCGGAATTGCAAAAAACAGGCAGTATGGAACTGGAATACGCGGAGATGTTTTCGGTCGATTACTATGAAAACGATCTGGCATTTATTACTATCGGAAAAGATGAACAATATATGTTAGTACCTGAAAACGGCGTTGTTCCGCAGAATATTCCCGATTCCGTAACCGTTATACGTCAGCCTGCCGATAATATTTATCTTGCGGCGTCGTCCGCTATGGATCTATTCAGTAAAATTAATGCCCTTGACGTTGTAAAGCTGACTGCAACTATGGAAAAAGACTGGTCGCTGCCGGAAATCAAAAATGCAATGAACAGCGGAGAAATTCTCTATGCCGGAAAGTATTCCGCTCCCGACTACGAACTGATTATTGATACAGGCTGCTGTCTTGCCATAGAATCGACTATGATATACCACAGTCCTGAAATTCGCGAGCAACTTGAAAAAATGGGAATACCTGTCATGGTGGAGCGTTCAAGCTATGAATCTCATCCGCTTGGACGAATGGAATGGATAAAGCTTTACGGTTTGCTTACGGGAAAGCAGGCGGAGGCTGACAGCTTTTTTAAGGAGAAAACAAAGGCGGTCGATACTTTTTCGGAAGATGAAAACACAGGAAAAACAGCGGCTTTTTTCTATATCACGTCGAACGGACTTGTAAATATCCATAAGCCGGGAGACTATGTTTCCAAAATGATAGAACTTGCCGGCGGACAAAATATTTTTACGGCTGATGATTTGAAGGTGGAGGACAATTCGCTTTCCACCATGAACGTACAGTTTGAAAGCTTTTACGATAAGGCGAAGGACACTGATTTTCTGATATACAACAGTACGATCGACGGCGGTATTTCATCAGTTGACGAGCTGATCGGGAAAAACAGTCTGTTTGCGGATTTTAAGGCGGTAAAAAACGGAAATGTATGGTGTACGGATAAAAATATGTTTCAGCAGACAACGGGAGCGGCGGATATGATTTACGATATGCATTTGATTTTTACAGGAAATGATAATGGATCTCCGTCGTATATCTATCATCTTGAATAGACCTGTTCGGTAATCTTGTTCATTCAGGGGAACGCTGTTCTCCATCCCTGATAAGGGAACAATCTCTACGAGACGTTCCCTCTGTCACTTCGTGACATCTCCACGCCCCGTGGGGGAGAGTATGTTCATTTCTTGCCTTGATGCAAGAAACGAACCAAAGAAAATCAAGCTTCTGCTCCGGCACAGCTTACGCTGTGAGTTGCAAAAGCAAAAAATAATGACTATCTTTATAGTCGGTGACTGTAAATGAAAAACTTTTCCATTCAGCAATTAGGGGTTACAATGAAATGAACTTTCAAAATTTTGAGGTGCCTTATCTCCTGATTCTTGCCAAGAACATTCTGTGTGAGTACTCGCATTTTTAGTAATACTTCCCCTTGGGGAAAGTATTACTAAAAATCATGGGGATTCTCAGCTAATGAGGTATGATATGAATAAAAATATAAGATATACGGCGTGTTTTATAATACTTTTTGTTTTGCTTGCCGCAGCCGTGATGATCGGGCTTTATTCGGGAAGTATTAAAATTCCTGCCGGAGAAGTCACTAAGGTTATTTTTGGAAAAAGCGAAAATAATTCTGCGGAAAATATTATTATGGAAATACGCGTTCCGAGAGTTCTTTCAGCAGTAATTCTCGGCGGAGCATTATCCGTATCGGGATTTTTACTGCAAACCTTTTTTGCAAATCCCATTGCCGGACCTTTCGTTTTGGGAATTTCCTCGGGCGCAAAGCTTGCGGTAGCGGTCACTATGATTTTTTCTTTGAAAATCGGCAGTATTCTCAGCTCGGCAGAGCTTATTTCCTCTGCGTTTATCGGGTCGATTCTTTCAATGGCGGTAATTCTTATGGTATCGGGCAAGGTCAAAAAAAGCTCCGCTCTTATTGTAAGCGGAGTTATGATAGGATATATATGTTCTGCGGTTACGGATTTTATCGTAACCTTTGCGGACGATTCAAATATCGTAAATCTTCATAACTGGTCAATGGGAAGCTTTTCGGGAATAGGCAGCGACGATATCGGCGTAATGGCTGCCGTTGTTTTTCCTGCCTTTGCAATTGTACTGCTTATCTCAAAACAGATAGGAGCATATCAGCTCGGAGAGGTCTATGCAAAAAATCTTGGGGTTAATATAAAGCGTTTCAGGGCTGTTCTTATACTGCTTTCAAGCGTACTTTCAGCCTGCGTCACCGCCTTTGCAGGACCTGTTTCATTTGTGGGGATCGCCGTTCCGCATATTGTGAAAAAGATTTTCGGTACGGCAAAACCATATATTGTTGTTCCTGCGTCTTTTTTGGGAGGAGCGGTTTTCTGCCTTGTCTGCGACATGATAGCACGAACGGTATTTGCACCGTCGGAACTAAGCATAAGCACAGTTACGGCGCTTTTCGGAGCGCCTGTCGTAATAAGCATAATGCTCAGCCGAAAAAAAACAGCCTGAGGAGGCAGGTATGCAAAATATTATTTTTAACACCGATAAGCTTGCCGTGGGATATAATAAAAAGATCCTGATAGATAATATCGATATTTCGGTGAATAAAGGGGAGATAGTAACTCTCATCGGACCGAACGGCGCAGGAAAATCGACTGTTCTTAAAACTATTGCGGCACAGCTGCCGATGCTTGCGGGAAGCGTATTTATAAGCGGAAAAAATCTTAAAGATATAAGCAATAATGAGCTTGCAAAAACTATGTCAATTATGACGACCGCGTCTATCCGTCCGGAGCTGATGACTTGTTATGACGTTATCAAATCGGGACGTTATCCCTATACCGGTCAGCTTGGGATTCTTTCGGAGAACGACAAAAAACAGATAGCCGAAGCAATGAAGCTTATGTCTGTGGAAAGTATTGCTGACAGGGATTTTAACTGCATAAGCGACGGTCAAAGACAGCGTGTAATGCTTGCAAGAGCGGTGTGTCAAGAGCCTGATGTTCTTATTTTGGACGAGCCGACTTCCTTTCTGGACATTCATCATAAGCTTGAGCTGCTGTCAATGCTGAAAAGGCTTGTGACCATAAAAAAAATCAGCGTTATCATGTCAATGCACGAGCTTGACCTTGCTCAAAGAATTTCAGATTTTGTCATCTGCATAAGTAATGGCGGGATCGATAAATGCGGCGCTCCCGAAGAGATATTTACCGATGAATATATAAGCAGGCTTTATGATATTTCAGCGGCAAGCTATTATTCGGGCTATGGCTCGGCGGAGCTTGAACGTGTGAGCGGACAGCCGCAAGTGTTTGTGATCGCAGGCGGCGGAACGGGAATAAATACTTTTCGTCGGCTTCAAAGAATGCAGATACCTTTTGCGGCAGGTATTATCTATGAAAATGATATAGATTTTCCTGCTGCATCTGCGTTGGCGGCGGAAGTCGTTTCGGAAAAAGCATTCGAGCCTATTTCAGCTTATAATTTTGATAAGGCTGTGAAGCTTATGGAAAATTGCCGCAAAGTCATTTGCTGTACCGAACATTTCGGAACACTTAACAGCGAAAATAAAAAACTTTATGAATATGCAAAGGAAAATAACCGGCTTTGGTCAAAAAACCGGATCAATGTCAATAAAGTAGTAAAAAATACGGAATAAAATCAAGTTTAGTCTGAATGGGAGATAAACCGTTATTGTGAGAATGATGATAGAATTATAAAAGTTATTTTGATATTAGCGATTGTTGTTTTTATGGTTTTACACACTTCATTATAGTCTTTCTAAATAGATAATAAATCGTCGGGTAAGTTAAATTACTCGACGCTTATTTTTTAGACAATACTACCGTAAAGTCTGATTTACTCCCATAGGGTAAACGGCGTATAGATTCCGGCAAATTTTTACTTGGATTATCTATACGCTTCAACTTTAATTGGTGGAAGATTATAATTTGTCCAAATAATCGATCACAAAGTCTTTCAGTTTGCTGACTGTAACCGAATTTTCTGAAACACAGTTTAAAATGTTAAAAGCGGTATCTTCGTCAAACGATATTTCGTTTACACGGCTGCACTCTGTTGTATTTGCAGCAGCAACGCCGTAAGTTACTATATATTTTCCGTCTATTTCAGCTTTATATCTGTAAATCGAATAGACTCTTCGCTTATCGGTACTTATTGATGTTTTTATAATTTTATACATTAGATCTCCTCGGAAACTTCCCAAACGCTGTCTGCCTTTTACATGAGTTTTTCGGTACGGGCATCGTAGCAAGCGTTATATTTTTAAATGAATTCTTTACTAATATGCTATCACATAATAATAAGATTTTCAATATTTTTGCATTATTTGGTCGATTATTAACACCATTTTGCAAAAATATGATACTACAGAATCAATTTTTGAGAAACTTGTGGGGACTCTGTCCCCCATACCCCCTGCCAAAGGGAATGCCTCTTACAGAGCCGTCCCCTCTGTCCCTTCGGGACATCTCCCCGCCCCGCGGGGAGTCACCTTTGGAATCCTCATGATTTTTAGAAATACCGCCCTTTGGGCGGTATTTCTAAAAATGTGGGTAACCATACGAAACGTTCTTGGCAAAGATCAGGAGATAAAGCACTTCAAACTTTCAAAACGGTAAACCATATCTGCTGAATGGTAAAATTTATCATTTACAGTCCCCGTCTATAAAAACAATACCTATCTCTCTCTTCCGCTCTGGCACAGCGGAAGCTTGATTTTCTTTGGTTCGTTTCTTGAATCAAGGCAAGAAATGAACATAAGACACAATTTGCTTATGTTGAACTCTGTCCTCCAAAAGTTCCTCAAAAATTGATTTTCATGTTTTTTTAAAAAAACAGTTGATATTTTTACAAAAAAAGTATATAATATATGTAAGTGTATTTTTTGGAGGTAAATTATGACAAAGGCTCAATTGTTTTTTGATAAAATGAAAGATAAAAAATGCGCTGTTATCGGCGTGGGGGTCTCAAATACCGATATGATAAAGCTTTTTCTGAAAAAAGGCATAAAGGTGACGGTATGTGACAGAAAGGATAAATCGGCTCTTGGCGAAACATATACCGTACTTGAAAGCTTAGGGGCTGACTTTATACTTGGGGATGGATATCTTGATTCTCTCGAAGATTTTGATTTTGTTGTGAGAGCGCCCGGAATGTATTTCAATAATCCGGCGCTTAAAAGGGCGCGGAGCAACGGCGTTGCGGTAACCTCGGAAATGGAGCTTTTCTTTGACCTGTGTCCATGCAGGATATATGCCGTTACGGGGTCTGACGGAAAGACAACAACAACGACTGTTATTTCGGATATGCTTTCGCGTTCGGAAAAAAAAGTCTATAAGGGCGGAAATATCGGAAAGGCTCTTATGCCGCTGATAGAGGAAATTGATGAAAGCGATGCCGCGGTCGTTGAACTTTCAAGCTTTCAGCTTATATCTATGAGAAAATCTCCCGACGTTGCCGTTATCACAAATATTGCGCCTAATCATCTTGACGTTCACGGCACAATGGAGGAATATGTCGACAGTAAGAAGAATCTGATACTTCATCAGAACGCGTTCAGCCGTACTGTTTTAAACCTCGATAACGAGCTTACGAATAATCTTTCAGAGCTTGTCAGGGGCAGACTTGTAAAATTTTCAAGAAAACAGATTCCCGAAAGCGGCGCGTATCTTGACAGCGAGGGCTATCTCTGCTGCAATGATTACGGAAATTCTACGCGCATTATCCATAAGAACGAGATAAAGATTCCCGGAATACACAATGTTGAAAATTATCTTGCGGCAATAAGCGCGCTTTGGGGAGAGGTTTCTGCGGACGTTATTTCCGAAACCGCAAAGACGTTCGGCGGAGTTGAACACCGTATTGAATTTGTAAGGGAACTTGACGGCGTTAAATGGTATAACGACAGCATCGCCACAAGTCCTACAAGGGTGCTTGCCGGACTTAATTCATTCAGTCAGAAACTGATAGTTATTGCAGGCGGATATGATAAAAAAATACCGTTTGAGCCTATGGCGGATACGGTAAACGAAAAAGTAAAGGTACTTATTTTAATGGGAGTTACCGCGGAAAAAATTGAAAAAGCTGTAAAAGGCTCCGAAAAATATGATCCCGACGTACTTAAAATAATACATGTTTCATCAATGGAGGAGGCTGTTTCAGAGGCAAGAAAAATTGCTTTGCCGGGGGATATCGTAACACTTTCTCCGGCATGCGCAAGCTTTGACAGCTATCCTAATTTTGAGGCAAGGGGAATACATTTTAAAGATCTTGTAAAGGAGCTTTCTTAAATGGATATAAAAGAAGTTATATCAAAGCTTTCAATGGCGGACGGCGTATCGGGGGCTGAAGAAAATGTCGCGGGTCTGATCTATGATATGCTCGGCGAGTATACGGACAAACGGTATATCAAAAGCGGAAATGTATACGGAGAATTCGGCGATAATACAAAGCGTGAAAACCGTATCATGATAGACGCGCATACAGATCAGGTAGGTCTTATAGTTACTGCTGTCACTAAAAACGGGTTTATAAGGTTTTCAAATGTGGGAGGGATCGATAAGCGTTTGCTTCCTGCGCAGCTTGTTACCGTACACGGAAAAAACGATCTGAAAGGCGTTATAAGTTCTGTGCCGCCTCATCTTTCCGGAAAGGATAAGGGAAAAGCCGCCGATATCGAAGATCTGCTTATCGATATCGGACTTGACCATGACAGGGCGGCGGAGCTTGTTTCGCCGGGCGACCTTATCTCGTTTGATACGCAGTTCGGAGAACTGCTCAATAATACTGTTACGGGGCGCGCTCTTGACGACCGCTGCGGCGCAGCCGCGATCTTATATGCGCTCGAGCTTTTGAAGGATACCAAGCTTAACTGCGGACTTACGACCGTATTTTCGGCACAGGAAGAGCTTGGCGAGAGAGGAGCTATGATCGCCGCTTACGATATTGATCCTGCCGTCGCAATTGCAGTTGACGTAAGCTTTGCGTATACCAAGGGAGAATGTGAATATAAATGCGGTAAAATGGGAAAAGGACCTATGATCGGTTTTTCTCCGTCGCTTTCAAGAAGGCTTTCAAAAGATCTTAAAGAGATATGCGAGAAAAACAATATTCCTTATCAGATAGAGGTCATGAATGGACTGACTTCCACAAATGCGGATCGTTTTAGTGTAAACAGAAGCGGTTGTATAGCGGGGACGATATCCATACCGCTTAAATATATGCATACGCCGTCTGAGGTTATAAAGATCGAGGACGTTGAAAATACCGGCAGATTAATTGCCGCTTTAATAAAAAACGGAGGTAATTCATATGTTTGAAGATTTGAAAATATTGTGCGGACTAAACGGCGCATCAGGTTATGAGGACAGAGTACGCGAATATATAATAGAAAGAATAGGCAGCAATGCCGTGTATTCCGTAGATAATCTCGGAAATATAATCGCGTTCAAAAAGGGAAAGGCTGTTCCAAAAAACAAGATAATGATCGACGCGCATATGGACGAGGTCGGATTCGTCGTTAAGTCCATAAATGATGACGGAACTCTTAATTTTTCGGAGATAGGCGGTATTGATCCTTCTACTGTAGTGGGCAGAAAGGTAACGGTAGGCGATAACGGAATGTACGGCGTTGTCGGTTCAAAGCCTATCCACAATCTCACAAAAGAAGAACGTGAAAATTATCCTTCCATAGATTCGCTTTATATAGATATCGGAGCTTCTGATATCGACGACGCTGAAATGTTTGCGTCTACGGGGGATTTTGCTTACTTTGCTCCAGAGTACGTTGAACTCAGCGACGATATGATAAGATCGAAGGCTATAGACGACCGCTTCGGCTGTGCGCTTATGCTTGAAATGATCGACGGCGAACTTCCTTATGATACCTATTTCAGCTTCAGCGTTCAGGAAGAGATAGGCTTAAGGGGCGCTAAGGTTACGGCTTATTCTGTGAATCCCGATATAGCGGTCGTCGTTGAGGCGACAACTGCCGCCGATATTGATAATGTAGACGAGGACAAACAGGTGTGTCGGCTCGGAAAAGGCGCGGTAGTATCCTTTATGGATAAAAGCACTAAGTATGACAAGGATCTTTATGACCTTGCGTTTGAATTGGCTAAGGAAAAGAATATTCCATGTCAGACAAAAACAGCCGTTGCGGGAGGAAACAACAGCGGAGCTATCCATACCGCAAGAGACGGTATCAAAACTATTGCCGTTTCAGCGCCGTGCAGATACCTTCATTCACCCGCAAGCGTTGTCAATAAAAACGATCTTATCGCTTGCAGAGATCTTATAAGCGCAATTATTGAAAAAGCGGCTAATATGGATTTATGATAAATCATATTGATGATCCGTGTGAGATCTCTCGTGAATTTCTTTCCGGAACGCTTTGCGGAAAGCGTATACTGTCTTACCTTGACGCTTATGGTACAGGATATGATTTCTGCCGTTTTTTCAAAAGCGGCGATAGCGTACTGCTTATCGAAAATTCGACAATGCTTATCTGCGGAAGTGATTTTGACCCTGATGAGATAAATATGTTTGTCGGAATGTACAGACCTTTCCGCATAGAGGGAAGTCAAAGCGTTATCGACGCTATAAAAAGCGACGACTATCTTAGGCTTCACAGAACTGTTTTTCAGCTTGTTCCGGGAAACGGCGAAAAGGCGGAGGACAGCGATGTAGATCTTGAACCAAGGCTTGATGATGTTTACGCGATACTTAGCGAGGGTTTCCCGAATATTTCGGATCACGAACTCTGGCTTGCCGATACTTCACACAGAGTAAGGCATGGGATAAGCCGTGTGTTTACATATAAAGGCTGCACAACGGCGTCGCTTTCATTCGATATTGACGGCTGCGTGCTTGTTTCACAGGTCGCGACTAAGCTTTCGTCGCGCGGATACGGTCATGCGAGATGTTTTCTTATGTGGCTTGCCGAATATCTGAAAAATCAGGGAAAAACGGCTGTTCTTTACGCGCTTGATATAAGAGAGAGCTTTTACAAGGAGATCGGATTCAAGGCGGTATCGGAAGAATATGTTCTTGAAATGAAAGAAAACAATGACGAAAACATACTGAAAGGAACATTGCGGTATAATGACTGATATTGACTTTTTTAAATTCAGCCCGAAGCTTGTTGAACTTGCTGAAAAAGCGGAGAAAATGTGCGATTTCGGCAGGATAGAAGATATAAAGGAATATAACGGAGCAAAAGTATTGTCGGCTTTTATAAATAACAGGGTAAGCGAGCAATGCTTTTACGGAAGCAGCGGCTACGGCTACGGCGATATAGGCAGGGAAGTATTAGACAAGGTATACGCGGAGGTCTTCTGTACAGAGGACGCACTTGTAAGGCATAATTTTGTGTCCGGTACTCATGCGCTTTCAACGGCTTTGTGGGGAGTTCTCAGAAAGGGCGACAGGCTTCTTTCACTGACCGGCAGCCCTTATGATACTCTCGAAGAAGTCATTGGCATAAGGGGAGAAAATGGGAACGGTTCTCTCATGGATTTCGGCGTTGAATACGATTACGCCGAGCTTAGATCTGACGGTTCTCCCGATTATGATGCCATAGCTTGTAAGGCAAAGGGCGCAAAGGTTGCTTATATACAACGTTCAAGAGGATATTCGCTGCGCCCTGCGTATACTTGCAGCGATATTGAAAAAATGTGTTCCGTTGTCAGAAAGGTAAATCCCGAAGCTATCATAATGGTGGATAACTGCTACGGCGAGTTTGTCGAAAAGCTCGAACCTACGCAGTGCGGCGCAGATATGGCAGTCGGCTCTCTTATAAAAAATCCGGGCGGCGGCATTGCAGGAACGGGCGGATATATCGTCGGAAAAAAAGATCTTATAGAGCTTTGCTCGTACCGTTTGACATGCGTTGGTATGGGAAAAGAGGTCGGCTGTACGATCTCACAGAATAAGGAAATGTTTATGGGATTTTTCATGGCTCCCGATGTTACCGCAAACGCTAAAAAAACCGCTGATTTTGCGTCGGCTCTGTTTAATCTGCTCGGATTTGAATGTACTCCTAAATCGAATGATGCGAGGGGCGACATTATAACAGCCGTAAGGCTTGGCAGTCCGGAGCTTCTGAAAGCGTTTTGCTGTGGTATACAAAAGGGCGCTCCCGTTGATTCGTTTGTGACGCCTGAACCGTGGGACATGCCCGGCTATGAAAGTCAGGTGATAATGGCGGCAGGCGCGTTTAATATGGGGGCTTCGATAGAACTTTCCGCTGACGCTCCGATTCGTGAGCCTTATGCGGTCTGGATGCAGGGCGGTATCACTTATCCGAGCGGCAAAATAGGAGTCATGCTTGCGGCACAGGAAATGATAGACAGGAATTTGATATAGGGCAATACTTCACACTTTCTGCAGTACTGACATGAATTTTGACAAAATTTTACATAGGTGTTGTGAAAGTTCTTAAAAATCATAAAAAAATGTTACAGAAATAATACAATTAGGAAATGAAACGGTAATTAATCGCTTAAGATATTGACAAAGCTTGTGATAACTGATAAAATATTATTTATAGTGAACGTCAAAAATAATTTGACGTTCACTATAAAACAATTATTAAAAATGTCTTGCACATTCGCTTACTGTGTTCGCTGTGTGCAAATCGGCAAATAGTAAACGCCAAATAAATTTGTCGTTTATAGCATTATTTTAATAATTCTATTGAGATTTCAGAACCTGTCTTCACAGGATTTGCTAAAAAGACGTGCATATACGTTTATGAAGAAAGGTTCTTAATAATTTAATGTTTTTACGGAGGTCAGCAATGGCTGAATCGAAATTATGCATGGGCTGTATGGAAAACAAAGGATCCGCAAGGATCTGTCCACACTGCGGATATGCTGAAAATACACCGTCCCTGCCGGCTTTTATAAAACCGGGAGTTACGCTTCATGACAGATATCTTGTCGGAAGACTTCTGAACGCAAACGGTCAGGGGGCAAGCTATATCGCTTATGATACGGCTGTAAGCTGCAAAGTGATATTGAATGAATATATGCCCGACGGACTTTGCGTCCGCGTCAGGGGAAGAGCGACTATAAGCGTAAATTATAATAATCTTGCGCAGTATAAGGCGCTTATGGCTGAATATACCGAGCTTAACAAATCATTGGCGAAAATGAGAAGTCTTAGCAGTCACCTTTCGCCGACGCTCGATCTGTTTGCGGAGAATAATACAACTTATGCCGTGTATGAATATATTGACGGTATAAAGCTTGTGGATTATTTAAAGGAAAATGCCGGAGAGCTTAGCTGGAGCGAGGTTTCCGCAATGTTTCCTCCGCTTTTTACTACTTTAAGTCTTGTACATAACGCAGGCGTTGTTCACAGAGGCATAAGCCCCGAAAACATATATGTTACCGATAAGGGCGAACTGAAAGTGACAGATTTTTGTATATCTGCCGTCAGAACCGAGAATACGGAGCTTAAAAGTGAAATATATCACGGATATGCCGCTCCCGAGCAGTATTCCGCCGCAATGCGTCAGGGAACATGGACTGATGTTTACGCTATATGCGCTGTGCTTTATAGGATACTTACGGGATCGAAGCCCGATGCGGCAAATATAAGACTTGAAAAGGATAATCTGTATACTCCACAGGAGCTTAACCCAAATATTCCAATGCATGTTTCCGATGTTATAATGAGGGGTATGCTGCTTGACGGCGATGAGCGTATACAGACTATAACCGAGCTTGTGACATCGCTTTTCGATCAGCCGGCTGTAGGTCTTGGTCAGACGCAGACTATTACGATCTCACGAAACGGCATATACGAAAATCATAATTTTCCGAGTGAACAGGAGTATCCGGTGAATGATCCGAACGAATATTACGGCAATGAATATGATGACGAATATGACGACGGTTATGACGAATATGACGACGACTATGAAAATGAAGACGACGTAGAGTTTGACGGAAGCGAGATCTCTACTTTTGACAGGATAAAGATCCCTATTATAATCGGCGTTCTCCTTGCGGCTATCATACTTGTCATTATTATCATTCTCATGAAATTGTTTACGGCGGACAGCAACAATCATCTGAAGGATAATTACATGAACGATCAAAGCTCCGTCAGCGATATAGTTGATATTACCGAGTTCGCAACCGAGGAAACCTCCGAGTCTTCTAAGGAAGAAGTCAAGATGCCGGATCTTGTCGGACAAAAATATGAAGACGTAAAGTCCAAGATAGAGGAAAAATACAGAATCAAAATAAGCGCGCAGTTTGAATACAATTCCGATTATAAGGACGGAATTATTTTCTGGCAGGAATTTGATAAGGGTAAAAAAATAAAAGAGGGCAAAACAGTCAAGGTAAAGGTAAGTAAGGGAACCGAGTCTGTTAAAGTCCCCGACTTTGAAGGCTATACGTTCGAGGAATATGCAAAGATTCTTAGTAAGATGAAGATAAAATATTCCGAGGTATCGGAGATCGATTATGATGTAGAAGACGGATATGTCATCCGCGTAAGTCCTGCACCGGGTAAGAAGATAGATCTGACCAAGGGAGAATCGCTTACGGTTTACTATGCAAGCAATCCCGAACCTACAGATGCGCCTACGGAAGAACCCGAGCCGATCATCGATCCGCCTGCGCCTCCTGCGCCCGAGCAGACCGATCCTCCTGCGCCCGAGCAGACCGATCCTCCTGCGCCCGAGCAGACCGATCCGCCTGTGGAAACAGATCCTCCAATTTTAATTGAATAATATGAGAACAACTTCTAAAAAAGCTTCACTTGCATCATTAAGACGTGAGTGAAGCTTTTTGCAAACGCTTTAAGACAGCGCCGCACAAAGACCGCCTGACAGCTTTGCTGCGCATCTTCGGCATGATCTCCGTGCAGAACTGATTTTATTTATATTGATAGAGCGCGACATTTTCAAAACCGTCAAGGAGGCTGTCAAGACGCTTGAATGCCTGTACAGTACCCCTTGCAACACACCCCATGGGATCTTTTGCGATATTGCAGGAAACGCCCAATGTTCTGTTTATAAGCTTATCTATGCCGCCGAGAAGCGCGCCGCCGCCCGTAAGCAGAATTCCGTTTTCGTAAATATCGCCGACAAGTTCGGGCGGAGTATCCTCGAGAAGATTTCTGATCGTATCGACTATCTCGAAAATATCGTCTTCAATTGCGTCGAAAACCTCGAGTTCGCTTATATTTATCATTTCGGGAAGTCCTTTTACAAGATTTTTTCCTCCGATATTCATTCTTACATCATTACTGGGGTCGTAAAGATTAGTCAGATCGCGCTTTATAAGTTCGGCGGTTTTATCTCCTATAAGCAGCTTGTGACGCTTCTGGAGATATCTTACTATGGACTGATCGATCGTATTTCCGGCTGTTTTGATAGAACGCGACGTAACGACGCCGTTCATTGATACCACGGCGACGTCTGTGGTACCGCCCCCGATATCAACGACAAGATGACCTCTTGCTTTTGACATATTTACTCCTGCGCCGAGCATGGCGGCAATAGGCTCCTGAATAAGATAAACCTTTCTCGATCCTGCGTTCATCGCGGCTTCGACCACCGCGCGGCTCTCTACGTCTGTGATAAACGAGGGGACGCATATAACTATTCTCGGTTTGATAAGCCTGTGACCGCTTACCTTGCGTACAAATTCACGGATAAGCGCCTGTGTCATTTCATCGTCGGAAATAACGCCGCAGGAAAGCGGACGGATAACCGAAATGTATTCCGGTGATTTTCCGACCATTCTATATGCCTTTTTGCCGACCGCGATTATCTTATTTGTTCTTGTATTGACCGCTATGACCGAAGGTTCGTTAAGGACAACGCCTTTGCCGTTTACGGCTATAACTATATTTGCTGTTCCGAGATCTATACCAATGTCATGTGCCATATAAATTCATTCCTTTTTCAATTTTGTTGTTGTTCCGACCGCTGCGTAAACAGCCGCCGCGCCCATTTCCTTTAAAATTTCTGCGCACCTGTTGATCGTGCTTCCTGTTGTGATAACATCATCGCATAAAATAAAACTCATGTCATCAAGATTTGTGCCGCTTCCGTATAATGCGGCGGTATTTTTCATTCTTTCTGCTTTGCCGAGCGTATGTTGAACGGCAGATTCATTTTTGCCTATAAGTCCGGTAAAAAGCGGTATATTGTTTATGTTCGATATCTGCTTTGCTATAATTTCAGCTTGATTATACCTTCTGATACGGTATGAGCTTTCCGACATGGGGACAGGTATTACTCCGTCGGCTTTTATGTTGCTTTCGGCAATTTTTTCACCGAGAAGCCTGCCCAGATACGCTCCGAATTCCTTGTGACCGTCTTTAAGCGAAAGTATTCCCTTTTTAGCAGGATCTTCGTAGTAAAAGCATACAAACGCTCTGTCGTAGCATATCTCGCCGCAGATACAATTGTCTTTTCCGCATTTCGGACATATATCTTTCGGGAAAGCTTCCATAGAATCGTCACATTTGCCGCATATAAGTTTATCCCATTCGATAATTTCACGGCATACGGGACACCTGTTCGGAAATATAAGATCCGTCAGAAACGCTTTGAGCTTATTCATTGCTTTTCATTTCTTCCTTAAGCATAGCTGTAAGGCAGGTGTATCTGTTTGTTCTTTTGTTGTTCATAACCATTTTTCCGATTATATTTTCGTCGCCGATAATTATAAGCAGCTTTTTGGCTCTTGTAACGGCGGTATAAAGCAGATTTCGGTAATAAAGCTTGTCGAAACCGCCTATAAGCGGTATTATGACCGCTTCAAATTCACTTCCCTGACTTTTATGTACGGTTATAGCATAGGCAAGTTCAAGCTGATCCGTCATGTCAAATGTATAAGCGGCAACGCGCCCGTCAAAGTCGACTACGACTTCAAGCCGTGCCTTGTTTATACTTACTATTTTCCCGATATCGCCGTTGTATATTCCTGCGCCCTGTTCGCCGTCCTTGCTCCAGATTATATCGTAGTTGTTTTTGGTCTGCATTATCTTGTCGCCCTCACGGAATGTATATACGGGCGACCTGACTTCTTTTTTTGCAGGATGCTTTGGATTCAGCTGCTCCTGTAATACTTTATTAAGCTCCACAACTCCCAAGATGCCTTTTCTTGAAGGGGAGATCACCTGTATATCATCGGTAGGGGAGTAGTTGTAAGCTTTTGGCAGACGTGTTTTGACAAGATCGACCATAAGTCTTGAAGCCATTTCGGGTTCTATACGGCGAAAAAAGAAAAAGTCGTTTTTCTTTTGGGTAAGATCGGGAAGTTCTCCGCCTACTATCCTATGAGCATTTGTGACAATGCAGCTTTGTTCAGCCTGACGGAATATTTCTTTCAGTTCGATAACCGGCAGACATTTGCTTTCAATAAGCGATTTCAGAAGATTTCCCGCGCCGACAGACGGCAGCTGATCGCTGTCGCCCACCATAATAAGACGGCAGTTGAGTTTCAAGGAGCGCAGCAGGCTTTCAAAAAGCATAACGTCCACCATAGACATTTCATCTACGACGACAACGCTGCATTCAAGCGGATTACTTTCATTATGCGTGAATTTAAGCTTGCCGTTCTGGTCATACTCTACTTCAAGCAGGCGGTGTATTGTTCTCGCTTCACGCCCTGTCAGATCGGACATTCTTTTTGCGGCGCGTCCTGTAGGAGCGGCAAGAAGCACGGGTTCTCCCTTTTTTTCATAAAGAGAGATTATAGCGTTGAGCGTAGTGGTTTTTCCTGTGCCCGGACCTCCTGTGAGGATCATTATTCCTCTTGAAAGAGCCGTTGTTATAGCCTGTCGCTGAAGCTTTTCATAATGAATACAGTTTTGTTCTTCTTCAAGATCGATAAGCTTTTCATAGTCGTAATCATCGGGAGAGGAAAAAGCTTTAAGCACGGAAATACGCCCCGCAATGTATCTTTCCGCACAGTAATATTCCGCAAGATAGACAAATCCTCTGTCATTTTTCAGATATTCAAAAATGTATTCGTCCTCGAGCATTTCATTGTAAACATTATAGAAATCGCTCTCGCTTATACCAAGATATCGGCAGCAAAGCGTTTCAAACTTGTCGAGCGGTATGCATGAGTGACCGGCTTTCGCGTTTTCCTCAAGCAGATAAACGAATCCTGCGCCGATACGCTTGTGCGAATCGGAGGGTATTCTCATTTCCTTTGCCATTTCCTCCGCTTTTTTGAAAGAAAGTCCGACAGGATGACCGCAAAGGGAGTATGGATTGCTTTTTATAAGCTCTATGGCCTGAAGTCCCCATTGCTGATAAGCTTTCATGGCATATCCGGATTTTATTCCGTATTGTGACAAAAATATCATAAGGTGGCGCAGATTGAATATTTTCTGCACTTCGTTTGCGATGTCCTCGCATTTTTGCGCCGATATGCCTTTTATTTCCCGAAGTCTGCGGGGTTCTTTTTCCATTATTTCAAGAGTTTTTTCCCCGAAAACATCTACGATCCTTTTGGCAAGCGCCGGACCGATTCCCTTTATCGCGCCGGATGAAAGATATTTGCATATATTTACAGATGTGTTTGGAAGCTTTCTTTCGTAGTATTCGGCTTTGAACTGCGTACCGAATCTCGGATGAGTAACATAGCAGCCTTCAAGCAGGAGTATTTCGCCGCTTTCGACATCGCCAAGTTCGCCTACAGCCGTCACAAGCTCTCCGCCCGTGTCGATATCGAGGACAGTATAGCCGTTTGATTCATTACGGAACATAACGTTTTCGACTGTTCCCTCAATTTTCAAAGTCTGCCGCTCCATTTAAGCTCCTTTCTAAAGTCGTCATAAAACACACCATATATTCTATTATACAATTTTTTTTGATGAAATGCAATCGGTTTACAGGATTTGTCATAATAAATTAATAAATTCACCGGTTCGTCAGATTTCGACAATGAAAATTCTGCCGCACAATCTTTGTGCGGTATTGCCTAAAATACAAATGCTTACGTCTGTGAGAAAAGGTTGTTATAAAGGCTCTAAAGAAATCCGTCAATATTTTTTTTCGGAAAATGAGATATTTTTCGGATATGATTCGTTATATTAGTGAAGGCGCCTAAAAAGGAAGGGGTGATTTGAATGGATAAGGAGATATTCCATGAGAAGCTTTGCAAATACAAGGACACCGTTTTCCGTGTTGCATTTTCCTACTGCAAAAACAAAAGCGATGCGGAGGATATCTCTCAGGAGGTATTCCTGAAATATTACACTACAGAACCGAATATCGCCGACGAGTCTGAAGAAAAGGCATGGCTTATAAGAGTCGCTATCAACAAAAGCAAAGACCTTATCAAATCTTCATGGTATTCAAAGCGCTGCGATAAGGAAAACTTACAGGAAACCTGTCAGATGAACGAATCGCAGTCGGAGCTGCTGGAGGTTGTGCTGAATTTGCCGGAAAAATACAAAATACCGATACATCTTTACTACTATGAGCAGTATACCGTAGCAGAGATATCAAAGATTATGGGTATAAAGGCATCGACTATCCAGACGCGTCTGCAAAGAGGAAGAAAACTTATTGAAAAAAGGTTAAAGGAGGAAGAAGAGTATGAACAAAACATTATACGATACGGCTATGAACAAAGTCACCATGAGCCATGAATGTGAGGAAAGGATCCTTGAAATGACGGAAAAAATTACGACTGATACTTCCGTAAAAACAAAAAGGCATTTTCGCTTTATACCGGTTTTCGCAGCGGCAGCCGTACTTGTTACGGGTACGATAACAGCCGCCGCAGAGGGAGGAGCGTTTGACTGGATAAAAGGCGTCTTTACGGAAAAAGAATTTGAGATCACAAATGATGTTACCGAGCTTATTGCGGATATGAGCAATTTTACATGTACAAGCAATTGCGGAATAGAAATTTCGCCCGTCGGTATGATCGCTGACGAATCTGTTCTTTATTGTATGTTTAATGTTGAAAGTACGCCGGAGGAAATTGATTGGAGATGTCTGGACGTAAATGAATTTTATACCGATAAATTACCCGATAATGGCTGGGGCACTCCGAATCATATTGTAATAGACGAAAAAAAAGACGAATATGGCTATGCGGAAGGCTTTGAAGGCGGAAAAACCATTATATTGACCTTTTCCGCTTCCGAAAAGAAGTTCGGCGAGGGCGACAAGGTAAATATCAGACTGGGCGAGGCAAGAAAATATAGCGAACACGACTATGGCTGGAGCGATAACATATTAGGTCAGGATATTGAAAATTATGCCGATCTAAGCTTTAATATCAATTTCGGAGATGTCAATTCGATTGAAAAAGAATATGAAGGCTATCAAATGGTTCATATATGGAATAATAAGTTCTTTATTAAAAAACTTCTTATCACTCCGCTGAATATTTCTTTGACCGGTCAGAATATATACTGTGATTCTATAAATAAAGACAGCGATATAAAAATAATTATGAAAGACGATTCTGTCATTGAAAACGGCTGGTCGGGAATAAATAGTTCGGACAGAGATACAGTATGCCAATGGACTCTCGATTCTCCTATTAACGTGGAAAATATTTCAGCCGTCTATGCCGGCGATTACTGTCTTTACGACTGCAATGAAGAATAAAAATTAACAAAAACCGCATGGATCATAAGCCCATGCGGTCAATTTTTTATTTTATAAAAGCTGAAAATGCCCTGTAGGTCTGATATACGTCTATTTTTGATACGGTTTCAAACGGAGCATGCATTGACAGTACGGGTACTCCGACATCTATTACGTCTACGTTCAGATTAGCGATATATGCGGCAACTGTACCGCCGCCGCCCTGATCGACCTTGCCAAGCTCGCCCGTCTGCCAGATAACGCCGTTATCGTTGAGCAGCTTTCTGATTTTTCCGACAAATTCTGCCGAAGCGTCCGATGTACCGGATTTTCCTCTTGCACCGGTGAATTTTGTAACGCATACGCCGTAGTTGATGAAAGCGCAGTTTCTCTTTTCCATAACGTCCGGGAATGTAGGATCGAAAGCGGCGTTTACATCGGCAGACATGCATTGTGAATTTGAAAGCACGGTTCTGCCTTCCGTACCGAATTCCTTAGCCAGATCCGCAATAAAATATTTCAGGTATGCCGACTGTAATCCCGTGTTTCCGTCGCTTCCTGTTTCTTCCTTGTCGGTCAGAACGGTAACGGCTGTATATTCGGGATCTTCACAGTCAATCGTTGCCATAAGCGCCGTATATGCACACACTCTGTCGTCGTGACCGTACGAACCTATCATACTTCTGTCAAAGCCTATATCCTTAGCCTTGAATGCGGGAACGGCTTCAAGCTCGGCAGAAAGAAAATCGTCCTCGATAATACCGTATTTTTCATTGAGTATTTTCATTATATTAAGCTTTACCGCGTCGCTAAGATCGTTTTCCCTGAACGGTCTTGAACCGATAACTATGTTAAGCTCTTCGCCCTTGACGCCCTGCGCGAGAGTCCTTTTCATCTGATCCGCGGCAAGGTGGGGGAGGAGGTCGTTTACGCAGAATACGGGATCGCCGTCGCTCTCGCCGATGTTTACTTTAACCTTGCTGCCGTCGGCTTTTACGATAACGCCGTGAAGCGCAAGCGGAATAACCGTCCATTGATATTTTTTAATGCCGCCGTAGTAATGGGTTTTGAACAGCGCCATTTCGGTATCTTCATAAAGCGGATTCTGCTTTAAGTCAAGCCTCGGAGAATCGATATGCGCGGCGCAAAGCCTTACGCCCTCCGCAATATTTTTTTCACCGATAACTGCCATAATTACGGCTTTGCCTCTGTTGTTTCTGTAGATCTTATCTCCTGCCTTGAGCTTCATTCCCGGTTTGTACTCGGTAAATCCCTTTTCCTCGATCAGCTTTATGGTATATTCAACGGCTTCTCTTTCTGTTTTGGCGTTGTCAAGGAATGCCTTATATCCCTCGCAGAAGCTGTCGCATTTTTTGATTTCGCTCTCGTCCATTTTAAGAAAAGCGTTTTCCTTTTTTGACAAAAGCGATTCCTTAAATTTTTTTCCCTCTGATTTTTCTTTGCTCATCTTGATTACCTCCATTTGTTAGTATAATAATCTTTTATCTTGTCGGAAACCTCCTTTGAGATCTCAAAAAGATTTTCCATATCACCGTTATTTTTTATGATAAAGTCGGAATTATTCCTGAAAAATTCTTCTTTGTATTGAGAATTGATGCGGCTTTGAGCAGATTCTCTGCTTATCGAATCCCTTTTTAGTATTCTTTCCAGCCTAAGCTCCTCGTGTGACACTACGGATATTATAAGCTCGCAGATGTCAGCGGCACGGCTTTCAAAAAGCGTCGGAGCATCTAAAATTATCATTTTTTTTCCCGATTCGGAAAGTCTTTCGATCTCGGCAAGTATTTCCGAGTTTATGTAAGGGTGTGTGACCGAATTGAGCGTATCAAGCTTGCTTTTATCCGAAAAGACGATATCGCCGAGCAGCCGTCTGTTGAGCGTTCCGTCCTCAAAAAGTATTCCTGTTCCGAAAATGCCGCAAAGCTCATTCAGGCAAGGAGAATCTTTTACGGTAACCTTTCTTGAAACGAGATCGGCGTTAATTATTGAAAATCCGTTTTCCTCAAAAACGTTGCATACGGTCGTTTTTCCCGCGCCCGTCTGACCTGTAAGCCCGACTATCATAACATTTTCAAGATCGCTCATAGGCGTATCACCTCAAATCCTGCCGCTCTGATAAGGCGGTTATAGACTGCAAGTCCTACTCCCGTTTTTTTCGGAGGACGTACATATACTGTTTTTGCGCCAAGCTCGTCAAGCTGACGCAGTTTTGAAAAAAGCTGCTGCGCCTGCTGCTCCGAAGATCTTCCGTATGACAGGCAATTTATCGGAATATCGGCGTCATTGTCGCTGTCGGGAACAAGACAGTATATGTCGTGTCCCGTTTTTCCCTCGACATATCTGTAAAATTTTTCAAAGTCCCCCTCAATAATCATTATATTTGCTTTCGGGGAATAATGTTTATATTTCATTCCGGGCGACATTGCTTTTTCGCCGTCTTTGACGTCGTTTATTATCGCGTCGTCTATAATGACGTTTTCAACGGTTTTTCCGAGCATTTCAGGAGTTATGCTTCCCGGACGCAGTATTCTTACAGTCGTTTCGCTGTCAAATGAAATTACCGTCGATTCAACTCCGAAACCGCATTTGCCGCCGTCAATTATTGCAGGTATTTTTCCGTTCATGTCGTGCATGACATGCTTGGCTTCCGTCGGGCTCGGATACCCCGAGGTGTTTGCCGAAGGCGCCGCAACAGGTCCGCTCATGGATATGAGCTTTCTCATCAATGGGTGCGACGGCATTCTTATTCCGACAGTTTCAAGTCCGCCCGACGTTTCATAAGGTATGATATCGTTTTTCGGCGCTATCATTGTAAGAGGTCCCGGCCAGAAGCTTTTTGCGAGAGAGTAAAAAAGCTTTGGCACGTCATGCGCGATATCGGTTACAGCCGCGATATCGCTGATATGCACAATAAGCGGATTGTCCGCAGGTCTGCCCTTTGCGGCAAATACTGCTTTTACCGCTTCAGGATTCAGAGCGTCCGCGCCAAGTCCGTAAACGGTTTCGGTGGGAATGCCCACGACTTGTCCTTTTTTCAGCAGCTGTGCGGCGTATTTTATATCGTCGTCATTGTCGGCGGATAATAGTATGGTATTTTCCATTTTAACTGTTTTGCTGCATTGCAAGCTTTGCCGCCTGATCGGCAGTTGCAAGCGAATCCAGCACCTCCTCCAAATTTCCGTTAAGTATATCCTCAAGACGGTAAAGAGTAAGACCGATCCTGTGATCTGTAAGACGTCCCTGAGGGTAATTGTATGTCCTTATCCTTTCGGAGCGGTCGCCCGTTCCGACCTGTGTTCTTCTTTCAGACGCTATTTTGTCATGCTGTTCGCGCTGAAGCTCCTCGAAAAGACGTGAGCGCAGTATTTTCATAGCCTTATCCTTGTTTTTGAACTGGCTTCGTTCGTCCTGGCATTCAACGACAACGCCTGTCGGCAGATGAGTTATCCTGACGGCTGATTCGGTCTTGTTGATATGCTGACCGCCTGCGCCGCTTGCTCTGAAAACGTCTATTTTAAGGTCTGTGGAATTTATTTCGAGTTCTACCTCGTCAGCCTCTGCAAGTACCGCAACAGTAACCGTAGACGTGTGTATGCGTCCCTGTGATTCCGTTTTGGGAACACGCTGAACGCGATGAACTCCGCTTTCATATTTAAGGCGCGAATACGCGCCCTCGCCCTCAACGGAAAAGCTTATTTCCTTATAGCCGCCGAGTTCTGTCGGGTTCGATATCAGGATCTCCTGCTTCCAGCCTTTCGATTCGGCGTACATGGTGTACATTCTGTAAAGCGAATTTGCGAATAGCGCAGCTTCTTCGCCGCCCGCGCCGCCTCTTATTTCGATTATGACGTTTTTGTCATCGTTCGGATCTTTGGGCAGAAGCAGAATTTTCAGTTCTTCCGAAAGAGCTTCCATTTTTTCTTTTGATTCTTCAAACTCGGCACGGACCATATCCTTGAAATCCTTATCCATTCTGCCTGTTTCAAGGAGTTCCTGAGCCTCGCTGAAGCTGTCCTCCGCCGCTTTGTATTCATTGTATTTTTCGATTATGGGGGTGAGATTCTTGTATTCTCTCATAAGTTCTGCAAACTGCTTCTGATCGTCGGCTATGCCCGGCTCGGAAAGTTTGTTTCCAAGCTCGTTGTAGCGTTGTTCCATAAGCCTTACTTTATCTATCATTTTTACTGTCACCTTCTTCGATTTTCTCTCTTTTAATTTTTTTGATATTTTTTTCTATTTTATTTCTCGGTATCATAAATTCTCTTGAACAGCCCATGCATCTGAGTTTAAAGTCCATTCCCGATCTTATAACGAACATCTCGCGGCTTCCGCACGGATGTTTTTTTTTCATGACAAGTATGTCGTTCGGTCTTACGTCCATATTATGCACTCCGATTCAGGCTGTGTTGATATTGCCTTAAAAGTTTATAGTTGATTGATATTTTTGATATACACGAAGTAAATTTATGATTTACGAATGTGCAGGGGATTCGAAAGATAATAAGTGCTTTCACTTACTACAGAGTGTTGAAAAAGTATTTTTAAAATAAAAGTTTAGGTCAAGCCTTTAGGCTTGTGGGGTGCATGGGGCAAAGCCCCTGCTCGACGTCCGTAGACGTCGAAACTCTCTGCCTTGGAAGCGCATTTCAAGAGGTGAATTTGAAAACTTTGTTTTCAAAGAGGGGACGCTTTGCAAGTGAAAGCGTCCCCTTAAAATTCTTAAAAGTAGGCTTTTCAACAAGCTGTAAATAATAAGTGTACACACTTAATTATACCATAAATTTTTATTTATGGTATAATTGTCCGATATGCACGAAGTAAATCTATGATTTACGAATGTGGCAGGGACTTTAAATAAAATACAATATTATTATACCCTATTTTTTTGATTCAGGCAACATTTTCTACAAATAATTTTATTTTTTTATCGAAAAATAATAAAAAAACAAGGAGGAAGATGTGAAAACTCACGTCTGTTTTATAAAATGTATACAAAATTAACAGGAGAATTTGACTGTATCGAGTTTGCCGAGGCAGCCGCAAAAATGATACGCGACAGCATAGCGGGAGAAAAAAAGATAATCTTATACAAAAATAAGAGCAAATACAGAGGCTGTGCCGAAAGCATAACCGATAATAATGTGGCTAACGGAAATTCTGTGCTTATTTATCCGTTTTCGACTCATTCAAACAATTTTATTTCGGGATTGGTGACAAGAAGCGCCGACGAAAGTCAGATAAACGAACTGCTGCGTACCGAATCGGTGAAAATGGAGGTAATATGTCTTGAAAATGCGTCCGATAAAGCGGCACAGTATATGTTGTCCTGCGGAGGTTACGATTTAAAGTCATAGTCCGGCATTTCGGCGCATATAAATTAATCAGTAATTGTGGCAGCGCCGCATAAAGACCGTCTGACGGCTTTGCACGGTATTGCCTTATGCAAAGACCTGAAAAGGTCTTTGTGCGGTTTTGCAAGTAAAAAATCAAAGATTCTCAAAGAATCGGAAAGGCAAGGAATAAATGAAGACATATAAACCCGAGGGATGTTTGATATATACCCCCGAAAATATAAGGCTGACTTCCACATCTGCCGGAATGCATGAGGCTATGGCTGAGGGTAAAATACTTGAAGGACGTGTCAGCGTTTGTGACAGCGAGCATAACTTGATCGTACAGCTTCCGGGTATTAAGGGAATAATACCAAGAAGCGAGGGCGCCGTAGGGATAGAAGAGGGATATACAAGAGATATTGCGCTTATTTCTAAGGTGAACAAGCCTGTCTGCTTTAAAGTGATATCCATAAACAGGAATAAAGACGGAAATGAAACCGCGCTGCTTTCAAGACGCGCCGTGCAGGAGGAGTGTACCCGTGAATACATAGATAAACTTATCCCCGGAGATATAATTCCGGCAAAGGTTACGCATCTTGAACAGTTTGGCTGTTTTGTCGATGTGGGCTGCGGAATACCGTCGCTTGTGCCGATAGACGCTATTTCGGTATCAAGGATAGCTCACCCTTCAGACAGATTTTCCGTGGGTCAGGATATAAGGGTTATAATAAAATCGCTGGAAAACGGGCGTATATGGCTTTCGCATAAGGAACTGCTTGGTACATGGAATGAGAATGCTCAGCTTTTCAAAGCAGGTGAAACCGTTTCGGGGATAGTGCGTTCCGTTGAGGATTACGGCATATTTATAGAGCTTGCGCCAAATCTTGCCGGACTTGCCGAACCGAGAGCAAATGTCAAACCGGGACAGCATGCGAGCGTTTACATCAAAGCGATAATTCCCGAAAAAATGAAGGTAAAGCTTATAGCGGTAGATGTTTTTGACGCTGAATATAAATCGGAAAAAATGAAATATTTTTATACGGACGATCATATTTCTCATTGGATATACACACCCGAAAATTCCGCAAAGATCATCGAAACGATTTTCTGATACAGTCGTTGAAAATAAAGAAATGAATCGATCTTTAGCAGACCTCCTCGGAAGTTTACGAGGAGGTCTGTTTTTTCGCAAATTTTCCCGATAACTTCGTTACTTTTCTTTGCCATACGCGAGTATGTCTGCAAAAAAATTGCCTTGTTATCAGAAAAATTATGCTCGAAAATCCGCATATATTTTCTATGAACACAGGTTCTAAATATGGGGATATTCATTATCCTTGACAGCTATTGAGGCACATGCTATAATATTAAAGCATGTTCACATAAAATCAATCACACATCTTATTGATTGATTTTTCCGCTGAAATGCAGCATATATTACGCTGACCGATAAATTTCTGAACGATTTTCGGGAAAAAGTTAAGGAGTTTTAAAAATGAGCATTCAGCTATCGGATCACTTCACATATAAAAAATTAATGCGGTTTACGCTTCCTTCCGTTATTATGATGATATTTACGTCAATTTACGGCGTAGTGGACGGATTCTTCGTTTCAAATTTTGCCGGAAAAGAAGCGTTTACGGCGGTAAATTTCATAATGCCTTTTCTGATGCTGCCCGGCTGCCTCGGCTTTATGTTCGGCACAGGCGGCAGCGCGCTTATTGCCAGAAAATTCGGCGAAAGCAAAAAAGAAGAGGGCAACAAAATATTCTCAATGATCGTGTACATATCAATTATTCTTGGGATTTTACTTGCAGTACTCGGTATTTTGATTCTTCGTCCGATTGCGGCTATGCTTGGCGCAGAAGGAGCGTTGCTTAACAATTGCGTTATATATGGGCAGATCATTCTCCTTGCAATTCCTGCGGTTATCATGCAGTATGAGTTCCAATGCTTGTTTGCTGCCGCAGAAAAGCCGCAGCTTGGATTATACATCACAATTGCGGCAGGACTTATCAATATTATGTTTGACGCTTTATTTGTAGGGTCGTTTAAGTGGGAAATACGTGGGGCGGCTGCGGCAACGGCTTTAAGTCAGTACGTCGGAGGGCTGATCCCGCTGTTTTATTTTGAGAAACATAACAGCAGTTTGATGAAATTGGGAAAATTTTATTTCAACGGGAAAGCATTGGCGACTGTCTGCGGAAACGGTTCTTCGGAGCTGATGACCAATGTTTCCATGTCGCTTGTCAATATGCTTTACAATGCGCAGCTCATGAAATATGCCGGAGAGGACGGCGTCGCGGCGTATGGCGTTATGATGTATGTCAGTATGATTTTCAATGCGATTTTTATCGGTTATTCAGTGGGAACTGCTCCGGTGGTCAGTTATCAATTCGGCGCTGAAAATAATAGCGAACTGAAAAATCTTAGAAAGAGAAGCTATAATATTATCGGGATTTTTTCAATCATTATGTTTGTACTTGCGGAAGCGCTTGCAATGCCTCTTTCCAAAATTTTTGTAGGATATGATAAGAGTTTGTTAGAGCTTACAATGCATGGTTTTATGATTTTCTCGTTCTCATTTATTTTTGCGGGATTTGTAATTTTCGGTTCGTCATTTTTCACCGCGCTGAATAACGGTCTTGTTTCAGCGCTTATCTCGTTTCTGAGAGCTTTTGTATTTCAGATATCATCGGTTTTGATCTTACCTGTATTCTGGAAAATAAACGGGATATGGATCTCAATTGCGGTTGCAGAGCTTCTTTCTACTGCCGTGTCGGTCTTGTTTTTGGCTGCAAACAAAAGACGGTATCGGTACTGATAAATCGGTATGTCTGCGAAATTTCTGTACGATCTGACAAAAAACGGAGGTTTAACATGGTAATGAAAATAAAAGGCGTTATTTTTGATATGGACGGGCTTATGCTCGATACTGAAAAGCTGCTTATGAGATTTTGGATAGAATCCGCAAATCAGTTTGGATTTGATATGAAAAAGGAACATGTTCTGAGCATTCGCAGTCTTGCGGGAAAATATGCTGTGCCAAAGCTTCAGGGTATATTCGGCGAAAGCTTTGATTACGACGCCGTAAGAAAAAGGCGCATTGAGCTTATGAACGAATACATAGCCGAAAACGGTATCGAAAAGAAAAAGGGACTGGACGAGCTGCTTTCATATTTAAGCGGAAAATACCGCATTGCGGTCGCAACAGCTACCGATTATGAGCGCACCGAGATGTATCTTAAAAAAGTGGGAGTGTTCGATTTCTTTGATAAGATAATCTGCGGATCTATGGTTGAAAACGGCAAGCCCGCCCCGGATATTTATCTTAAAGCAAGCAGCGAACTCTGTCTTGCTCCGGAGGAATGCGCCGCGCTTGAGGATTCGCCGAACGGCATACTTTCCGCATACCGCGCAGGCTGCAAACCTATAATGATTCCCGATCTTTCACAGCCCGATGAAGAAACTTCAAAGCTTCTTTACGCCAAAGCGGACAGTCTTGACAAGGTTATTGACATTTTGTCATAAACCTCAAAAATAATTTGACGCTTAGATCAAGCATTTTTAAAGGCTTGCGGATTCTTTGCCTTAGAAGCGCATTTTTCCCCGGAAATCGGATATTGACAACGGCTGCGTGATAATATATAATTATAATAAGGCTTGCGAAATCTATTCGCCGATTTGTCGGCGAAATAGATCATTAAGTATATTTTGAATAGGAGGTATATATGAAAAAAATCAAAAGTCTTATAAGAATAGCATCATTGATGCTGTCATTGTCAGTAGCTGTTCAGTCAGTACCGCTGATAAGTACTGCCGCTGACGAAACGCTAAAGTTCGAGTTTGAAAGCGGAACGCTTGCCGATTGTGAATACTCTGAACCGCTGACATGGGAAAAGATCGATGAGGACGCCGAGGGAAATGTCTGCGATATGACCGGTTGGTCGGGCGACAGCTATGTTCAGATCGACGATAAGGATTCAAGCGTCACAGTCAAGGTCACAGTTCCCGAGGAAGGTTTTTATTCGCTTAAGATCAATTATATCCAATGCTTTGGCACGCCGCATAAGATCCAGTATCTTCTTGTTAACGGTCAGAGCGAGGGAGAAATATGTTTCCCGTTTAATTCGGGAAAAGGCTGGGAACTTCTTGACGCAGGGTATGTAAAGCTGAATAAAGGCGAAAACGAGATACAGATCAAGAGCTATTGGGGATACACATTCCTTGATTACCTGACTCTTTCGCCTGCGCCCGAGTATATCAGCAATCTTTCGCCGACAAAAACGCTCTGCAACCCCAATGCAACCGAAAAGACGAAAAATCTTTACGCCTATCTGACAAGCGTTTACGGTAAGCATATTCTTTCGGGACAGCAGGAATACTGCGGCTCGCACAATTATAATAAGAACGCGCAGGAATCACAGGGACTGCCTGTTGACTATCTTGTTGATAATGAAGAAGAATTTAAGCATATAGAGGAGGTAACAGGCAAGCAGCCTGCGATTCGCGGAATAGACTTTTTGTTTTATAACACGACAGAGCCATATTTTGACGATGCTCCCGAGCGTGTTATTGCATGGTATAAAGACAAGGGCGGTATTCCTACGGTAACTTATCATTGGAATGTTCCGACAGACGGAAAGGACAGCGATAAGGCGGCGTTCTATGTGGAATCCGCTGCAAATGGAAGCGCTTTTACAACATTCAGCATAACGAACGCTCTTAAGGAAGGCACATGGGAGCATGAGAAAATAGACGCGGATATTGCACTTCTTGCGGAACAATTCAAAAAGATATCCGATGCCGATGTGCCTGTTATTTTCCGTCCGCTGCACGAGGCGGAAGGCGCATGGTTTTGGTGGGGAGCGGAAGGTCCTGAACCGTGCAAGCAGCTTTATCGCTATCTTTGGGATAAATTTACAAATGAATATGGGTTTAATAATATAATTTGGGAATGGACAGGTTATACTTACGCAACGTCAAAGGATTGGTATCCCGGTGACGAGTACGTTGACCTCATTGGCTATGATAAATATAATGCCGTAAATTATCAGCCGAACACAAGCGCTATAACGGCAACGTTTTATTCTCTTGTCGCACAAACAGAAGGAGAAAAAATGGTTTGTATGAGTGAAAATGACACGATACCGTCGCTTGAAAATATTCAAAAATCAAATGCGGCATGGCTTTATTTTTGTCCGTGGTACAGAAATTATCTTACAGATCTCAATTCAAAGGAAGAACTTGCAAATATGTATCAGAGCGAATACTGCATAACTCTCGACGAGCTTCCCGATTGGGAAAACTATTCTCCCGAATTACCGGAGATACCCGAAAACGTAAGGGGAGATGTCAACCGAAGCGGTAGGTTTGATTCCGCAGATATTGTGCTTATGTGTAATTATCTCTTGGCGGTTCCAAACAAAAAGCTTGCAAATTATAAAGCAGGGGATATGAATGAGGACGGAATTCTTAACGTTTATGATTTGGTTTTGATGAAAAGAGAACTTATCGCAAAGTAAATTAAAGAACCTGTGCAGAAAGATCCTGAACAGGTTCTAACAGCAGCACCGCACAAAGTATGTCTGACGGCTTTGTGCGGTGCATTTAATATATACGCTTTTATAAGCGTTCCTTAATACTTTTATCAAAAACGCCGTAAGCGCATTCCTCAATATTTTTTAACCTATCATCTCCGAAGGCTGAAACTAAATTATCAGTATCGATTTTACATTTTTTCACCTTGCCGTTTTTAATTTTTATAATAGCTTTAATGCTGCGTTCTCCGCAGAGGAGCAGATTTTCTTTTAACGATTCAAAACCTCCGTCATCAAATATGGATACATCTTTGAAGCAATTTGATGAAAAATAATAGAATGGAACGCTTTTTACCTCGCCGCTCAATTCAAAATCTATGCAGCAGTCGTTTTCGATCTCTTTATCGGGCATTTTCTGCTCTTCAGGAGAAATATATCTGATAAGAAGCGTCGTTTCAATTTTTTCTGTCTTTGAAAATATACTCATAGCTTAAAATATCTCCATTCTTATAAATTGTACCATTTTTCTATGCTTCATAGCGGAAAGCGAATATTTTTATTATTTATTTTTAATGATTTTTCTGACAAGCTTTAAAAGCTGAATAACGATAAGCGTTCCGACAGAAGTTCCGGCGATCATTCCGATCTGTACCCCTGTAAGAGCCTCTGCCTTGAAAAGTCCCGAAAGACCCGGTATGAACAATACTGCCGAAAGGAGAGCCAATCCGATAAAGAATGCGCCGAAAATCGCCTTATTGTTAAAGAATTTTTTTGTGAAAAGTACGGGCGTTTCCGATTTGCAGTTGAATCCGTGTATAAGTCTTGAAAGACATATGCTTGCGAATGCCATTGTGCTTCCGACTTCATTTGATGTTTTAAGACCGAACATAAAGCATACGACAGCGGCGGCGGCGATTATAAGTCCCTCCGAAATTATTCCAAGCATGAGCGGCTTTGTAAGTATAGATTCGCCTATCGGTCTTGGCTTTTGCTTCATGACGTCTTTGCTGTGCGGTTCAAGTCCGAGAGCTATAGCCGGAAGCGAGTCGGTAAGAAGATTTATAAACAGCAAATGAACCGCCGCAAATGGAACGGGCAGAGCGGCAAGCGACGCAAACAAAACAACAAGTATTCCCGCGGCGTTTCCGGAAAGCAGAAACTGTATAGAACGCTTGATATTTGCGTAAATGTTTCTGCCGTTGTTTACAGCTTTAACGATAGTGGCGAAATTATCGTCCGCCAATACCATAGACGCTGCGTCCTTTGACACTTCGGTACCTGTAATGCCCATAGCAACGCCGATATCAGCCTGTTTGAGCGCAGGCGCGTCGTTTACGCCGTCGCCTGTCATGGCAACAATATTTCCTCTTTCCTGCCATGCCCTGACAATTCTTATTTTATGCTCGGGTGAAACTCTTGCGTAGACCGATTTGGTCGGAACATATTCTTTAAGCTGTTCGTCCGTCAGATCGTCTATTTCAGCGCCTTCAGCCGCCTCGGAAAAATCTTTCAGAATACCTATTTCCTTGGCAATAGCGGCGGCTGTCACCTTGTGGTCGCCTGTGATCATGACAGGCTTGATACCTGCACTTATACATTCCTCGACCGCCGCTTTCGATTCTTCTCTCGGCGGATCCATCATAGCGATAAGTCCCATGAATGTCAGATCGTTTTCGTCGTCAAGGCTGATATTTTCCGATGCGATCTCCTTGTACGCAAAGCAAAGCAAACGCAGTCCCAGCTGTGAAAGCTGCTCGGTAACTGTTTTGATATTCTCTTTTTCCTTGTCCGACAGTATCATTCTTTCAAGAAGAACATCGGTCGCGCCCTTTGTGAGCATTGTAAGCGTGCCGTTTACTCTGTGTACGGTTGTCATAAGCTTTCTGTCGGAGTCAAACGGGATCTCGGAAATACGAGGATATTTTTCACGTATTCTTTCAAAATTGAATCCGTATTTTGTTCCGAAATTTACAAGAGCCGTTTCGGTCGGATCGCCTATCTCTTCGCCGTCCTTGCATACGGCGTCGTTACAGAGAATGCTGCTCAGAAGCAGACGCTTCTGATGATCCTTGTCAAAGCTTCCGCTTTCGCAGTCTATCACATCGCCGTCAACATAGAATTTCTTGACGGTCATTTTATTCTGCGTAAGAGTACCTGTCTTATCGGAGCATATTATTGAAACGCTTCCCAGACCTTCAACTGCCTGAAGCTTTCTCATAATGGCGTTTTCCTTTGACATTTTCTGTGTGCCGAACGACAGTACTATAGTTACTATTGAACTTAGAGCTTCCGGTATAGCTGCGACCGCAAGGGCTACCGCAAACAGAAAGGCGTTCATTATTTCCTCGCCCCTGAATACGCTCAAAGCAAAGACAAGTATGCATACTCCGAGAATTGCAAACGAAAGCTTTTTGCCGAAATTGTCAAGACTTACCTGCAAAGGAGTTTTTCTTTCTTTTGCGCTGTTGATAAGTCCGGCGATCTTGCCGACCTCGGTTTCCATACCGATTCCGGTAACTGCAAATTTAGCGCGTCCATAGGTAACAAAGCTGCCGGAATATACCATGTTTAGTCTGTCGCCAAGCGGTATTTCCTTATCGAAAACAGTATCTTCCTTTTCAACGTTAAGACTTTCACCTGTAAGCGCGCTTTCGTTGACCTTCAGGCTTGCGTTTTCGATGATACGTCCGTCCGCGCATATATAGTCGCCTGCTTCAAGAAGTACTATGTCGCCGACGGTTACATTTTCAGACGGTATAACAACAGCTTGTCCGTCCCTTAGAACTTTAGCATTGGGCGCGGAAAGCTTTTTTAGGCTGTCAAGAGATTTTGCGGCATTGACCGTCTGAACGGTACCGAGTACGGCGTTCATTGTTATAACTGCCAAAATAACGACAGTGCTTTCAATATCTCCTAAAATTGCGGAAACTATCGCGGCAGCAATAAGGATTATAACGAGAAAATCTTTGAATTGTTCCAAAAAAATAACAAATGTACTTTTTTTCTTTTCGCCTGTGATTTCGTTTTTTCCGTATTTTTCAGTATTTTTCGCAGCTTTTACGCTGCTCAGACCATCAGCGGAGGTTTCAAGCTCTTTCATGATCTCCTCTTTGCTTTTTAAATAGTCATTCATGCTTTTTTCTCCTTTTTATTTCAGGTAATGGCTTTATGCGGTGTTGCCTTTATTATGGGCAATAAAAAAGACTTTTGTTGAAATCATCTGAAAAAAAATATACAGCAAATGATTCCAACAAAAGTCTTGCCGTTTAGATATAATGCGGATCGATATGCCCGATCGTGTACTGACGCAGTATAAACGGATAATACCGCCGGCTACTCCCTTTTATTGCATTTATATATTACAATATTTTTTTAATATTGTCAATAGGATTATCTGAAAAAATTGACATATATTTTATAAAATGTTATAATTGTAGAAAATGTCAGTTTTTTTATTGTCGTATTTGAATAATTTTACAATAACAAGGGGAGGGGTAATTAAATGAAATACTTTTGGCTCATAGCTTTGATTTATTATGCTGCCGTAAATATGATCGCTTTTATCTTGTACTATGCGGATAAGCTAAAGGCTGTCAAACACCGCTGGCGCATATCCGAGACGGCATTGCTGACGGTTTCATTTGCGGGAGGATGTATAGGAGCTTTTGCTGCAATGAAGCTTTTCAGGCATAAAACAAAACATCCGAAATTCTGTATACTTGTTCCGATGTCAATAGTCCTGCACGCAGCCGTATGGGGATATGTTATATTTAAGGCGAATTTTCTTCACTAAAATCAATTTTCCTGATAAATACTTGCCAAAATGCCGAATATATGGTATAATTAGTAAAGCATTCTTGACCACGGAAATCAATTTTAGAATTTTGAGGCATTTTTTATTTTTGCCAAGGGTGACAGAGTCCCCCACAAGTTTCTCAAAAATTGATTTTCTTTGGAATGAACGTGCATATCGCATGATTTATTATATTGACAAGTCTGATTTCCATAGATAACGGGAGTATATGCCAATGATGCCTGACGTATCTGTTGTGATCCCTGCGTATAATTGCGCAAAAACGCTTAAAACAGCGGTAGAATCGGCAGTTTTGCAGAATGTTCCGCTTGAGATCATTATAATTGACGATGCTTCTGCTGATGAAACGCCCGATATTATGAAAAAATGCAAAGCTGAGCTTTCATCGGATAATATAAATATTGAGCTTATCTTCAATAAAAGAAATCAGGGCGTCGCGGTAAGCCGAAATATCGGAGTAAGCCGCGCTAAAGCCGAATATGTCGCGTTTCTTGACAGCGACGATTGGTGGTCTTGCGGCAAGCTTTCAAAGCAGCTTGAGATCATGAAAAAGAATAATGCAATCCTTTGCAGCACGGGAAGAGAATTTGCAAACAATGACGGTACGCTTACGGGGCACATTGTGGGAATACATGAAGTTATCTCTTACCGCAGACTTCTTTACGGCAACTGTATAAACTGTTCGTCCGTTCTTGTAAAAACCGAGATCGCAAAGGAATTTCCAATGGGGCATGACGAATGTCATGAGGATTACATTACATGGCTTATGATATTAAAAAAGTATGGAAACGCATGCGGTATAAACGAACCGCTTTTAAAATACCGGCGTTCTGAGGGCGCAAAAACTGAAAATAAATTCAGATCCGCAAAAATGCATTATAATTCGCTGAGATACGCGGGTATCGGCAGGCTTAAAGCTCTTTGGTACTTTTGTTTTTATGCGGTGAGCGGAGTTATAAAACATTATATCAGAAGTTGATCTCATATGAAAAGCTTCTTAAACAAAGACAACAAATGAAAGAGAGAAAACATGAAGGTATTAAAAGAACAATTTTGGGATTATCGCTTTTTATTGGTCGAGCTTATAAAAAAAGGAATAAGATTAAAATACAGACACTCATATCTTGGCATATTATGGTCGCTTCTTGAGCCTATTCTTACGACTATCATTCTTTCGATAGTTTTCGGAACGCTTTTGGGAAAAAGCAACGATCCGACATGGCCTGTTTATATTCTTACGGGAAGGCTTTTGTTCAGCTATTTTTCACAGGGAACAACGTCGGCGCTGAAATCAATTGTTGCAAATCAGGGAATGATAAAAAAAGTTTATGTTCCGAAGTATCTGTTTCCGCTTTCGGCGATGCTTTTCAGGTATATTATTTTCCTGATATCGCTTATTGTTCTTGCCGGAACGATGCTCATTTTCAAGATCAGACCCACTATATATTTGTTACAGATATTTATTCCGCTTGTAAATCTGCTTCTTTTGACTATCGGATGCGGCATGATACTTGCAACCGTCGGAGTTTTTTTCAGGGATATGGAATATTTGTGGAATGTTGGTACAATGCTTATAATGTACATGTCCGCGATATTTTATGAGCCTAAGAAGATACTTGACAGCAAATTTGCTTTTATACTGAAATTCAATCCGGTATACGCCGTAATATCAAATCTCAGGAGCGCAGTTTTCGGACAGCCTATGGATATGCGTCTTATGTTGTATTCATTTGTATTTT
The DNA here is from genome assembly GCA_023664445.1 of Clostridium sp. Classification (GTDB taxonomy): domain Bacteria; phylum Bacillota; class Clostridia; order Oscillospirales; family Ruminococcaceae; genus Porcipelethomonas. Next base: position 13,281 of record JAMPFN010000007.1, on the reverse strand, counting down.
CAGTAGTTTCAATATTGGCAGGTTCATATTTTTTTGTGAAAAAGCAAGACAAGTTTATTCTTTATATATAAGGCGGAATGATGCATGAGTGAAGAAATATTAAAAGTCGAAAACATTTCAATGAAGTTCAACCTTAGCAAGGAAAAGGTAGACAGCATGAAGGATTATGTTATAAAGCTTATAAAAAAAGAACTTCATTACAATGAATTTTGGGCGCTTAAAAACATTAATTTTACTCTTAACAAGGGTGATCGTCTTGGAATACTCGGGCTTAACGGCGCCGGTAAAAGTACGCTTCTTAAAGTAATTGCAGGAGTTTTTCGTCCGACAGAGGGAAGCATTACGAAAAAAGGCGTGCTTGCGCCCATGATAGAGCTTGGCGCAGGCTTTGACATGCAGTATACGGGAATAGAAAATATTTATCTTTACGGCGCTGTTTTGGGCTACTGCAAAAAGTTTATAGATGAACGCATAGATGAAATAATCGAGTTTTCGGAGCTTGGCGACTTTATCAACGTGCCTTTAAAAAATTATTCGTCGGGAATGAAAGCAAGACTCGGATTTGCGATAGCTTCGATAGTCGATCCGGATATTCTGATACTTGACGAAGTACTTTCCGTAGGCGACGCAAAGTTCAAAAAGAAAAGCGAAAAGAAAATTATAGATATGTTTGATTCGGGCGTTACTGTTTTATTTGTATCACATTCGCTCGAACAAGTAAAAAAAATCTGCAATAAGGCGATAATTCTGAAAAAAGGAACGCTTGTTGAATTCGGCGATATTGAAGATGTTGCCCAAAAATATTCAGAAATGATAAAATAATGGAGAAAGCTATGATTATTAAAGAAAGTCCGAACGATCCTGTATTGCAGGAAGATCTCGAGATTTTAGCGGCAAAGGGTCTGCCGACAGACAAACTGAAAAATTCTAACATCTTAATCACAGGCGCTACCGGACTTGTCGGCTCGCAGCTTGTCAGGGCGATCGCATGCTGCAATAGAGTCAGCAATGCCGGAATTACAATACTCGCTATGGTAAGAAGCGCTGAAAAGGCTAAGGCTATTTTCGGTGAGCTTATTGAAAGGGAGGACATAAAGCTTGTTATCGGAGATGTTACGAAGCCGTTTTCCGATTATATAAGCGAAGATACCGCAGTTGATTATATTATCCATACGGCGTCTGTAACCGCTTCTAAAACTATGGTTTCAATGCCTGTTGAAACTATATCGACTTCTTTGAACGGAACATTAAATATTCTTGAGCTTGCAAAGGAAAAGAATTCCAAAGGGGTCATATATGTTTCTTCAATGGAAACTTATGGAAAATTCGATCCCGAAGGCGGAATAAGTCCGCTTATAACAGAGGACAAGCTTGGATATATCGATCCGCTGGCGGTGAGAAGCAATTATCCCGAAAGCAAGCGTATGTGTGAAAATATGTGTGCTGCGTATAACAGCGAATATGGAGTTCCGGTTAAGATCGCAAGACTTTCACAGACATTCGGCGCAGGTATACTGCCGGGGGAAAACCGTGTTTTCGCTCAATTTGCGAGAAGCGCTATGAAAGGCGAAAATATTGTTCTTCATACAAAAGGGCTTTCGGAAGGCAATTACTGCTATACAAGAGATACAGTTGAAGCTCTGATTCTGTTATTGATAAAGGGAGAAAACGCTCAGGCGTATAATATTTCAAATGAAGATACGCATACTACTATTGCGGATATGGCAAAAATGGTTGCCGACAAAATTGCCGGAGGCAGTATAGAGGTCGTATTTGATATTCCCGAAAGCAATACGTTCGGATATGCGGTGGATACCAAAATGAAGCTTTCCTCAAAGAAAATGCGCTCGCTTGGCTGGAGTCCTTCTGTCGGTCTTGAAGAGGCATACCGCAGAATGATAGAAAGCATGAAGCATACAGGAGTTTGAATTCAATAATGAAAGGAAATATGTATATCATGAATATTGCAGTTATTTTTGCGGGAGGCGTAGGTTCGAGAATGCAAAGTAAATCAAAGCCGAAGCAGTTTCTTGAAATGCATGGAAAACCGATAATAATACATACGCTCGAGCTGTTCGAGGCAAATGAACAGGTCGACGCTATTGTTATTTCGTGCATTGAAAGCTGGATACCGTATCTTAACGGTCTTATAGATAAATATTCTATCAAGAAGGTAAAAGAGGTCGTTGCCGGAGGAGCAACGGGTCAGGGTTCGATCTATAACGGACTTTGCGCTGCCGAACGCGCCGCAAACGGCGAAAAGAGCATTGTTATGATACATGACGGCGTAAGACCGCTAATCACGCAGAAAACTATAAATGACAATATAGAATCCGTAAAGAAGCATGACTCCGCGATAACCTGTGTGCCTGTTCAGGAAACTATCATGGTAGTAAGGGAGGATAATTCTATTGATTATATACCGGAACGGCGATTATCACGTCTTGCGAGAGCGCCGCAAAGCTTTTGGCTTGAGGATATTATCGGCGCGCACAGAAAAGCTATATCCGAGGGTATAGATTCTTTCATTGATTCTTGTACAATGCTTCAGTATTACGGATATAAAATGTATCTCATAGACGGTCCTAAGGAAAATATAAAAATAACCACACCCGATGATTTCTATATCATGAGAGCAATGCTTGACGCAAAGGAAAACTCTCAGATATACGGCTTTGATAACGAATAGATCGGGAGATCGTTAAATGAAAAAAAATTTTTCATTCATTTTAAGGCAGGTAATCAAGAACGCGCTTCAGAATTGTGTTTTTCCGTTTATATATAAATGGTACGCAAGAAAGCCCGTTGATCCGAGATCAATAGTTTTTGCCGACGCGCACAAGGACGAGCTTCCGTATAGCATGCGGGAAATATACAGAGCTTTGAAGAATACCGATTATGATATCAAAGAATGTTTCTGTAATTATCAAACGCATTCTTTGTTTGAAACATTTAATGCGGTCATAACATTTATGAAATTGTACGCAGCAGCAAAATATGTATTTATATGCGATAATTTTCTGCCTGTTGCCTCATGCGATAAAAGACCCGAAACGGAAGTCATTCAGCTTTGGCACGCAGGCGGTATTCTGAAGAAATACGCTTACGACACGCCCGATGATATACTCGGATTCTATAAAAGCAATGTGTTCAAAAATTATACGCTGCTGACAGTAAGCGCCGAGTGCTGTATTCCGGTTTATAACAGGGCAATGAAACAGCCGGAGGGAGTAGTCAGAGCCCTTGGGCTTAGCAGAACGGATATTTTTTTCAGAAAAAGCTATATTGACGAATGCAGACGAATGTTTAAGACGCTTTATCCGGATTCCGATAATAAAAAGATAGCCGTGTGGGCTCCTACATTCAGAGGAAAATCTTCCGCTCCTGAGATAACAGGGGAGGAATACGTCAAAAAAATGGAAAAAGAGCTTGGCGATGAATGGATCGTAATAACAAAATTTCACCCTCATATTGAAAATAAAATGGAGGAGAGGGCATGTAAAATGTCAACAGAACAGCTGCTGCCCGTAGCCGACGTTCTGATAACGGATTATTCGTCCGTTATATTTGACGCTGTTCTTGTGGATTTGCCCATGGTATTATATGTACCCGACAGAGAAGAATTTGAAGAAACAAGGGGACTTTATATTTCGCTTGAAGAGATCCCCGGAAAAATAGTGCAAAACGGCGATATGCTTGCGGAGAATGTCATAGAGATATATAAGACATCGGATAAGCTGCGGATCGCCGAATTCAGAGATAAATATATGAAAATGTGTGACGGAAATGCAACTGAACGAATTTTGAATTATCTTGACATAAAGGAGTAAACCCAAATTGAGTATTGTCTGGGATAGAAAAAAACTTGATCAATTGCACAGCTGTCTTATGAAGATCATTCTTGAAGTAGATAGAATCTGTGAAAAAAACGGCATAACGTATTTCCTTGGCGGAGGTACTTTGCTCGGCGCTGTAAGAGAGGGAAAACTGCTTCCTTGGGACGATGATGCCGATCTTATGATGAAGCGTGAAGATTATGATAAATTCTGCGTATTAGCCGAATACGAGCTTCGAACGGATTTCTTTATTCAGAATCATAAGACCGATCCGCATAGTCACAGACCATATGTTCGTGTAAGACTTAACAATACTGTTATGGCAACGGAATTTTCATCTCATTTTCCGTCCTCTCATCAAGGAATATTCGTTGATATCTTTTGCCATGACAAAACAGCTAACGGAAAGCTTGCTCAGAAGCTTCACGTCATTGAAACTGTAGTTATAAATTCACTTGTTTTCCGAAAATGGGAAAGCATGGCGATACCCAAAATCAAAAAGGGCTGGAAAAGTATAATTTCCGCATTATTTCCGATAAAAATATTGGAAAAATGGCAGGATTCAATATATAAAAGATATTTTGGAAAAAAAGATCACTGCTATTTGTATGACGGAATGGGAAAGCATCTGAAAAGAGGCGCGTTTCCTGAAAAATGGCTTGAAAGCTCGGTAAAGATCCCTCTTGACGGTAATTTGCTGCCTGTGCCATGCGGATATGACGAGTATCTTCATTGGCTTTATGGAGATTATCATAGGATTCCGGATAAAGCGGATCAGACGCCTGCGGCAAATATTGTAAAGCTTGATTTTGGAAAATGGAATTTATTGACGGAGGAAGACCATGAGCAATAACATAAAGGTTTCTGTAATATATTTTAATGATACCGATAAATGTGAAACCGAAAAATATATTAATAATCAGTCTATCGGCAGCGGATCTGTAGAAATTGTAAAAATGCAGCCATGTTCCTTTAAGGAAAGCCTGACCGCATGGCAGGACGTTTATTCATCGCTTAAAGGAAAATATGTCACGGTTGTTTATGAGGGCGACGTATTTGGTAAAAATTATTTTGAAAATATGATCGCCGATATGGAGAAGTACAAGGTTTCGGTATCTGTGCCGAACAGCGTATATTTATACGATACTAAAAATAATCTTACAAAACCCGCTGATGCTGTGGAATTATGCAGGGCTAAAGACGGCACATGCTTTATAAACGACATGAACGGCGTTCTTTGGGAAAAGTCATGTCTTATCGTCGATGATCATATCGATCTTGGTTGGGAAACACAGAAATATTACCTTTTGGATATGCTTTTGAATGAAAAGAAATGGATAAAGGCAAATCATGTAAAATACCGTTATGCAGAAGCAAAGGACGATAATTTTCAGTTTTTTCCGGGGATGACGGATATAGACTGGTATTACTCGTCTATCAATGATTTTCTTATCCCATATTTAAAAAACGCCGAAAAAAAATACGGTACAGTTCCAGACATGCTGCAAATTTTCACAATATATTTTCTTTGCTGCAGATTGTATGCAAATCTTGATAACCGCAATAAGCATCTGATAGAGGGCGGCGATATTGAGGAGTATGTAAAGCTGTGGCATGAAATCTTGGGGTTTGTTGATAATAAAACTATTCTAAGAAGCGAAAGCGTACCGAGCGTTAAAATCAATTTTAACATAAGAAAAATGCTTTTGCAGATAAAGGAATGGGATTTTGAACTTAAATTTGATATTATAAATAACGCAAGCACGTTGTTTTTGGTATTTGAAAATTACCTGATAATGTCGGCAAAAAGTCTTGTTGTGAATATTACTCTTATCGACTATAAGGACGGAGCGCTGCATATTGATTTTTCTGTACCGTCGTACTTTGATAACAAAACAGTTCGTTTTTTTGCCGATATCGACGGTACGGAATATGACGTTAAATTTGACGAACGTTATTCATTGACAAAATATTTTGGAAAATCGGCGTACAAAAGCTATGGCGGACGTGCTGCAGTTCCGTTGAATGAAAAGTCCTCATTCCAGCGTATTTCGTTCTGTATTGAATATAACGGCGTCAAACAGCCTCTTAAGTTAAGCTTCCAGTCGCACACAAGCCGTATCTCCAAAAAACCGCTTTACGCTTACTGGAACGTTGCAAATTACACGGTATATCACAGCAATGATACTATTGTTGTACGAAAAAAGCGTAAGCTTTATACGCTTTATCGTGAAATACGCTGTCTTGCCGAAATGCTTTTCAGCCGTTCAAAGCCCGTATATGTGCTTCTTCTTATGCGTTTGGCTTATTGGATAACCCGTCCGTTTTATCGAAAAAAGACTGTTTGGATGTTTTATGACAAACTTTATAAAGGCGGCGATTCTTCGGAATATCTGTATAAATATGCAATACGACAAAATGATAATATCAAAAAATATTATATTCTGGATAAAAAGTCAGCCGACTATAAAAGAATGCGCAGGGAAGGATATAAGCCTGTAAAACGTAATAGCCCGAAGCATTATCTCACATTTTTCAATGCCTCTATGATGGTAGTTTCAAACTCTACGGTCTTTGCTTTTCATAATCTTCCGCTCGCGTATTCATCATATATGAGAGGGATAGTTGATTTCCATGTCTGCTGTGTTCAGCATGGTCTTTCGGTTCAGAAAATAGCTATCGCTCAAAGACGTTTGCGTGATAATACAAGACTTTATTTCTGCGCGTCAAAATATGAGATTGACAATCTTTCAAAGCCGCAGTATAACTATGAGGGAACAAATGCGCTGAGAATTACGGGCATTCCAAGATATGACGGTCTTATAAACGATGATAAAAAGCAAATATTGATAGTTCCTACGTGGAGAATGCAGTCCGCACTGCTTGTTTCAAGAAACGAGGGAGTTGCGAGAGATTATAATCCTAATTTTAAGGAAACGGAATACTTCAAGATATATAACGGACTTATAAATAACGATAGACTTATTGCGGAAGCCAAAAAATACGGTTATCGCATACATTATGTTCTTCATCCTATTGTAAGCCCTCAGGCTGAGGATTTTGATAAAAACGACTATGTTGATATCATTCCCTCTATAGGCGATATGAGCTATGAAAAGGAATTCAGTGAATCGAGTCTTATGGTGACTGATTTTTCGGGAATACAGTTTGACTTTGCTTATATGAGAAAGCCTTTGGTCTATCTTCATCATTATAAGATCCCGCAGCACTATGAGGAGGGAACATTTCACTATGACACTATGGCGTTTGGTGAAATATGTACGGATGAGGATCAGCTCATAGACCTGCTTATAGAATATATGAAAAACGGCTGTGTTATGAAGGATATGTACAGAAAGCGCGCAGATGATTTCTTTGTATATAATGACGTCAATAACTGTCAGCGTGTATATGACGATATGCTCGAATATCAGAATATTATTAATAAAAGCGATAACAGCTGCATTTAATGGAGAGGCAAATGGAAAATAAACGTCAGTCCGGAATAGAACTTTTGAGAATAATATTGCTGATACAGATAGTTTTTCTGCATATATGCGACTATGGCGGCTATGAACAAATGGCTTTTGAACTTGAAGGACGCCAAAAGCTGCTGTATCTTGCACAATGGCTTATGTGCCGATGCCCCGTGCCGCTTTTGTTCATGCTTAGCGGATACTTTTCGGTTGAGAAGAAAATCGATATTAAAAAGAATTTAAAAAAAGGCTTTCACGTCAATAACACTATGATGTTCTACAGCATTTCAATAACTGCGTTATGTATAATTGCAGGCATATTGGACTTGAATATAAACGGACTTACGGAAATTGACGAATTTGATGTTATAAGAGCGTTTTTCCCGTTTTTCAACCGTACATGGTTTTTTATGACAAATTATCTTATTGTAATGTTTTTGTCGCCGTATCTGAATATGTTCCTTTCAGCGCTCGATAAAAAACAGTACGGGCTTTTGACGGGTGTGTTATTTTTCCTGTTTACGATCTGGACAAATCTTACAAAGATAAAAAATATAAATAAAGTATTCGCGCTTGGTCAGGTTGTAGTAAACGAAGCGGGAAAATCTCTCTACATGGCTGTATTCCTTTATATTCTCGGCGGATATGTAAAAAGATTCACGAAAGAAAAACATGGTACTGATATATTGCCGCTTGTAGGATTCTTTGCGCTTTGGGGCTTGAATCTCTTCTTGACATGTAACGCTGAATGGTATGAAAAATTATTCAAGCGAAGCGATAATCCGATCGTTATTATCCAATGCGTATTGCTGATATTGTTTTTCAGAAGTCTTAACTTTTCGTCAAAAATTGTCAACACTATCGCGAGAAGCAATATTGCCGTGTACCTTATACATGAAAATCCGCTTATGAGGGACATAATATGGGAACAGTTTTCATTCTTGAAAACGCCCGATTTTTATCAGCAAAGTTTTTGGATATATCTTCTTATTGTTTGGGGAATATGTATCGGCGTATACGCAGTATGTAATATTATAGATCAGATAAGGCTTGTATGTATTAAGGCAACCCGCACAAAGCATGTCTGACGGTTTTGCACATCATCTGCTTGCGTATTTTCCGCCATCTTACACATAAATTTCTTGAAATACGAAAGTATTCCTGCGAAATTTCTGTACAATCTGACGAAAAATCTGACTGCGCACCTGATGCACAATCTTTGTGCGGTATTGCCTTAAAATTAATAAATCGTAAAAAGCTATTTACGCTATAGTTCAAAAAAATCCTTTTGCCAACATAATGTCGGCAAAAGGATTTTATATGCAGATTTTAAGGCAATCTTTGTGCAGTATTGCCTTAAACATTCGTTAATCGTGAAGTTTGCTGGTAGCGTAACCTTCCTCTATTGCCGCATTGCAGGACGCGTCAATGTTTGCCGCGATCTCCTCGGGAGTTTTATCTCCGAAAAGCAGATCCTGTATGTTGAGATAGAACGCTGCACGAACGCCGCGCCAGTTTGGATTGTTGCCTGTAAGATTCACATTTGCTTGGCTATTGTTGATGTACTTGCTTTCGCTCTTCAAAGCGTCGGCATATTTCTCCGCCACGCTTTCGCTGCACGGCTGCGCTCCCGTCATATAGTCCTTATAATCGCTTTCATAAATAAATTTTACAAACGCTTTTCCTGCCTTGAGCTTATCCGCATCTCCGTTATCAAACACCTCAAATCCGGAAGTAAAAACAGTTGCCAGACCTTGTCCGTTCAAATCGGCGAAATTCGGGAAGTTGACGGAATAAATATCAAAGCCGCCTTCCTTTCGGCAGTTCGTTTCCTGAGCCACATTATTGATATAAAGCGCCAACTGACCGTTAATAAACTGATTATAATTATCCAAAATGACCAAGGTATCTGCTTTAGATGGAAAATATCCCTTGTCATTGCATTCCTTGATCCATTTCAAAGCCGTTATGCCTTCGGAAGTATTTACACAGAATCGTCCGTTCTCATCGAACAGCGGACATCCGAAAGACCTGAGCAGCGTCATAATGTGAGTATCGCCCTGATTGTCTGCAGCATACATCATCATAGGAGAAACATTGTCCGATAGGTTTTCTTTCAGCGTTTTTAATATATATTCAAACTGCTCCTCCGTCCAATTTTGAATAACGTCGGGTTCTTTAATGAATTCCTCCAGACCTGCCTCACGGAACAGATCGGCATTGAAAGAAAGCGTATTTTGCGCCGTATAAAACGGCATCATATACGTCTTTCCGTTGAGCTGACTCTCCGTCCAATAGCTCGGATAGATATCAGCTTTCATATCATCGCTGATAATATCGTCAAGCGGCACGACTCTGCCCGTATGAATGTAGGTTGACATATTGAAATATCCCTCGAACAGTACGTCGGCAGCATCCGAAGTATCAAAGCATTCAAGGATCTCGGCGTCCTCGCCCGTCTGCTCGAACTCGATAAGGTTAACAGTCACATTCGCGTCCTCGTATTGCTTGCAGAAATCGTCGGCAGCCTTTTGTAAAAATTGAGCTGTGTTTGTAACTCCCGTTCCGAGGTGATCGTTCATTTGAAGCGCAGGACATTTGACATTAAGAACTACGGAAGCTTTTTTTTCATGTTTATCCGAGCATCCTGTGAGAAGTCCGCATGTCATTGCAGCAGCAAGTAAAAAACTAAAAACAGCTTTCTTTTTCATCAATTATCTCCTTTTATGATAAATATTTTTTTAATGTTTTCAAGAGCGTCGGAACATCGATCGGTTTGCCTATGTGGTCGTTCATTCCCGAATTGATTGCTTCTTGTTTATCCTCTTCAAAGGCGTTTGCCGTCATAGCTATGATAAGTATCTTGGACAGTTCTGGATCATCAAGCGCACGTATAGCCTGACTTGCTTCATAACCGTTCATCACAGGCATCTGAACGTCCATAAGAACTGCGTCAAAATAACCCGGTTCGGAAGCCTTTACGGTGTCAACAGCTATTTGACCGTTTTCTGCGGTTTCTATCAAAAATCCCCATTCTTCGAGGATCGCCGTCGCGATCTCGCGGTTCAGCTCGTTATCTTCTACCAAAAGCAGCCGGCGACCTTTGAAGGAAACGGATTCGCTTTCTTCGGGCGTTTGCTGCTCGGCAGTTTCGTCGTACAGCTGTGCCAGCGTTCGGTTCAGCACAGACGGAAACAGCGGTTTGCCTATAAAATCCGTTACACCTGCTTCCCACGCTTCCGTTTCTATGTCCGACCAGTCATAAGCGGTCAACAGTAGTATCGGCGGCTCATCTCCAACGATCTTACGAATGCGCCGAACGGTTTCCAAACCGTCCTGATCGGGCATTTGCCAATCTATTATATAGATCCCAAAACTATCGCCGATCTCGACTGCCTCTTTAGCGCGGGCAACAGCTTCTTTTCCGTACATAGTCCATTCGGCTCTGATACCCGCATAACGTAGCATCTGACTGACGCTTTGGCAGCTATCCATATCATCGTCGGCAACCAAAGCGTGTACGCCTTCCAAATGGGGTATGACAATCGGATCCTTGCATTCGTCCCGAAGTCTAAACGACAAATTAATAATAAATTCCGTACCTTTATCTTTTTCGCTATGGACTTCTATCGTTCCATTCATCATATCCACTATATTCTTTGTAATGGACATACCGAGTCCCGTTCCCTGAATACCGCTTACCGTGGCAGTATGCTCACGCGTAAACGGCTCGAATATCGTCGCGGCGAACTCCTGGCTCATTCCGATCCCGGTATCCTTTACACGAAGCTCATAATTGCCGTACCCCTCGTGGCTTCTTTCCTTTTCGATAAGACGAAGCGAAACAGTGCCTCCCGCCGGAGTAAACTTCATAGCGTTGGACAGAAGATTTAGCAGTATCTGATTGAGCCGCAGTTTATCGCAGTAGATATCCTCGTCGATAACGTTTACCGCGTCAACGTACAGCTTCAGCTGTTTTGAGTGAATGTCCGTCTGAATAATGTTGCGTACATTTTGAAGTATATCCGCCAAATTTTCGGGTTTTTCCTCGATAACGACCTTTCCCGATTCGATACGGCTCATATCCAGCACGTCGTTTATCAGACTCAGCAAATGAGCGGATGACTGGCTGATCTTTCCGAGATAATCCTTGAGCTGTTCCGCATTGTCAAGGTGCTTTGACGCGAGGTTGGTAAATCCGATGATCGCGTTCATCGGTGTGCGGATATCGTGCGACATATTATTCAGAAACGTGGTTTTGGCACGGTTCGCGGATTCTGCCATAGTCAACGCTTTGTTAAGCTCTTCGCGATGCTTCTGGTCGACCTTTGCCCGTACCGCGGACTGACGATTGCGCAGAGCCAACACAAAAACAAGCACCACTACGGTTCCCATGGCGATAAATATCAGTATTACTATTCGCATAAGTTCTAAGCTCTGATGCTCGAAAACAGAACGTGAAACCGACATCACAAAATACCAATCTACTTCTTCTATAGGCGTAAAACGCATCAATTCGCCGCCGCTGTCAGTTTCAAAGGAGATGGTGAAAGCTTCGTTTTTATCGATATTTTTGCGGATCTCATCAACGGTCATACCGTCATTTAAGCGGTATTCGGAAATATCCGTAAAAAAATTATCCCGTTTGCTGACGCTGTGGCTGTGATTCAGATTCACTATGTAATTGCCGTCATGATCGACTACGCTGCTGTAGCCCTGTTCGTCGTAACAGTCGATCTTCAGTTCATCTGCGAGAGAGTTGATATGATAACGGCATATCATATGCGTAAAAGTTTTATTCTCTACGGTAAACGGCTTGATCTTTACACCTAAAAGCAGACATTCGTTGCGGCTTTCCACGCTTTGACCCATACCGTCGTACCTGACCGCGAAACGCTTCTCGTTAGCCTGACAAAAAGAGATGATATTCTCATCCTTGGAAGTGAACATAGAACTGTAGTAGATCTCGTTGTCCTCGTCGACAAGAGCAATGTCAAGGCAATCCACGCTGCTGCCTTTGAGATTCAGCTGTTCCATAAGCTCGTGAACCGTTTTACATTTAGCTTGGCGGCACTCTTCGCCGATCCCCGAAAGCGTGTTCCAACGGTACTCCAAAGATTTTAAAATGGAGGTTTCATCATGAAGAGTTAACTCGTTCATGGAGCGAACCGACAGATCAATTATCTTGTTAGTCACAACGGAATAGAGAAGCGCCACTCCAACGAAAACCGCAAGAATCATCAGCGCCACCATAAGCACTTTACCGAGCTGTTTTACGGTGATTTTCCGTTTACTTTGCTCAATATTTTGATTTTTCAATTTTTATTCTCTCCAAAATGGTTTCCCACAAATTTACAAGAAATGATATAGGCAACAAAGCCTCATTAGAGTCTGTTCACATAAAAGAATTATGCAGATTTTTGAGCATGATTTTGTCAATAATAAGGCAAAGTTTTGCAGGCATACTTGCGTATTTCAAGAAATTTTAACGCAATTAGTGATAAAATTCGCCAAAAAGATGTGTGATATATTTTATGTGAACAGGTTCTAATATAAACCCGTTCGATATGCAGGAAGCAAATCGAAAATTTACATATCTGCAAAGACTTAAGGCAATACCGCACAAAGACCGCCTGACGACTTTTCGCCGAATCTGCTTGCAGATTTTCCGTCATCTTACACAAAAAATCTGATTGCGCATTTTCGGCACAATCCTTGTGCGGTATTGCCTTAATAAAGTAATCAGCGTTTATACGCTTATTGTATCACAAAAACCCAAAAAAGTCAATACGGCTTTTTTGAGGGGGAATGGAAATTAAGACAACACCGCACAATTACCGACTGACGGCTTTGCACGAATCTGCTTGTAAATTTTCCGTCATCTTACACAAACTTATTGACATACGTCAGTATGACTTCAAAGAAATTTAAGATACCGCCGAATTACGACAACAGATTGTCTTGAACTT
>JAMPFN010000079.1 GCA_023664445.1 Clostridium sp. | reverse complement strand
CAACTTGGGGAGCCATTTTACTTTGAGAATCATTTTGGTGGTTCTCTTTTTTATTAGCATATCAATTGAAAAAGTAATACAGCATAATTAAAATTTAACATAAAAAAGCAAAAAAAGTCAGGATTTCCGCCGCATATTATGCTATAATAAGACTGCACTAAAGGGAGGAATCAAATTGAACTGGGCTGAGGGTATTCAGAATGCTGTTGATTACATTGAAGAACATCTTTACGAGGAGATAGACTATAATAATATATCGTCGTATGCGTTGTGTTCGCCGTATTATTTTCAGAAAATATTCGGAATATTGTGCGGTATAACGGTTGGTGCATATATTCGTAACCGAAGGCTCACACTTGCCGGCAGCGAGCTTAAAAGTACAGATGTAAGGATAATTGATCTTGCATTGAAGTATGGTTACGAATCTCCTGAAAGCTTTACAAGGGCGTTTGTACGTTTTCATGGCATAACGCCGTCTGAAGCAAGACAGAGTGACGCTAAGCTCAAATCATTTTCACGCTTTAAAGTGCAGATAATATTGAAGGGCGGAAATTATATGGATTACAAAATCATAACAAAGGATTCGTTCACTATACTTGAAAGGACTGAATGTCACACGGTAGCCGGTGAGCAGAATAAAAATACTATTCCGGAATTCTGGGACAGGGCACATAAGGACGGTACTATAGAAAAACTGTTGAAATATGCGTCAGACAGCAGTTTTATTTTTGGTATCTGTTACGGAAACGGGCATACCGACTGTGAAAGCTTCGATTACTCTATAGCTGTCGAGTGTGCGCCTGATACAGTTGCACCAAAAGGCTTCCGTGTCAACGCTATTCCTGAAAGAACATGGGTAACAGCAGAATGTACTGGTGCTATGCCTGATGCAATACAAAAGCTTTGGCATGAATTATGTTCAGAATTTTTCCCGACTTCAGGTTATAAGCCCACTTGTGAATTGGATATTGAAGCATATCCTGAAGGAGATATGACAGCTGAGAATTATAAAAGTCAGATCTGGGTTCCGATTGAAAAGAATTAAGAAGTTTCCTTAAAGGTATTTACGAAAAGGAGGTATTTTGTCGTGTATCGTGAAGAAGATATAATTTGCAGAGCCAAAATAGAATGCAGAATATCAAAATTTCCTGTGAAAATATTTTTGCCGTGTCTGTTTGTGTTTTGTTTTATTTTCCCGAATTTTGAGATGCTGCAATTACATGTTTATCAGGATTATTTTTATTTGTTTTTCGCTAATATTGCTGAGCGAAGTTTTGAGATATACTTTGCTGTTAAATTAATAGCGAATTTGATTTTGTCGGCTGCATTTACATATCTTTATTCATTAGCTGAAAGACATAATACTAAGTCAAGTAAATTATGCCTGACAAGCAGCGGTTTGTACGGATTCAGTAAAAAGTTTTTCTCAAAAAAGCATTTTCATGCTGAATTTGATGACATAGAGGACATTTTTAACTATTCGGGAATAACAGATCATTTTAAATCTTGTCAAAGAATATGTATATTGTACAATAAAGAAGAAACTATAGAATTCAAAAATGTATATGATGCGGAAGGATTTGTTTTGAAGTGTCAGGAGATCAAGGCTCAAAATAGATAAAAACATTCATTTCCGGTTCATAAGCTGAAAAAGTCGTCATATAATTTAAGGAAGTACCGATTTAATCAGTACTTCCTTAATATTATATAAAGAAATGAGGCGGCTTATGAAAAAAATAAAAATAACAGAATTGCTTATATTTATCGTTGGGGCGGAGCTTATAGGGGCTTTTTCGGGAATTATTGCCGGAAATACATTTTCATTTTATAACGAGCTTATCAGACCTCCGTTTTCACCGCCCGGTTGGATTTTTCCTATAGTATGGGGTATATTGTATGCCCTTATGGGCATATCCGCTTATATGGTTTACAGTTCGGATGCGCCGCAAAGGGAAAAACAAAATGCAATGACCGTATATTCTGTTCAGCTTGCAGTGAATTTTATCTGGAGCATTGTTTTTTTCAGATTTGAGCTTATCGCTCTTTCCGCAGCTGTTATACTGCTGCTTCTTATTTTGATTTTTTGTATGGTTGCGGTATTTTTCAGAATATGCCGTGTTTCAGCGTATTTGAACTTGCCGTATTTGCTGTGGACAGCGTTTGCGGCGTATCTTAATATTGGCGTTTGGGTTTTGAATTGCAAGTGAAAGCGTCTTCTAAACCATTTTTTATACATGCTGAAATCCCTCGCTTAAAAAGCGAGGGATCAGTTTTATAACATATTCTCATATTTTTCTGACACCGATAATAATAGAAGTTACGGCAATACATATAAGATTATAGCCGAGCATCCATGCCGGAGAAAGATCTGTAAATGTATTCATAATGCAGTTCAGCGTTACTATACCCATACCGAGTATTGCCGAAACAGACTGCAAAACGATCCCCAATGAAACGGTTTTCTTGATAGATTTTGCCGACATCAGCAGATTTACAAAAGAGTTGAATTTTCCCGAACAAGCAAGGGAAGTGCTGACTTTTTTTGTTTTGGCGGTTTCGGCGTCATAATCTGTCAGCATTCTTGTTGGAACGATTTTCAAAAGATCCTCGGTAAAATTGAATATTGTCGAAATACGATTTATGGTGATGAACGGATCTATAGCTTTTACGACCACTGCCATATCATTTTTTTCAAGACGCTTCATTGCGGTTTTAACAGCGGCTGTTGCCGATATTTCAATAATGAACATTGCAGAAAGATTTCCCGATACCGAAAGATAAACAGCGTCCTTGCCGCCTTCGGTAAATTCGGTTTCCTTGGTTTTCGTAGGGATACCCTCGATATTATGGCTTTGCATAAGCTCACGGTTTCCAAGCAGCACTCGCTTATTGTCTATCCAGCCGCAGATCCCCATTGAATCCTCATATACGTAATTTTCAACACGCTTGAGTATCATTACCTTTCCCGCGACAACATCTCCGAAGAGATCCTTTAAAACGCTGTCCGCATGTTCTGTAAGGCTTGCCGCGTTAAGAATAGCGTCATCTATCTTTGTGTCGGAAAAAAGCTTTATCGAGGAAAGCGTTATAGAGCCTGTCGGAAACAGCTTTCCGGCGTCTACCATAATTGAATTGGTGTCATAGAAATCCTCGACACTCTGATAGCCAAGCATTATTCCATGATTCCGCGAATATTTTTTTGCGGCTTTTCCAAGCGGTATATTGGCAATAAGCGGAAGAGCCGCGCATGAGGACGCGCTTATATATAATGTGAAAATGGAAAGAGCGAACGACAAGGCGTTTTTATCCAGATTTCTTGTCTTGACAAGCGTTATTGCAATCGAGGCAAGAGCAGACATTATTATTATAAAAGGTACAAACGGTCTGCAAAGCTTGTCAGCGCCGTCAACAGAGAAGGTATACTTTGAAAAGTCCTTGAAGAAGTTTGTTTTCTTCATGCCTGCAAGAATCGGGAAGTCGCCTATAGTCCCTCTTGTAAAGCTTTCCGACCTTATTTCGTCCTCGACGCAGAAAACGGCGTATTTGTTTTTTTCTTTTGCCGTAAAATCAAAGTTCATTTCAGCTCTTTTGAGGATAAGTCTTTTCCCGATCGAATTGAAAACCATTGAAAGGATAGCGATAGGAGTGTAGATATGTATATTTCCTGCCGAGAGCTGTCCCGGATTTATTATACAGGCTATAGCGGCGGCGGCTGCTGCAAACGACGCAAATGCGGCAAGACTGTCCGTATCGGCTTTGAATTTGAACAGCTTTATAATACCGCTTTTAACGGTGTCTATGGAAATCATCATAGACAATATAACGACTATAAGCTGAACTCCCGAATAGAATTCCGGGTTTTTAGGCGTCAGTATTTCGGGAACGGGAATACCGATAGAGTTCCCGGCTGATATGAAAGCCGAAAATATAAACAGAATGGATAATATCAGAAACCTAAATGAAAAGCTTGATTCAAGTTCAAATATCGAACGTTTTATTTCCTTTGGATTTTCATAACTGTCGTAATCCTTGATGATCGCATGATCCTTTGGCTCTTTCGGCTTTTTTTCAATCTTTTCAACAGGTTCATGCGTTGCTTCAAGCTTTATATCGAGCATTTCCGGGTCAGCGTTTGTTGAAAGATCCACGGCAGCCATTTTATCCTTTTCGGTTATTTTTTCACTGTCATGCGACACGATAAATTTTTTGTGCCTTTTCTGCGGTTTTGTATAAACGCCGTCCGGCGATTCTCTTTCGTATGTAAATTCGGGCTGCTTTTTCTTTTTGCGTTTTCCGCGCATTTCCTTAGCTCTTGTCGAATTGCTCATTTTTCTGACTTTCGGCGCATATTCGTCGTTGGAATAAGGCTTTGTCAGAACAGCTCCGTCATAATCCTTTATCTGATCCGTCGGTCTTGGCGGCAGATCGGCAGGATTTTTAACTACCTCTTTAACGGAGTTTATATATGAAACATTAGGTCTGCTGACGTCTGTGACCTGAAATTTACTTGAAGCGTGACTGGGAGCAGGTTTCTTTTCAGGGGCGTTTATTTCTTCAATATCGTCAAGACTGTAGGCTATTGTCTGTCCTTTACCGGAAACAGCTTTTGATATATTGATATAGCCGGTATTTTGTATGTTTCCGGAGCTTACAGGAGGCGGTGACGCCGGTTTCCTTACAGTCGGTTTATCTTCTTTTTTATCATATTCTTTAAGTATATCATCGAGCGTGTAATTTTTTGACATTTATATCAATCTCCAATTTATGTTAAGCTCAGTCATTTCTGATATGATCGAGCGTTTCTTTGTCTTACAGCTTCGTACATAAAGATTCCTGCCGCGACCGACGCGTTTAAAGATGTTATTTTGCCGTACATCGGCAGTTTCAGCAGAAAATCGCATTTTTCCTTTATAAGTCTTCCGATGCCAAAGCCCTCGGAACCGATAACAAGACCTATTCCGCCGCTTAAATCAACTTCGTCATAGCTTTGCCCTAAAGCGTCTGTGCCGTATATCCATACGCCGTTTTCCTTGAGCTTGTCTATAGCCGCCGCAAGATTTGAAACTCTTGCCACCGGTAGCCAGCTTGCCGCACCTGCCGACGTTTTGAATACGGTAGCGTTAAGCGACGCGCTTCTGCGTTTGGGGATAATGATACCGTCAGCGCCTGCCGCTTCGGCTGTTCTGATGATAGCTCCAAGGTTGTGAGGATCTTCGATCTCGTCGCATATAATTATAAAGGGCTCTGTACCTTTTTCCTTTGAAACGGCAAGTATGTCTTCAATGGACGCGTATTCCGCGCAAGCGCCCAACGCGGCAACGCCCTGATGCGCTTTGCCGTCTGTAAGGCGGTCAAGAGTCCGGCTGTCGGTATTTTTGACGACCGCTCCGTTTTCCTTTGCCATAGAGCGTATTTTTCCGAGTATGCCGCCCTCGCCGCTGATATAAACGGTGTCGATAGGGGTTCCGGATTTAAGCGCTTCTAAAACGGGATTTCTTCCGCATATTATATTTTCGTCGTTTTTTTTTCCGTCCATAAGATCATTCTTTCGTAATCGTTGATTTTGTGTCGTTCAGCATTTCTTCGGTTTCCGAGGAGGTCTGCTGAAAATACACTTATTATTATATCTATTATATCATTTTTTAAAAAAAATTACAAGAGATAATTTCAGGAAAATTCAAAAATAAGAAAAGCGCATGACGCGCCAAAAAATCCTGCGGCAAAGCATGCGAGAGCGATCGCCGTTTTTTTCAGAGCGTTATATTTTGAACGCGTAGGGCTCATGCTGTGAAGTATGTGCTGCGCCTCTGCTTTCAGGAGTTTTGCGGAAACGCTGCTGAGATTTGGTCTTAGGTACATCACAGCCTTTTCAAAATATATGCTTCTGGGATCGTTTACCTCAATGACTTTTTTGTTTACGCCTTTTATCATTTATGTTTTCCTCCGTTTCAAGACAAAATATTATATATTATATTTTTACCTGAAAATGGATTTTATATACAGATTGTAAATGTTTTATGTTTAACTAAATGTTGAAAACTCTGTGGAAAAAGTGGAAAACTCGGCATAAAGCCGTTGAAAACCTTGTGGAAAGGGTGGAAAACTTGCGTTTGCGGATTGTTTTTTTGTGTTGAAAACTTATATTACCGGCAGTAAATTCAATTTTTTTATTATTTTTCCAAATTTCTTACGGCAATACCGCACAAAGATTGTGCGGTAGATGCGAAGTCAGATTTTTTGTCAGATTACATAAAAACGCCGCAGGCATACTGGTGTATGTCAAGAAGTTTTTGTGAAAAATGACAGAAAATTTGCAAGCATATTTGGTGAAAAGCCGTCAGGCGGTCTTTGTGAGGTGTTGCCTTATATAATGAAATAAATATTGCTGCGCTATTCCTTCTATCCCCTTTGTGCAGTCGGGCAGACCGTTCGGGTAATAATTTTCCATAACTCTTTTTATCCAGACGTCAATGGGAAAAGCTTCTGTCCTGTGCATTCCGAAAAGCAAAACGCATTCGGCGACCTTCGGACCGACGCCTTTTATGCTGATAAGACTTTTTCTCGCTTCTTCGATCGGCATTTGCGCTGTTTTTTCAAGATCTATCATACCGCAGGCGGTTTTTACGGCGGCGTCTATAATATATTTGGCGCGGAATCCGGATCGCAGATAGCCAAGACTTTCGACTGTTTCTGCGGCAAGCTCTACGGCTGACGGGAAATGTCCGTAATGCTCGCAAAGCCTCGATATTATTCCTTTTATACGAGGAATATTGTTGTTTTGGGAAATAATAAACGAGCAAAGACACTCCCAGCTGTCCTGTTTCAGAAGTCTTATGCCGCCTGCAAAATCGCAGGCTTTTTTTAACGTTTCGTCTTTGGAAAGCTGTGATTTTATTTTTCCGTAATCTGTCGACATATCAAAATAGTCTACCCATATCGACAAAAAATCTTCCTCGCTTGTATCATGGAAAATAAATCGTTCACCGTCATAAGAGATTTTCAGCGGTCTGTCAAGAAAATATCCGTTGTATGTACAGTTGTATCCGCAGTCTGCTTTTTCCCAGCGGAACGCCTGACCGCAGTCGAGCGTTTCGTCAAGGTCGAAATCGGGCTGATAAAGCAACATGTCATTGTTTTTTGAGGTGTAATCCATTTGATTCCTCCTGTGATTTTATATTAAATGATAAATTTATTTGGAATTTTAAATTTTTATTTATACTAAACAACAAATTATTTTTATCATTTAGTATAAATAAATTATACCTTATAAGAAAAAAATTTGCAAGAGTTTGTATTCTGTTGACTGCGTAAATAAATTTTTGAGAAGTTTATGGGGGACTCTGTCCCCCAAGCCCCCTGCCAAATGGAATGATTCCCTTTGGAATCCTCATGATTTTTTTAATATTTCCCCAAGGGGAAATATTAAAAAAATGTGAGTAACCCATACGAATCGTTCTTGGAAAAGGGCGAGAGATAAAGCGCCTAATAATTCTAAAAAATTGATTTATGCATTCTGTTGACAATTTCGGAATAAACATATATAATTACTATAGCAGAGCGTTGTAAGTAAACGCTGATAAAATTTTCGTAGTATGTTCATTTCTTGCCTTGATGCAAGAAACGAACCAAAGAAAATCAAGCTTCCGCTCCGGCACAGCTTGCGCTGTGAGTCGCGAAAGCGAATATATTAACTGTTTTTATAGACGGAGACTGTAAATGGCGCTTTTTTAGTGTCAGCAAATATGGTTTACGGTTTTGAAATTTGAGGCACTTTATCTCCTGATCCTTGTCAAGAATGTTTTGTATGGTTTCTCACATTTTTAGTAATACTTCCCCAAAGGGGAAGTATTACTAAAAATCATGAGGATTCCAAAGGAAATCATTTCCTTTGGCAGGGGCTTGGGGGACAGAGTCCCCCATAGGCTTCTAAAAAATTAAATTGTCTGGCAGGAGCGTACCTGTTGCTGTCTTGCCTGAATGGAGTTGTTCTATGAAAAAATTATACAGAATCATCTTGATATCGCTTACCGCTCTTATGGTTTTGAGCGGATGTGAAAAAACAAATAAAAATTCTTCGGACAGCAGTTCGTCATCGTCGGCGGAATCAGCTGCCGGAGAGTCAAAGCCTGCCGACGAGGAAAACGCAGAGCCTACGCTTGCCGAGCGTGACAGAGAGATCGACACCGATAAGCAATTTGTGATAGATACCGCAAAAACGCTGTCCGCTTCCGAATATGACGAGATCAATAAATATGCGGCATGGATATCCAACACCTTTAAAATAAACTGCGCAGTAGTTATTACAGATAACATAGGAAAAAAATCCGCTGCCGAATATGCCGAGGAGCAGTATAAAAAGCTTTATAACGCTTCAAACGGAATAATGTTTCTGATAAATAATGACACGGGAAACGACTATATATTGCGTAAAGGCGCTCCCGGACATTTTATTTCGGATTCGCAGGTAGAAATGCTTTTCGCCGAGATATCTCCTATGCTTGTTACGGGCGATTATACCGCCGCGACGGCTAAGGTATTTGAGCTTTTGGAGCTTAATCTTCCTGAATTTGCCATAGACCGTACAAACAAGCTTGGCAAGGAAGAAATAATTTCGTTAAACGAAACGCTTTCGTCTGCATGTGGCGACGGCGAAAGCCTTGCGGTCATATTCAGCGGCGGTACGGGGGAGAAAAGTCTGAGCGATTATACGGAGGAGCATTTTCAAAAATATTATACGTTAAGCTCTGACAGCGCCGCATTAATGGTAGTTAATACCTCGACTGCCGAATATTATATTTGCGGACATGGGGGCTTCGGCGACGCCGAAGAAAATCAGGGAAGTATTAAAGACCTGATAGATGGCTGCCTTACCGAAACCGACGGTAAAAAAAGTTTTAATCATGCGGCATCGGTGGATATTTTCATAAAATTTCTGGGCAAATGATATTTTTTTACATTTTCCATTGCTTTTTTTAGAAATTTGAGTTATAATAATTATGTTAGGGAAGTACTGATTAAATTAGGTGTGCAGATTGTGCAGTCAGACTTTTCGGTATTGCCTAAAATATTTTTATTTAGGAGGACATATAATGTTAGTTTCAGCTAAGGAAATGCTTAATAAGGCAAGAGAAGGAAAATATGCGGTTGGTCAGTTCAACATTAACAATCTTGAATGGACAAAGGCTATTCTCCTTACAGCGCAGGAACTCAATTCGCCGGTTATTCTCGGTGTTTCCGAGGGCGCCGGAAAATATATGTGCGGCTATAAGACTGTAGTCGGCATGGTAAAGGGTATGCTCGAAGAACTCAATATAACAGTTCCCGTAGCGCTTCACCTCGACCACGGCTCATTTGAGGGCGCTAAGGCTTGTATAGAAGCAGGTTTCTCATCTGTTATGTTTGACGGTTCACACTATCCGATCGAAGAAAATATCGCAAAGACGACCGAACTTGTTAAGACATGCAACGATCTCGGACTTTCACTCGAAGCTGAAGTCGGTTCTATCGGCGGCGAGGAGGACGGAGTTGTCGGCGCAGGCGAGTGTGCCGATCCTGACGAATGCAAGTCTATCGCTGATCTGGGCGTAACGATGCTTGCGGCAGGTATTGGAAATATCCACGGCAAATATCCCGAAAACTGGGCGGGTCTTTCATTCGATACGCTTGCTGCTGTTAAGGATAAGGTCGGCGATATGCCTCTTGTACTTCACGGCGGTACGGGTATTCCCGAGGATATGATCAAAAAGGCTATCTCACTCGGCGTTGCCAAGATCAACGTTAACACAGAATGCCAACTTTCATTTGCGGACGCTACAAGAAAGTATATTGAAGCAGGAAAGGATCAGCAGGGCAAGGGATTTGATCCGAGAAAGCTTCTTGCACCGGGATTTGAAGCTATCAAGGCGACTGTTAAGGAAAAAATGGAGCTTTTCGGTTCTATCGGAAAGGCGTAATAAAAACAATAGTCCTGATTTTAAAATCAGGACTATTGTTATTTAAAATATGATTTAATTTTCCAGATCCTTAACTTTTTGACTTTGGGAAGATACCGATGAAATAAGTCCGCGGAATATACCGAAAACACCCAATCCCGCAAATATGATGCCGATAATTATGTTTCCGATAAATGACGCTTTGTATTCGGGCTCCTCCTGAAGCAGATAAATTATAAAGCTTGGTATTTCCGAAAATGCAATGTCTGCTTCGCCTGTCTGGATATAATATCCCAAGGTTATCGCATCGCCCAAAAACTGACCGAATATAACGCATAGGATCATGATTACTGCGAATATCGGAATTACGGACTTTTTTACAATTCCTCCGAATTTTTGGTACCCCTTTACAACCATGAATCCGATCAACGCTCCGAGCCATGCAACAAACCAGCCGAGAGCATAGACGATCGCCCACGGAATTGCTCCGATAATTCCGAAAAGTACGGAACCGAGTATTCCTTTTCCCGCATTTGAGCTTGTGTTGGCTAATTCTTCTTCACTATCGCGCATTTGATTTATTATCTCGTCGGCACAGCTTGCATGCAGCCTTATAGCGTGTCCCAAAATCATTTTGGTAACAAAATCCGATTCAAGGGGCTTTCCGCATTCGGGACAGACTTCTGCTCCGCTGACGCCGTAGTTTTTCAGCTGCGGCATGAATTCATCTGTGAAAGCGTTGATGCGTTTCATTGCTCCTATTCCGTCGGCAAAGGTTATGTATACATAGTGTGTGCTTACCTCAAATCTTAAAAGACGGTATTTCTTCTTGATATCCATTGATTGTGCCATAAGACTGTCAATAGTATCTTTACTGCATAGCGCAGAAATGTACATATCCTTATAGCCGTTGCCCTCGTTTAAAGTCGTCATAAAACCGTTAAGCTCTCCGTAGTAGATGCCGTTTGAGAACTTCATTCCGCGTTCTTGTCCGAATTTTCTGTATGCTTTACTTATCATGATCCGATCCTTTCTTAGTATTTAGGAAAATCTGAACACTTTTCCCATAATAACAACTTTTATAATATTATATCAAATTATATACGAGTTGTCAACAAAATTCGAGAAAATTCCACGCAAATCAGTTTTTGAGAAGTTTATGGGGGGACTCTGTCCCCCAAGCCCCCTGCCAAAGGAAATGCCTCTTACAGAGCCGTCCCCTCTGTCAGCTTCGCTGACATCTCCCCACCCCGCGGGGAGTCACCTTTGGAAACCTCATGATTTTTAGTAATACTTCCCCTCGGGGAAGTATTACTAAAAATGTGGGAAACCATACAGAACATTCTTGACAAAGATCGGGAGATAAATCGCCTCAAATTTCAAAACCATAAACCATATTTGCTGAACGCTAAAAACTGTCGTTTACATTCCCCGTCTATAAAACCAATCCCTATTTTTCGCTTTTGCGACTCACAGCGCAAGCTGTGCCGGAGCGGAAGCTTGATCTTCTTTGGTTCGTTTCTTGCATCAAGGCAAGAAATGAACATACTATGCAAATTCGATTTATAAAAATAAAA
The DNA here is from genome assembly GCA_023664445.1 of Clostridium sp. GTDB lineage: Bacteria > Bacillota > Clostridia > Oscillospirales > Ruminococcaceae > Porcipelethomonas. Next base: position 83 of record JAMPFN010000079.1, on the reverse strand, counting down.
TTGCAGCTTGTACAAAAAAATACTTTTAAGGGGACGCCCTCTCTTGCAGGGCGTCCCCTCGCCTAAAAACAGTCCGCAGGACT
>JAMPFN010000078.1 GCA_023664445.1 Clostridium sp. | reverse complement strand
GAAAACGATAGTTTTCAAAGAGGGGACGCTTTGCAAGTGAAAGCGTCCCCTTAAAATAATGATATGTTCATTTCTTGCCTTGATGCAAGAAACGAACCAAAGAAAATCAAGCTTCCGCTCCGGCACAGCTTGCGCTGTGAGTCGCGAAAGCGAAAAATAGTGATTTATTTTATAGACGGGGACTGTAACTGATACTATTTACCGTTCAGCAGCTGTGATTTGCAATTTTGAGGGGCTTTATCTCCTGATCTTTGCCAAGAATGTTCTGTATGGGTACTTTTATTTTTAGTAATACTTCCCACAAGGGGAAGTATTACTAAAAATCATGAGGATTCCAAAGGGAATCATTCCCTTTGGCAGGGGGGTGGGGGACAGAGTCCCCCACAATCTTCATAAAAATTATGTTGACATAAATTGTATAGAATGATATAATTTATTTAAGGCTCTGCCTTAACGTTAAATCTGATTTGGAGGAACATTTGATGCAGTGTGAAAATTGCGGAAAAAAAGTATTTGCAAATGAAAAATGCAAGTGCGGAAAAAAAGCGCCGGGAAAAAATAACGGGATAGTGCATGTAAATACCATAATTTGTTTTGTTATCCTTATGCTTGCGGTTATGAGCCTTGTCCTTACGCTTTCATTGAGGACGACAGCTAATAAAAACCTTATTGTGAAATCAGTAGAAGAGGTCGATCTTGCCGATATAGAGATCGATCACGGAAAAAAGCTCGACCGGTATATATACGATGAGTTTATCGACGATCCGAGGATAACGGTGGAAAATGTCGATAATCTTCTTAAAGATCCGTTTATAAAGGATTTTATTATAGAAAAGGTCGAAGCTTATCAGGATTTCGGCTTTGGCGGCGATGAAGTTCCATACATAACAGCCGATGAAATAGTCGAGCTTATAGATAAAAATTCAGAGCTTCTTGAAAATGAAGCGGGATTGCGGTTTCTTGACGCCGATAAGGAGGAGCTTCGCGGCGAGCTGTCCGCTCTGAACGGTTTTGAGAGATTTTCTAATGATTTTCTCGATACGGCTATAGGTTCAAGATTTGTTCAGACTTTCTTTTCTTATGCAAATGTCGTTTTTGAGATCGTCTTAATGGCTGTTATATTCATACAATGGCTTATCGTTTATAAGGCGAACGACAGACGCGTTTCAAAAATGGTATACAAATACGGTATTGCCGTTGCTGTACCGTCGGTTTTGGTTCTTGCGATGTCTGTCATGATAAAAATAAGCAAAGACATGGAGATCGCCGATAAGCTTCTCGGCTCTGCCATGACGCCGTTTATAGCGTATTCCGCTGCGCTCCTTGCGCTGGGCATAATACTTACCGTGATCGGTATACTCGGAAGTAAAACGTCCGAAAACGCAAATGTCATTACTGCTGAAACTTCCTCCGCAAAGCCTGTTCAGACCGCTTCTGCCGCTGTACAGACAAATAATCGGAACGCAAACGCTAACATATGCCCGAATTGTTCACATCAGAACAAAGAAACATCGGCGTTTTGCAGCCGATGCGGTACAAAGCTTAAATAACGGAGGTAATAAGGTTGGATCATGTCATAATTGATATTGTTTCAGATGATGATATTTGTGCTCTTGAAGCTTTGGCGAAGGAAATATGGAATCAGCATTTTGTACCTATCATAGGACAGGCACAGGTCGATTACATGCTCGAAAAATTTCAGAGCTTTAACGCTCTGAAACAGCAGATCAGCGGCGAAATGAATTATAAAATGCTTCGTATCGGCGGTGAAAACGCAGCGTACTGCGGTTTTAAAAAGGACGGGGACAGGGTATTTTTGAGCAAGCTTTATGTAAAGCTCGAATACCGCGGAAACGGTCTGTCAAGAGTTATGCTCAACGAAATAGAGAGGTTTGCGGAGGAAAATCGGCTTAAAGCCGTGTATCTTACCGTAAACAAGCATAATGACGATACGATAGCGATTTATAAGCATATAGGGTTTGAGGTTATAGATTCTGCCGTTACCGATATTGACGGAGGATTTGTCATGGATGATTATATAATGCAGTATATGTACTGACTGTGGACAAGTTCTAAAAATAAAAACGACGCTTGTTAGTCTACTCATAAAGAAATTTAAAGCAACACCGCACAATCTTTGTGCGGTGTTGCTTTAAGTCCCGAAGTAATTATTAACTACTTCGGGACTTATTGTTGATATTCGATTACACATAAAGCAGAATTTATCTATTTTGATTGTACCATTTTCAAAAACTTCTTATCATTAAATTGTTCATTTGTAAGAAAATCTCCGTTATAAAACATTGCATAAGATGTGCATGGACTTGGCACTATCTGTGCCTGTTCTTTACTTTGAATATGAATTGCCTTAAATGGAATATTATTCTCTAAAGCGGTCTGTTTAACAATAGGTACATATTTACTATTAAAAGGGCATTGACTTGTATAGTAAAGAACATATCCACTTTCTTCAATATGAGGGTGTCTTGCAGATTCCGTAAACTGCGGAATCATTGCCTTATCATCAAAAGGGAAATACATTAGATTGATTCCCGCATCTGATACATCAGCAACTTTAAAACCTTTATACAATAAGTATTTTGGGTCGGATAAAAATGGTTTCTTCTTTGTAGAAGAAAGAATACAAAGTCCCGATTTACCTTTTTCTTTAGAATCCTTAATACAATCATTAAGTAAATCATTTGAGTAGCCATGCCCTTTGAATGAACCTGATACCCAAAAACAGTCTATATACATATAATTTTCCGCAATAATAGGAATCCACGCATTTTCTGCTGGAATATACTCGATAAAACATTTTCCTCTTTCTGTACTTTTAAGAAAAACAAGTCCATCATCAAAACATTTCATCATCCAATCTTTTTTAGACGAAACTTGTATATCTTTATTATTTGATATGGCGCAGCAAATATGTTCCTTATCAATATTTTCTTTTGTTACTCTGATATATTCCATTGTGATTTCCTCTATAAATTCTGCTTTATCTTAATAATAATTATAAATCAAAGCTGTTACATTGTCAATAAAAACGCCATAGCGCTCACGAAAAATTCTTTATGAATGTCTGTCTTTTATTTAGGTTTTAAGCATAACAGCCGCCCAGCCTTCGCTTTCAGATTCTTCAACGACCCTGAATCCAGCATCTGTAACTGCGCGTATGACCTCTGATTTTCTTTCGGTTATTATGCCGGAAATAATAAGCGTTGAATCGGTATTCAGAAAACCTTTGAAAAGTCCTCCCATTGCGATAAGGACGTCCGCAACGATATTTGCGGTTATTATGTCGTACCCTCCGCCGACACGGTTTCTGAGCGGTTCATCGGAAATAATGTCGCCGCACAACGTCTTATAAGCTTCACCTGAAATATTGTTTTTAGCGGCATTCTCTGCGGCGGTTTCTACAGCGTTTTGCTCGATATCGACAGCCATAGCTTCCTTTGCGCCGAGAAGCATGCCGCCTATCGAAAGTATGCCGCTTCCGCAGCCGATATCGAGAAGCCTGTCCCCGGGCTTTATCGCCTTTTCGAGAAGCTCAAGACAAAGCTTTGTGGTGTTGTGCTGACCTGTTCCGAAGCTTGACGCCGGATCGATCTCCAAAACAGTACGGCAGTCGGTATTGTCATAGTTTTCCCATGACGGCTTTATAAGAAGCTTTTTTCCGATTTTAAGCGGTTTGAAGTATTGCTTCCAGTTGTTCGCCCAGTCCTCCTCCTTGACAGATCTGAGTTCGACCTCGAGTCTGCCCCAACGATTCTGAACGTCGCGTTCTTTCATGCCTTTGAGCATTTCTTTCAGAGAGATGAGCTGTTCTCCGCCCTGAGCGTTTTCGGGAATATATACGGTGACGCTCGGTTCGCAGTTTTTAAGTCCCATAAGATCTTCGTCGATATAGTCCCATTTTCCGTTCTTGTTCTGAAGAAATTCATTGAAATCCTCGGAATCCGTAATAGAGAATCCCTTTATTCCGATATCCGGCAGAGAGGCGCATAAGATATCTATTCCCTCGGTTGAAGTATATATCACAGCTTCTGTCCAGTTCATTTTGTAAAAAACTCCTAACCCTTTATTTGCTTCATCAGATACACAGCGTCTATTTCCTCGACTGTTCCGCTGGTATTTACATCGTATATAAACAATTCGATCGGTTCTAATTTTACGGGGTTATTCAAATATAAATTCAGCGCTAAAACGTCGTCGTTATTTATTTCTCCGTCCCTGTTTATATCTCCCTTGATAACCGGGAGCGTTGCGGTTACTGCGGTGGTGGCAGACGTCGTAGTCGAAGCTGTGGTTTTGGCTGTGGTCGCAGTAGTTGTTGTAGTTGTGGTCGTGGTCGTTGGTTTTGTTGTTGTGGCGGCAGTAGTTGTCGCAGCGTAGGTGAGGTATTCCATACAGATATAGCCCGTCTGTGAGTTATATGTGGCTTTGCCCCAGTTATTGCTTACAGAGCTTATTTTAACGGTCGCGTTGTACGGCACAAGGCATACGACAGATTTGTCTGTGCCGATACCGCTTCGCATATTTACTCCGTCGCTTACATTGCATTTGTAATTGCCCGTTTTGTATGTATATGAGCTTTCCGTATAATTTGTGTATTCAAGGTATATCCAGCCGCTTTTGCCGTTATACTCGGTCTGACCCCATTCGTTATTATAAACTCGCGTTACAACGACTGTCTTGTCTTTGGGGATAGTAAGGAGTATATTTGACGAAGTGCTGTAGGAGCTTCTCAGGTTCAGAGCGTCCGTGGTCTTATAGTGACCTGTCAGATAAGCGGTAGTCGGCGTGGTTGATTGATCTATTTTGGCAGGCGTATTTTTTCCTTTGTAAAGCCTTACCTGAAGCATACCGTTTACGTTATAGTAACTGAAAAGATCTGTACTTTTGTTCTGTGCCGGATCCATCATATATACGACGCCGTTTTTTATCGTGTCGATAGCCACCCAATGGCCGTCGTATTCAACGGACATTATAACGTAATAGCCGCTGTTTATGTACGAGGTGAGTTCTTTTGTAATAGTCGATTTATTCTGTGCGGAAAAGCTTGCGCGCTTTTCGTATGTAAAGCTGCTTACCAGTCCTGTGACAGCTCCCCAGTAAAGGTTTCCTTCCGAATCAAGACCGCCGTTTTTGTTGAGGTAGTCAACAAGCGTTCCGGGGTTGAAACTGCTTTCGGACTTGCTTCCGGAATGTACCACCTGTATCGCAAGAGCTGTAACGGCGCAGCCTATTTCTGCCATTGTGTCGCCGCTTCCGCCGAGAGTTTTGCTTCCCCAGCGAGAGTCGCTCTGAAGCCATGTTTTATAGCTTCCGTCAGCCGAAGCGTAAAACGGCGTCGTAAGCGCGAACGATGCAATGAGGAGGGCTGCAAAAATACTGCATAATTTTTTAAACATGATATTTTCTTGTCCTTTCTTTTTTATAGTAAACCTGATGAACTTTTTCTTTAAGTAGGTTTACTATGTTATTTGTCTTTTACTCGTCTTTTTTGGCTTTTCTTATTTAATTATATCATGTAAAAGAAATTTTTTCAATCGTTATCTTTAATATAAAAGAAAATTGGTTTTATACCATTTAATATGCATAATCTACAAATATAGTCAATCTATATAAGCGGCGTTTCACAAAATATGCGTAATCAGTTTTATGGGAACAGAGTCTAAATATTGTCTGAATAACTATAATTTTCACAAATACGACAAAATCTTTTTACATTTTGATCGAGGGAAAATGTTGAAATTATTTTCAAAAAGTGATAAAATTATACTAAGTGACAAAAATGATTTGTTGTTTAGTCGGAATGTTGAAAAACCTGATTTCAAGTATTTCAGGGGACGCCCTATCTTGCAGGGCGTCCCCTCGCCTAAAAACAGTCCGCCGGACTGTTTTTCCAGTCAAACGATTTGTTTGACTGTACGGCTCACCCCTTGCGTAGCGCCCTACGGCAAGGAGTTTCGCTCTCTGCGGAGAGCGACCAAAGGCTCTGCCTTTGGAATCCGCAAGCCTTTGAAAAGGCTTGACCTAAACTTTTAAATTTTGCTCTGATACTTGAAAAAAGAATTTTTCGACAGGCTGTCTAAATAATAAAAATAATTTAGCAAGGTCTAATAAACAGAAAGGTAATTATAAATGGATATTAACAAAACTCTTGCAGAAGAATTTAAACTCAGACAGGAACAGGTGGACAACACCGTTTCGCTTATCGACGACGGTAAAACGATCCCCTTTATCGCAAGATACAGAAAAGAGCTTACGGGCTCGCTTGACGATCAGATACTCCGCGAGCTAAGCGACAGACTTACATATCTTAGGAATCTTGAAACAAGAAAATCAGAGGTGCGCGCTTCGATAGAAGAACAGGGCAAGCTGACCGACGAGATATCCGCCGCGCTGGAAAAGGCTGCCGCCCTTGTCGAGGTAGAGGATATTTACAGACCGTTCAAGCCCAAACGCAAAACGAGAGCGAGCGCTGCCCGTGAAAGGGGACTCGAGCCGCTTGCGGAGCTGATAAAAGAACAGCAAAGCGGAAGCGATCCCGATTCCGAAGCGGAAAAATATATCGATCCCGAAAAGGAAATAGCGTCTGCCGGGGACGCTTTACAGGGAGCTATGGATATCATTGCCGAGGACATTTCCGACGATGCCGAAATAAGAAAGAAGATACGTTCTCTTTATGAAAGAGCGGCAAAGATAGAATCAAAGGCGTGCGACGAGGAAGAAGAAACGGTTTACCGCAATTACTACGATTTCAGCGAGCCTGTTTCAAAGATCGCAGGTCACAGAGTTCTGGCTCTTGACAGAGGCGAAAAGGAAGGCAAGCTTAAGATCGCGGTTGCGATAGACGAGGAATTTTGCAGTTCCGTTGCAGAGAGTAAGTATATCAAGGGCAGCGGAAGATGCTCGGAGCTTGTAAAGCTTGCCGCTCACGACAGCTGCAAGCGTCTTATAATGCCGTCGGTAGAGCGTGAAATAAGAGCGGAGCTTACCGAAAAAGCGGCGGAAGGCGCAATAAAAGTATTCGCTTCCAATTTAAGACAGCTTCTGCTTCAGCCGCCTGTCAAAAACAGCGTTATTCTTGGATTTGACCCCGGATATGCGCACGGGTGCAAAACGGCGGTCGTCGACATGACAGGCAAGGTGCTCGATACGGCTATTGTTTATCCTACTTTCAGAAAAGGAAAAGACGAATCGGCAAAGGCGAAGATAAAATCGGTTATAGAGAAAAACGGAGTTACCGCGGTCGCCATAGGAAACGGAACCGCTTCAAGGGAAAGCGAGGCTCTTATTGCCGAGATCCTGCATGAAATACCGCGGAAGGTGAGCTATATAGTAGTCAGCGAGGCGGGAGCTTCCGTTTACTCGGCGTCAAAGCTTGCGGCGGAGGAATTTCCCGAGTTTGACGTGTCGCTAAGGAGCGCGGTTTCCATTGCAAGACGTTTGCAGGATCCTCTTGCCGAGTTGGTAAAGATAGACCCGAAGGCAATAGGCGTTGGACAATATCAGCACGATATGCCCAAAGCGAGAATGAACGAGGCTCTTGGCGGAGTTGTCGAGGACTGCGTAAATTCCGTAGGCGTCGATCTCAATACCGCTTCGCATTCGCTTTTGTCGTACATTTCGGGAGTGAACGCGTCGGTTGCGAAAAATATAGTCGCGTATCGCGAGGAAAACGGCGCGTTTACCGACAGGAAACAGCTTCTTAAAGTGCCGAAGCTCGGTAAAAAGGCGTATGAGCAGTGTGCGGGATTCTTGAGGGTCAGGGACGGTAAAAATCCCCTTGACAATACGGCTGTACACCCCGAAAGCTATGATGCCGCAAAGGCGCTTATGAACGAATGCGGATTTAAGCTTGCCGATATCGGCACGCCTGAAATGGGCAGGATAAGCGACGCCGTCAGATCGGACGATAAAAAGAGTCTTTGCGAAAAGCTCGGCATAGGCTTGCCGACGCTCAACGACATTATAAGCGAGCTTCAGAAGCCGGGACGCGATCCTCGTGACGAGCTTCCGCCTCCGCTTATGAGAAGCGGCGATATAATGGAAATCAAGGATCTGAAACCGGGTATGGAAATGATGGGTACTGTCAGAAATGTCATAGATTTCGGAGCGTTCGTTGATATCGGCGTGCATGAGGACGGACTTGTACACATCTCGCAGATCTGCGACAGGTATATAAAGCACCCCCTTGAAGCGGTCAAGGTAGGCGAGGTCGTAAAGGTCAGAGTGCTTGACGTTGACGTCAAGAGAAACAGGATCTCATTGACTATGAAGACGGAAAATAAGGGGGCATAGAGTGAACTGGTATATATGGATTGCAGTATTCTGGCTTTGGTTTATAATTATTCCCGTTGTGCGGAGGAAAAAAAGACGAAGAAACAGGAATATAAAAAAACGGCATATTAACGAAAGGAGAAATATCAGAATGAATATTGAGCTTGTAAAGAAATTTATCGGAAAAAAGTGTATTTTCAGCGGCGATATGGGCGGAATCTCCGTTCCTACGGGAGTGCTGACATCCGTAGAGGAAAACTGGGCTGAAATAGAAGTGAAAGGGAAAACACAGCTTGTAAATCTCGATTATGTAAGCAAAATAGAAGAATATCCTGAAAAGAAGAAAAAGTAAGAACCTGTCTTCACAAGATATGTGTGCTTATGTCTATGTAAACAGGTAAAACAAAGGAGAAAAAATGATTTTGAAGAAAGTTAAAAAAATTGCGTCGCTGCTGACATTATCGGCGATTACCGCTCTGAACGCAATAGGTACGGCTGTAACGCCTATGACCTACGTTTCGGCAGGTCAGCAGCTCGGACAAACCGATTTTGAAAACGGCGTCGGACTTCCGTGGCATGTATGCGAATCCGCACCGGGCGAAATGGAATTTGATATTTCAAACGGAGTTTATACTATTACTATAGTAAATCCGGGCGGCGCGTCAAAGGGCGGAGAGGACAGGTGGGACTGTCAGTTCCGTCACAGAGGGCTTACTCTGCAAAGCGGTCAGACCTATAACGTATCGTTCGATATAACTGCAAGCAATAACTGCACCTACTATACAAAGATCGGCGATATGGGCGAACCCTATGCCGAGGACTGGCACGGCGAGCCTGATTCGTCGCAGCATGAATCCTTTTGGGACGTTAAGCCGCTGACGGCAAATCAGACGCAGCATGTCGAGGGCACGTTTACCGCAAACCGTACCGCCGATGTCGAATGGGCTTTTCATATAGGCGGCGACAGCGTTCCCGAGGGTACTGTGTTCACGTTCGATAATATGTCGCTCGAATGTACGACAAGCAGCGAAAACGATTATGCCGCTCCCGAAGAGTGGATACGCTCGGATATTCTGACGAATCAGCTTGGATATTTTACAAAGATGAACAAGAAGGCGACTCTTCTTTCCGATTCGTCGTCGCCCGTAAAATTCGAGCTTAAGGATTCGGGCGGAAAGAGCGTTTTCAGCGGCGAATCCGAGCCGGGCGGTCTTGACGCCGATTCGGGAGATAATGTTCACGAGCTTGACTTCTCCGATTTCGACAAAGAGGGAACATATTATCTTGAAGCAGAAAACGGCGCTAAAAGCCGTGAATTTGCAATAGGAAACGGGGAACTGTACTCATACATGCTCTACGATTCGCTTAACTATTTCTATCAGAACAGAAGCGGTATAGAGATCGAGAGTCAGTATATCACATCGGGCGACGCGGCTTCTCTTGCAAGAGCGGCAGGTCACACGTCTGACAATGCGACGATAGAGCAGACGTGGGGCTATTCGGGCAGCAGCGGTACGCAGGACGTTACCGGCGGCTGGTACGACGCAGGCGACCACGGAAAATATGTCGTAAACGGCGGTATTTCCCTTTGGACAATGCAGAATCAGTATGAAATGGCTCTAAAAAACGGAAGCGAATCAGCATACGCCGACGGAACTATGAGCATTCCCGAAAATTCCAACGGCTATCCCGATCTTCTTGACGAAGCAAGGTACGAAATGGAATGGATGTTCAAGATGATGGTGCGGGACGGCGATTACAAGGACATGGTTTACCATAAGGTTCACGATATAAAGTGGACTGCGCTTGCGCTTGCGCCTGCCGACGATCCCGAAGAGCGTATAATCAAGCCTCCGACGACTGCGGCGACCCTTAATATGGCAGCCTGCGCGGCACAGGCGGCAAGACTCTGGAAGGATATTGACCCGGCGTTTTCGGAGCAGTGTCTTGCAAACGCAAAGGCAGCCTATGAAGCGGCTAAAAAACATCCCGATATGTATGCTCCTCTCGACGAATCGATAGGCGGCGGACCTTACGGCGACGACGACGCGTCGGACGAGTTTTACTGGGCGGCATGCGAGCTTTACCTTGCGACTGAAGACGGCGCGTACAAGGGAGATATGGAAGGCTCGGAGTACTACGCAAAGATAGATACAAAGCTTTCGGGCGGCGAGGACGTTGACAGCTCGGGAAGCTTTAACTGGGGTCATACCGCCGCTCTCGGCAGCATGTCGCTTGCGGTCAATGCGGACAAGCTTGACGGCGGCGCTAAGGATAAGCTTACGGCGGCGTTTACAGGCGCGGCGGAATATTATGACGAACTTATTGACAATCAGGGCTATGGACAGCCCTATGAGCCGGGAACGGTCAGCTATATAATCGACAGAAAGGGCTATATCTGGGGCTCGAACTCGTTTATTGTGAACAATGGAATGATAATGGCATACGCTTATGAGCTTACGGGCGAGGACGACTACATTGAAGGCGTTGTAAGCGCTATGGATTATATTTTGGGACGCAATCCTATGGATTATTCTTACGTTACGGGCTATGGAACTCACGCTGTCGCAAATCCTCACCACAGATGGTGGTCGGGACAGACGAACGCTGATTTTCCTTTTGCTCCGAACGGAGTACTTGTCGGCGGACCGAATTCGGGTATGCAGGATCCATGGGTAAGAGGTTCGGGCTGGAAGCCGGGAGAGATAGCTCCTGCGAAGTGTTATATGGATAACGTTGAAGCATGGTCGGTAAACGAGTGTACCATTAACTGGAACACTCCTCTTGCGTGGATATCCTCATATCTTGCCGACAAAAACGGAGGTATCGAGGTGGTTCACGGAAGTTCCGGCAGCGGAGCAAATAATACCGATAAATCCGACGGGCAAAATCCGGCGGCAGGAAACGGCGAACAGAATGAATATAAAACCGTCGATTCCAAAAATGATTCTTCGTCAAAGAAGAACAGCGTGGCAGGCAGCCGCGGCGGCTGGGGACTTGTACCGTTTATGGCGGCGGCTGTAGCAGCGGCAATAATTATTGAGATCGTTGTGTTTATAGTAAAGAGATCCTCGAAAAGTAAATAGTTTATGGGGGACTCTGTCCCCCAAACCCCCTGCCAAAGGAAATGATTTCCTTTGGAAACCTCATGATTTTTAGTAATACTTTCCCCAAGGGGAAGTATTACTAAAAATACAAGTACACCCACACGAAACGTTCTTAGCAAAGATCAGGAGATAAAGCACCTCAAAATTCTGAAAGTCTAAAAAGCTAAATCTAAAGTTTAGGTCAAGCCTTTTCAAAGGCTTGCGGATTCCAAAGGCAGAGCCTTTGGTCGCTCTCCGCAGAGAGCGAAACTCCTTGCCGTAGGGCGCTCCGCAAGGGGTGAGCCGTTAAGAAAACA
>JAMPFN010000077.1 GCA_023664445.1 Clostridium sp. | reverse complement strand
TATAAATCAGATCGCTGTGAGGGTAAATACAACCGGAAATCTCTACAAAGAGGACTTGGAAGAACTCCAAAAAGAAGTGTATGAAATGATGAAACAGCAAGGATATTTTCATTCCGTACTTATGAAATTAAGGTGGTAATCAAAAGCATTTCAAAATCACTAACAGTAGGTTTTATTATATGTTCAATTGTAGTAATTTTTAAACATAAATTAAAGACAACAAATTCAAGTTTTACAAATAAAATTTAATAGTTACATTACAGATTGCCGATCAAGTTTTTGTACTTGGACGGTTGTTTTTATTTCTTTGCTAAATCCTCTACAATTTCAGAAATGTTTTTTATTTGCCGTTTATTAAGCTTCTTTAGATTAGCGGTAATGGAATCAAGAATTTTTGGATGTTCCGATTCAAAATCAAAAAATTCCTGTGGTGTAATTTCAAGATATTCACAGATAAAAAAGAATCCTGCCATAGACGGCAAAGCCTTGCCGTTTTCAATATTGTTAATATAGCCTGCGTTCTGCCCTATCGACAGGCTCATATCCCTTGCGGACACGCCTTTTTCGGTTCTCAGCTGTGCAAGTCTGATTGAAAATCTATCTTCATACATGATATAACGCCTCCTTATATTATATTGTATATCATGTATTAATGATTTTTATGCGAACAATTCCAATATTTTTATTGAATCGCAGGAATATATATGATATAATATGATTTGATATAAGAAATAAGACGATATAAAAAACTGATAATAAACATTTTGTCGTTTATTATCAGCAATCTTTCGTAAATTCAAACCATTGACGTTAATGCTTCAAAGCGATTTTCAACAATTTGTGATATTTTATTATATCATGTATTGGTAAAAACGTCAATAACTAAAATTAAAATCATACATATGTTTGTGAATAATCACAATAAATATAATTCTCAGTTGGCTAATATGACAATGAGAGCCGTCAAAAATCTGGTACAAGGAGGCAGTGCGATGGGAAAGAAAGGATTGAACATCTATCATAGAAGGGACGGACGTTGGGAGGGACGCTGCAAAGACGGTTTCCATGAAAACGGCAAAGCGAAGTATCACTCTGTTTACGCCGCAACGTATTCCGCTGTCAGGGAAAAACTGCTGATACTCTATTCTTCCATGGAACAGCCGATGTCTGTCTGTTCGATGACGGTCAAACAGATTTTTATGGAATGGCTTGATGTGAAAAGGCTGACGGTCAAGGAATCGACAATTGAAAACTATCTTTTTAAAGCGAATAAATATCTGCTTACCGCTTTCGGAAATATAAAATTCAACGAATTATCGGTCAATCTGGTGTACAAATTTATACAGGACAAGCTTAACGACGGTTTATCTGCTAAATATGTTTCCGACATGATTGTGATTTTAAAAAGCATGGCAAAATATGCATCTAAAAATTATAATTGCAAAAATCCGATTTGCAATGTGGAACTGCCCAAAGCTGAAAAAACAGAATTGAAACTGTATTCAAAAGAACAGCAGAACTGCCTGAAATCGGCACTCTTATATAATATGAACCCGACTAAGCTTGGTATTTTGCTTTGCCTTTATACAGGTATTCGTGTCGGGGAATTGTGCGCTTTGAAATGGAGCGATATAAACTTTCATGAGCAAACAATAAGCATTTCAAAAACCTGTCAGCGTATCCGTACAAACGGCGATACTGCGACCAAATTAATAATTACCTCTCCAAAAAGCCGTTCGTCCGTAAGAATTATTCCTTTGCCGGCATTTATCATGAAATTATTAAAAGGATTTGTACCGTCAGATGAAAATACCTATCTGCTGTCCTGTTCGGATAAGGTCACAGAACCACGAACTATACAGTACCGTTTTCAAAGTATTCTCCGTAAAGCTGAATTGCCGTCAATCAATTTTCATGCTCTCAGGCATATTTTTGCTACTTCATGCATTGAAATTGGTTTTGATGTTAAAACCCTGTCCGAGATTCTGGGGCATGGAACGGTTGAAATCACGCTAAACCGCTATGTTCATTCTTCTATGACACGAAAACGGGAGTGTATGGAAAGGTTGTGTCTGAATACGGCTTGATTTTTTCTGCCGTCAAAAATCCCGTCATGCGGAATAGAAAATCCTTACATTTATGCGGTTGTCGTACCAATTATCGCTAATGGTTTGAATTTACGAAAGATATTTATTTGTCTTTTGTTTATTATATCATAAATTCACCGGATTATGATATAATTGTCCGATATGCAGGGAGCAAATTTTAAATTTGCGTATCTGCAAGGACTTTGTATAAAAGCATGAATACAAAAATTATTTTTAAGGAGTTGGTTTTATGTTAAAAACAAAAGTAAACAAAATAGCGGCATTTTTTATAAGCTTTATTATGATGATGTCAATGCTTGCGGTGCTGCCGGAAAAGAGATTAGAAGTTAGTGCTGCAACATTTAATGACATTAATGCATCAAATGTATTTTTAAGACAAGAAGGAAAATCAACCTGTACTTTAACTTCATCAGCCATGATGTTACGTAGGGCAGCCATGATGAGAGGTGACTCAAATTGGAACAGTATAACAGAAAGTTCATTACGCTCTACTGCATGGATAGAGGGGCAAGGGCTAAAATGGGATTTTACATATTCAAACATCAGAGTGCAGTATTCAGCAATGACACCTTCAGAGAACACATTAAAATCATTATTAAATGAACATCCTGAAGGAATAGTTGCATATAATAGGTCTGCCCCTCATGCTGTTTTATTAACAGACTATACAAACGGTAATTTCTATTGTGCCGATCCATTAAAAGACGGAAGAATATTACTTACAAATAGTTATACTGTACGAGTATCAAATATTACCGGATATTGGTATGTGTCATCTCCTAAGGTTTCATTATCAACACAACCGTCCACTCCTGTCACGCACAGCCCTACCGGTAATGTTGAATACGCTGCCGGCGGAGCAGGAACAATAACGATTAGCGGTTGGGCACAGGATTATGATGATACGAGCAGACCTGTTGAGATAAATGTATATAAGGATAGCTTATCTCAGGGAAATGGTCTTGCAGGTGGTATTATAGCAAACAGAGATCGTGGGGATGGAACACATACCGGATTTGAGGCTTCCTTTCCGGTTGGAAATGCAGGAACATATCATATTCTTGTTTTTGCACTTAATTTGTCTAACACAGGCGGCAATGATTGGACAATAATAGGCGATATGAACGTAGTTGTTCCTGTCAGTGGGGAAATAATCAACCTTGGCGACAACTTTGACGCATCTATAAAAAGTGTACAAAGCTCAAAATATATAATTACCAATACAAGCAGTTCTAATGTTTTTCTTTATGGAAATCCTGCCGGATACACGGAAAAATATTGGAATTTTGCAAGACAAAGCGACGGCTCTTATAGAATAAAAGCTTATTGCAACGGTAAGTATATGGACGTAGACGGAGCAATAGACGAAGATGGAAGAAATGTTCAGAGTTGGGGGGACAACGGCGGCGGTTCTGCACAAAGATGGTTTATAATCAGAAGCGGAAACAATTATGTTCTCAGACCGGCTTGTTCATCTGCAAGAGTATTGGATGTTTACGGCGCAGAGACTAAGGACGGCTCTAATCTTTCTATAAGTCAATATAACGGCGGTGCAAATCAACAGGTTATCATTGAAAAAACACTAAGAGCAAATGTTGTCAACCTCGGCGACAACTTTGACGCAACCATAACAAACACAGGAAGCGGAAAATTTGTTATAGCTTCAGCGACAAATAATAATGTGTGCTTATACGATACTTCGGGCGGTTCATATGCCTCAAAAAGAATATGGAATTTTGCAAGACAGTCGGACAATTCTTATAAAATAACATCTTATTTTAACAGCAAATGTCTTGATGTAAACGGTGGACAGGACGCAAATTCAAATGTAGGAACATATGCCCCGAATAACAGCAATGCTCAAAAATGGTACATAGTTAAAAACGGAAGCAATTACAGGCTTATGCCGGCTTGTTCAAATACCCGTTCACTGGATATTGTCGGAGGAAATACAAATACGGCAAACGGTACAAATATACAAATCTTTGAGAATAATGACACAAACGCTCAAAGCTTTAAAATTAATAAAATAAGCGGAGATACAACAAAGCCTACAGTATCAAAAATTGAAATACCGAAAGCAAGTATTACCGTAAACGGATATAAAGTTATAATAACCGCTTCGGATAACGTTGGAATCAAGCAGATAAAAGTTCCTACATGGACAAAGGAAGGCGGCAATAGCGGACAGGATGATCTTAAATGGCATATTGCAACACAGACAGGGCAGAACACATGGGAATATAATGTAAAGGTTTCCGAACATAATAATGAACGAGGAATTTATTATACTGACGTTTATGCTTATGATTTCAGCGGAAACGAAACTAAATGCAGCGGTTCAACAGGTCATAGATCAACTGTAAAAGTCGGACTTTTTAATCTGACATACGATCCTAACGGAGGTTCTGCCGGAAGTGAAAGCGGAAAAAGCGTAACGGGTGCAACGACCTGTACTAAAAATCAATTAATATACAACGGCTCTAATTTTACATCGATGACATGGGCAAAGCCTTCAAGATCCGGATATACGTTTACAGGCTGGTATACTGCGGCAACAGGCGGTACAAAAATATACGATGCAGACGGTAAATGCGTAAATGAGGGTAAATATTTTAAAAATAATGTTTATATATATTCCGGCGATTTGAAAATTTATGCACAGTGGACGCCTACAAAAACTTCATATAACTTCACCGTTGATCCAAACGGCGGAACAATGAAAGATAAGGACTATAAAAACAATACCACAAAAGCTGTTACATATGATACAAAATTACAATATAACAATAGCACATGGTATTCTGCAACAAGCTGTATTCCAACAAGAACCGGATATACTTTCACAGGTTTTTACACAGCGGCAGCAGGCGGTACAAAAATATACGGCGCAGACGGTAAATGCGTAAACGAAGGAAAGTATTTCAAGGACAATAAATACATAAATGTTACAGATTTGAAAGTATATGCGCAGTGGACAGCCAACAGCTATACAATAGCATATAATGCCAACGGCGGAAGCGGTACGACAAAAAATACTGCAATGACATACGATAAAAACGCGAACCTTACTGCCAATGGCTTTACAAAAACCGGTTATACATTCAAAAACTGGAATACAAAAGCTGACGGTTCGGGAACAGCTTATGCCGATAAGGCAAGCGTGAAGAATCTCGCAGCAAGCGGAACGGTAACTCTTTATGCGCAATGGACGGCAAATAGCTATACGATTGCATACAATGCCAACGGCGGAAGCGGTACAACTAAAAATACCGCAATGACATATGATAAAAATGCTAATCTCACTGCTAACGGTTTCACAAAAACAGGATATACGTTCAAAAACTGGAATACAAAAGCCGACGGTTCGGGAACTGCTTATGCCGATAAGGCAAGCGTGAAGAATCTCGCAGCAAGCGGAACGGTAACGCTTTATGCACAATGGAAAAAAGAAGAACCAAAGGTCACTACTGTGGTAACAAAAGCAAAAACCACGACTACGACCACAACTACAAGCAAAAAAGTTACTACCGGTACTACGGTTGTAACAACTACTGTGACTGTTGACGATACAACAAATGAAAAATCAATAGCTGAAACAGGCGATATTAATAATGACGGTACATTAAATGTTGCGGATATAGTTATTCTGCAAAAATACCTGATGAAATCATATCCCATGACAAATGAACAGCGGAAATCATCGGATATGAATAATGACGGAAACGTTAATGTTTTTGATATGGTTATTTTGAAGAGAAAACTTATGAGAATGTGAAAATAAGAAATAATTTATAAGGAGGTTTAATTTATGAGAGTTAAAAAAATTTTGATAGGTATTCTGTCTGGGATTGTGACAATGTCAATGGCGATACTTCTCTTTAACGGCAGTATGGTAACGGAATGGCAGGAAAATTCAGCCGTATATGCAGTTGAGGAAAATGAGGTTGACGAGTGGCTTGAATCCGGTTTTGATAATACCCGCTGCACTGTATACAGCGGAGCAGACGATAGCAGCTTTAAAATGAGCGGAAGAACCTATTATCAGGGGATTGTTTTTGGAAATGGAAGTTATTATGATAGTTCATCTGTATCTTTTAATATTGAAAATGTGAATAATGTTTCTTTTACATTAGGGCATGTTGACAATACGTCTAAGGATTCTACTAAGATTTCGATTTATTGTGACGATATACTTATAAAACAATATGACATTGAATGATCTGATCCATTAATGACTGATAGTATAGACATTTCAAATTATTCAAAAATTCGTTTTTATAGTTCTTGCGATTGTGAATCTAAGTATGCAATAGGAGATATAAATATAAACGGAATCGCTCCTTCAAAATCTTCTGAAATTCCTGTATATCAAACGCCGGAAGAATTTATAAATAGTCATTTCAGCGGTTGGCGTTCGTCTTATTATGATGATTCAGATCCTGTCGAAGCTGCTAATAGAGCAAAATTCAAAATGAATGGAAGAACATATTATCAGGGGATTGTTTTGGGTGATGGAAGTTATTATGATGGTTCTTCAGCATCTTTTAATGTTGAGAATGTGAATAGTATTACTTTTACATTAGGGCATGTTGACAATACGTCTAAGGATTCTACTAAGATTTCGATTTATTGTGACGATATACTTATAAAACAATATGACATTGAATGATCTGATCCATTAATGACTGATAGTATAGACATTTCAAATTATTCAAAAATTCGTTTTTATAGTTCTTGCGATTGTGAATCTAAGTATGCAATAGGAGATATAAATATAAACGGAATCGCTCCTTCAAAATCTTCTGAAATTCCTGTATATCAAACGCCGGAAGAATTTATAAATAGTCATTTCAGCGGTTGGCGTTCGTCTTATTATGATGATTCAGATCCTGTCGAAGCTGCTAATAGAGCAAAATTCAAAATGAATGGAAGAACATATTATCAGGGGATTGTTTTGGGTGATGGAAGTTATTATGATGGTTCTTCAGCATCTTTTAATGTTGAGAATGTGAATAGTATTACTTTTACATTAGGGCATGTTGATGATACAGATACAAATTATGAAACTACGATTTCTATTTACTGCGATAATAAACTTATTAAAAGCATCGATCTTGATTGGGGAATTCAATTAAAAACATATAGCCTTGATGTTTCAGAATATTCAAAAATTCGTTTTTATAGTTCCTGCGATTGTAGATCTAAATATGGAATAGGAGATATAAATATAAACGAAACCACCCCTTCAAGTTCGTCTGTTGTGCCAATATATAAAACAGCGGAAGAATTTATTAATAGCAATTTCACAGGCTGGAGAATGTCTGCTTTGGATAATTCAGATCCTATAGAATCAGTAGACAGAGCAAACTTTAAAATGAGCGGAAGAACCTATTATCAGGGAATAGTTTTTGGAAATGGAAGTTCTTATGATGGTTCATCAGTATCTTTCAATGTCGAGAATGTAGACAATATTTCTTTTACATTAGGACATGTTGATAATACGTCGGGCGATACTACTACAATTT
This sequence comes from Clostridium sp., assembly GCA_023664445.1. Taxonomy (GTDB): domain Bacteria; phylum Bacillota; class Clostridia; order Oscillospirales; family Ruminococcaceae; genus Porcipelethomonas. The sequence continues at coordinate 4,659 of JAMPFN010000077.1, read as the reverse complement.
CATTTTATCTTGATGATGAAACCTATAAAAAAATTGAAGTTTCAGCAGATTCCGTTGTTAAATCATATAATATTGATACTTCAAAAAGCTCCACAGTAATAATTCAATGCTCTTGTGACTGTAGGTCTAAATACGCCTTGGGAGACATCGCAATAAATATGTCTGATTCACCTTCTTCAACAATTTCTCTTACACCAATAATTATTACAGACAAATCCGAACCGGATATTGATCCTGATGAAAAAATCATAGGCGACATTTCAGGGAACGGCAAAATAGACCTTTATGACGCTATAGAAATAGCGATGTATATGGTAGGAAAAAGAACGTTTACCGAAGCGGAAATGAAGATTGCCGATGTTAACAATGACGGCGTTATAAATTTGTACGACGCTATAAGGATCGCGGAAATTATGGTAGAAAATTCAAAAAAGTAATGTTGCCTCAAGTGGACGCTTTCACTCGCAAGGCGTCCACTTTTTTAGCTTGACTATAATGAGTATTATTGTGAATGGAGAGTATTAATGAAAAAGAAAGTTTTATCTGCCTTATGTGCAGGAGTAATGTGTGCATGTAGTATATTATCGCAAAGTATATGTTCTGCTTTTTCAGCTTCGGAAAAGGTGACCGACGATTATCAGATATATCTTGCTGATTATATTTGCGAGAGCAGTGTTGCTCAGGATTACATAAACCGTAAATATTCTCTTCCCTACAGAACTTATGTGGAGGACAGAAGAGAAAGTACAGCATATCAGGCAATGCTTACCGCATGGGAAATTGCTACATTTGACGGTAAAATAATCGACGGAGTTGCTGAAAAGGAAGTCGGATATTATGAAACCGTTTTGTATGATACGATTTGCGGAGGAGTTAACGGTATCAAAGAATTAAGCGATGTAAGTAAAATAGTTAAATCTACCGAGGCGGGAACAGTAAGCAAAATGATGGAGATGTCCTCAAAATTGGAAGATGTAAAGCTTGATGATGTCCTTATCGGTTCTGATAAGATGTATGAAATAATTGATATAATGAGTAAGCTTGACGGATTGAAGGACGCATTTAAGGTAATAGATAAAACATCTGATATATTAACAAAATGTAACGACGCATATGAAGTGATTGAAAAGGTATCAACATTACAGGTGTTGTTAGAGAGTCAGAATGAGTCTAAACAAATAATACAGGATATTGCAAATAATACGGATAACGCCGCCCTCAAAAAAGCCTGTGAGAACATGATAATGATGAGCGATAATACTATTCCTGAAGCGTTTACCTCGGCGATTTTTATTGCTGAAAGTTCAATAACCGATGCTGTTGACGAAGCGTATTCAGAGCTGTGGGATACGGTTATTGAAGATTTGGTAGGCAAAGGATATGGATTGGCTGTAAAGGTGGGACAAAAAAGCGGTAAATTAGCGTCAAATCTTCTGTTTTCCACAGACGCCGATGTTGAACATGTGTATGCTATGAATGCATTGTATGAGTTTGAAGACGAACTGATAGATAAAGTAAAAAAATATCAAAAAGAATATAAGAAAAATAAAACCTCGGAAAATGCAAGACTTTTTAACGAATCCTATGAATTGCTTATGAAAACTTATATGGAAGGTGCAGATTATTCCAAAAGATACGCAGAAATCACCAACGAAGAGGGATTTATGAATAAAATCCTAAAAAAATATGAAGCTGAAAATCATGTGAAATTTATGAAGCTTATTGACGAATTGAAAACGAATTATAAAGATTACATAAAATATATGAATTCTTCTGTTCACGATATGTGGATGTAGGATTATAAAGAAAGTCAGGTTGATACGACGGGTCTTTACTATTTTAATGGTCATACATATAAACTTTTTGATAAAAAAATGAGTTGGACGGAAGCAAGGGATTATTGTGAAAGCCAGGGAGGATATTTGGTTTCGATCACTTCGACATCTGAACAGAAATTCATAGAAAGTATTATTGTTAATGGTAGTACAGATGAGCATTATTCATTAGGACTCTATAAATCGGGTAATAGCTGGAAATGGTGTGATGGATCATCGTATTCATATTCAAATTGGCTTATAGGTCAGCCAGACGGTCATATATATCCGGAAAATGCAAATGAAATGTACGGTTCGATTTTAGCTTGTAATAGAGTTGATTGGCCAGCATATGGCAAGGGAGAAATATATGATGTAATAACATTTGGCTATTGGAATGACGTAGATGAAAGTGCGAATGAATTTATTTGCGAATGGTCAAATGAAATAGGTAAAGAACAGCCCGGAGATGCAGACGGTGACGGAAAAATAAATATTTCGGATCTGATTTCATTTCAAAAGTATCTTATCGGGGATCAGGCATTTACTTCAAAGCAATTGAATCGTTCTGATTTGAATAATGACGGAAATGTTAATGTTATTGATATGGTTATTTTGAGAAGAAAATTGATGGGAATGTGAAAAATAACTATATAAAAAGGATGTGTATTTTATGAAAATAAGATTAAAGCTTACAATTACTGGAATGCTGTTAAGATTGCTTGCAGTAGGTGCAACCGGTTTAAGGCCTTTGATGTATAATATTATTTGTATCGTTGGATTTATATTGTGTATCGGTGGTATAGTTGTTTCAATATGCGAATTCGATAGTTTCATGTCGATTGTATATGGAATCGCACAGATAGCTGGCACAGCTGCCATATTTATAAGCCGTGACATAGCATTTGAAGCAGGCAATATTGTATTTACCGTATTAATTTTATATGGATTACTTCAAGCATTACTTCATGCTAATATTATTTATGTAATTTACATACTATGGTAGGCGAAGATTTATGGATTTATTTGAACTTTTTTACGAAGGATATGGCTGTGCATTATTTGGTTCATTTTCAGTTAAAAGAAGAACATCTTCCGGATCGGCACGGAAAACAAAATCTCAGCTTATATGCATGGATATGTCAGCTGATTTTTATATCATCGGCAAACGACAAATATTTATGTTATTCTTTTGAACTTATATTAAAACAGCAAAATAAATTGCTTGAAATGCTCCCATTTTATTAGGATAATATGGTATAATAGGAATATACCGAAAGGAATTCTAATGAAAGGGAGCATTTTTATGTCAAAATGGAAAATTAAATCTAAACTAAAAAATGGCGAGATAAGGATAAAACTGATGATTTAAATGATGAAGATTGGCATAAAATTTTATATCATAGAAGCTATAAATATGATAGTAAAAAGTCTTTTTACCCTGCGGTTGCATTTGAACAGCTGTTTAATGATATATTACGAGATTATCCAAGTCAATTGGCTTTTCAAATTTTTGATGATTATTTCTATGATGACTGTATACATGCCGAAAGTAATACTAAACTTGATGTGAGATCCCAAATAGAAATTTTAATACGTGAAATCGCTGAAATTCATTATTCGATTGATGAAATCATGAAGCAGGAAATTAATGTTAATATAGGTGTTGATACCGGAGACAGCGGTTGGGACTATACTGCTAATAATGTTCCCCCAGGATATGGAGCAGATCATTATTTAAGCGAATCTGATTGTGCGTCTATTATATGGCTTACCAAACAGCAGGGACAAAAAAATCTGAATTTCATTTTGCTCTTGATCATATAAAAAAAGAATCACATCTTATTAATAACGAATTTATGCACAGTATAGCTAATGAAGTCCGGAACGAAATGTCATATAGCAATCAGCTATTCTTTTTGGTTAAAATGACAGTTAAAGACATATTGCAATTGAATTCGCTTTTAAAATGGCACAACGAAACGGACAAATGGGGTGGGTATATTATCATTAACAAAGAAGCTACTACAGGTTTCTATGCTCATGCAATAGGTTCTACGAGTATTTTGGGCATCAAATTAGAAACTGATGTGAAGCTTCCGGTTAAATTTATAGATTGCATTGTCCCAGACATTGCATTTGCTAATTCTATATACGATATAACTTATGATTGTGATCTTTGGGATGACGGAAAGATCGTGTATTGCAGTCTTCCCAAAAATTTTCGTTTGAATATGAATAATATGGGTTTGACCCCGATAAAGAAAAATGTAAAAATGCAAGAAAATAATTGACACTTTGGATAAACCCATGTTATAATAATTAAAGAGACGGAGTATAAGTATCCACGGTAACGTGCCAAACATATAAGAAGCTCTATCATGGAGGGCATTTATTCTTGCGATTAAAAGTAAATGGATTTTAGTGTTAGGAATAGTGCAGGAACACGGCTTTTGACCTGAGCTCAAGAATGTCTACTGGTAATGAGAAAGCTACACGTCTCTCTTTATTATATAATAACTTACATTATCGAATAGAATTTGCGATTTAAATAAAAAGTTTCTTACCGATGCAATGATAAAAAATCAAGCTGAGGACGAATGCAATGCAGATTACGACAGAGTACATATCACCTATGCCTCATCATGATATATCGTTGTAGTCTGTTGACATATTAAACGCTCCTCTCTCAGCATTTGCTATGTCTATTATAACTCTTTTAAATAATTATGTCAATATTATGTAATACTACCCTAAATAATTATAAAGGCGATATCTTGCGTAAAAACATGAGGTATCGCCTTTTTTATATATTCTTTTGTATCGGTATAAGGTCGCTTTGGAT
>JAMPFN010000076.1 GCA_023664445.1 Clostridium sp. | reverse complement strand
GTCGCTTTGCATAATTTTTTTATAAAACTTTGTCTAACTTTTGGGGGTCAGTTCACAGCGGATATAGGCGAATTTATAGAAAACTACATTGCAGAGGAAAGCAACGTTGTTTCTGCAAAGGTGAATTTTTTGGGATATTACGGCGAGTTTAATAAAAGACTTCCTCATAATTACAGATACAAAGCTTCTGATAAAATAGGTGTGGATAATAGACTGCCTATAACAAAGAAAATTCTCACCTATTTGAAAGACAGACAACTGATTAACGTTCATCAAGGCAGTTGTTCTCTTGCTCATAGTGAACGCTATTTATCTGAATGCTGTTATAAGTTCAACAGACGTAATAAAAAGTCGGATAAAATGTTCAATGAAATTCTGAAATTTATGATACGGAATGAAATATCAGACAACAGTTGACTTCTGTGATGAAACATCATATAATTAAATATATCAACAGAATATTTTTTGAAAGGAATTAAAAAATGAATGTGGTAATATACGCTCGATTTAGTTCAAGCGGACAGCGTGAGGAAAGTATCGAAGGACAGGTCAAGGTCTGTACGGAATATTCCGAAAGAAATAACTATATTATTATAGATACATATATTGACAGGGCGCTAACTGGAAAGAATGACAACAGACCAAGTTTGAAAAGGCTGTTAGCTGACAGTAAGAAGAATATTTTTGATGCGGTTATCGTATATTCCATAGACCGCTTTGGACGTAATCTAATGCAGACTTTGGTAAATGAAAGTAAGCTACAGCAAAACGGAGTTGCTCTTTTTTCCGCAACAGAGCATTTTACGAACGACCCGGCAGGCAGATTTTACCGAAATATGATGATGGCTCATGCTCAATACTATACTGATGAGTTATCTGTGAAAATTCACAGAGGTATGGATATAAACGCTGAGAAATGTCTTTCTACGGGTGGGAACATTGCGTTAGGGTATAAGGTGGACAAGGATAAACGCTTTCAGATCGACCCGGAAACCGCTCCTATCGTCCAATTTATTTTTGAAAGCTATGCAAGCGGAAAAACCGTAACCGAAATAACAAATCAACTGAATGCACAAGGAATAAGGACATCAAGAGGGGCTAAGTTCAATAAAAACTCTCTGCACACAATGCTGAAAAATAAACGGTATATCGGCATATATACATATAAAGGTACTGAAAAGCCCGGTGGTATTCCGAGAATTATTTCAGATGAATTGTTTGCAAAAGTTACGGAGATAATGAACAAAAATAAAAAAGCTCCCGCAAGAGCGAGAGCTAAGGTCGAATATTTACTTACAACAAAATTATTCTGCGGTTACTGCAAAGAAATGATGACTGGTTTTTCGGGTACCGGCAAGTCAGGTAAAGTTTACAGATACTATGTATGCAACGGTACAAAGAAAAAACTTTGCAAAAAGAAGAAAGTCAATAAGGAATACATTGAAGATTTGGTTGTTGCCGAATGCCGTAAACTGCTGACAGATGAAAATATCAAAAAAATTGCAAAGGACGTTGCTGCAATAAGCGAGGCTGAAAAAGATACGAGCAATCTGAAATATCTGAAAAAGGTTTTATCCGAAAATGAAAGAAAACGTCAAAATGCTCTGAATGCAATTATGGAATGTGAAATAGAATCAGTAAGAAAGTCATTATATGAGCAGATACCGATTTTGGAAAAAGAACATTCCGAACTTACAAAACAAATTGCTTTGGAAGAAAAGAATTTCCCGGTGCTTACAGTACCAATGGTGCATTTTTTCCTTAAAAAGCTTAAAGACGGCAATGCAGACGATATAAAATACAGACGTACCCTAATTAATGTTTTTGTCAACAGAATCTATCTGTATGATGATAAAATTACACTGATTTTCAATTCGGGGGATAATCCAGTTACAATCAATGATATGCTTTTATCCGAAATTGAGGATAATGCAAAAAAGACAGAGGGTTTGTTTATGGATAAGGTTGGTCCTGCTTAAGGGAACATTCTCTACGAGCCGTCCCCTCTGTCACTTCGTGACATCTCCCCGCCCCGCGGGGAGTCACCTTTGGAATCCTCATGATTTTTTGAAATACCACCCTTTGGGCAGTATTTCAAAAAATGCGAGTAACCATACGAAACATTCTTGGCAAAGATCAGGAGATAAAGTGCTTCAAAATTCTGAAAATTGATTTTATATATATTGTAAACTTAATTGCTGAATGGGAAAATTTATCATTTACAGTCCCCGTCTATAAAAACAGTTAATATATTCGCTTTCGCGACTCACAGCGCAAGCTGTGCCGGAGCGGAAGCTTGATTTTCTTTGGTTCGTTTCTTGCATCAAGGCAAGAAATGAACATACACATTATTTTAAGGGGACGCTTTCACTTGCAAAGCGTCCCCTCTTTTATTGGTACAAGTACTTAATATAGTCCGAATAATTTAAGAAGCTTTTGCCAAAAAGTAAGATTTTCAACCGTCTGTTCTTCTTCGACCTGCTGCTCGGGGATCTCGATCGCCTCTGTTTTTATCACGAACTGAACCGACTTGACTTCGCCGTTTTTATCGGAAACAAACGAAACCGTTTCCCTATCGCCGCCTTTTACAGATTCGATCATATCGTCTATTTTATTTTCGATCTCGGTATCCATATCCGACGTCTTATCCCTTAGCTCGCCCGTTCCTCCGGAAAGCTTTTCAGCTCCGTCGCACAGTTCCGAAATTCCGTCATACATATCCGATATGCCGCTGTCGAGAGAATTTGCGCCGTCAAGCAGATCTTTACTTCCTGATGCAAGCTTTGAAACGCCGCCTACGATTCCCGAATATCCTGCACAGATATCGGATACCGCCGACGTATAGGAAACGATTCCGCTGTCCAAGCTGTCATATTCGGCAGTTAAAGCGTCAATGGCAGCAGACAGCGCAGAAGCATTTACAAGCATAGTTTCCAGCGAATCAGCCAGCGTGCCGACAGCGCTGTCAAATTCAGTATAGCTTTTTTCAAGCTCCGAAAGACCGTCATACAGCTTTTTGATCGAATCGGACAGCCCTGTTAAATACTGCTCCGTTCCGCCTATCGCTCCGTTGTTGGCTGTCAGCAGAGTTATGACGTCGCTGAGCTGCGATACCTGTTCCTGAAGCAGAGCGGCTTGTTCTTCATATCCCGGGACTCCGTCGATTTGAGAGAGCGTTTGATTCAGCTGCGCGATCTGTTCCGTCAATGCCGTAATTGTCTGTTCGTTGGAAGATTTCAGCGTATCCACATCAAGACCGTTTTGCAGCATCAATTCCTTGTATTGTCCATATCCTACGCTCTTATATAAAGTATCAGCGCCTTTTTTCAGGTCGGAAACAGCGTTTTTTATCTGACTGCTTGCGGAAACAAGCTTTTTCAGCGTTTCCGCGTCGGAATTAACTGCGGACAGCGCGGTCTGGATCTTGCCGAGGGCGGATTTTACTTCTGCCGAGCCGCCTGTAAGGCTTTCTGATTTTGAATTAAGCGTGTTCAAGCCGTTTTGAACCTTTGTAATACCGTTTTTCAAATCGGAAATTCCGCTGTCAAGATTCTCCGCGCCGCTTGAAAGCTGCGACGAACCGTCCTTTAGCTTTTTATTTCCGTCTTTCAGTTCCGACGAACCGCTTGAAAGCGAAGCGGCGCCGTCGTCGCTTTTACCGATCCCGTCGTTAAGCTCGGTGACCTTGTCGCTGAGTTCGCTTGTATCGACGTCGATGTCCATGTTAAGCTTTATGCCGTTGATATCTACGCTGCTCATTTCAAAGTCATGCACATCAGCTTCGATAACGGTATCTATGCCCTTGCCGGGAAAAATCGTATAATTCAGCTGCTTTTTGCTGCCCACATTAGCGGTAGTCGCGCCGTTTGCGGTAATATTTTCGCACAGCTTTGTATCGAGTACGAAATTTGCCTGCAATGCGTAGCTGTCAAAGAAATCGCCCTTACAGCCCGTATTTTCAGTAATTTTAAAGCGTATTTGAAGATGTCCGCTTTGACCGGCAAGTTCTTCGGCAGGCAATTCTTTTCCGTCAAGCGTATATGCGAGGGAAATATTCCACGGCAGCTTTGCGTTTGTCATAACGCCTTCACAGTAAACCTTGTCATTGTCGGTGGAAAAAGAAATTTTATCTCCGTCAACAGTAACGCTGTCGGCGGAATTCATCAGCATTATATCGTCATAATCGCCGTAATCCACGATGTTTCCGCCGTTCCATATATTTACAGCGTAAACGCCGTCAACGCTGCCGTTCACATCTGTCATTACATAAATAACTTCTTCCTTATCGCTTGCCGCCGAAACCTTCGGCATGATAGCTCCGGCTGTTAAAACCAACGCCAAACTTGCTGAAACCGCCTTATTGAAATTTTTCATAATATCAAACCCTTTCCTTATAAAAATCCAATTTTTTTGTTGTTTTTTGTATCAAGCCGTCAAAAATATACAGAAGTGCGGGAAGCACAAACAAAACGATTGCGAGAGAACATACGGTTCCTCTTCCGATAAATATTCCAAGCTGTGCCAGAAGCCCGTGCGTGGAAAAATATCCCATAAGATATCCTACGACCGTGAGGACGCTGCCGGAGGTCATGATCGAAACCGCAACAGATGAAACGGTATCGCGTATCGCCTGTTTTTTAGGCATTTCATGGCGGTACTCGATATATCTGTCCGTTAAAAGAATGGCGTAATCCACCGTAGCTCCAAGCTGAATGGAGCTTATTATAAGATACGCAAGATAGAAAATACTGCTGTCTGCAAAGTAAGGAAACGTCAGATTAAGCCATATCGCAGTTTCAATGCTAAGCACAAGTATAATTGGTATCGTTATAGATTTCATTGTAAGCAGAAGTACGACAAAAACCGCTCCGATCGCGATGAAATTGACCTTTGCCATATCCGCTGTGACAGTATTCATCAGATCATATGTGCTGACGCCGTTTCCGGCAAGATAATAATTGTCATAGTAAAAATCCTGCGCCGTTTTTCTGATATCATTAACAAGAGCAAAGGTTTCTTCACCTTCGTAATCAGTATCGATCTGTAAAACCATTCGGCTGTAGTTTTCCGATTCAAGCATTGAAAGAGTATCGGCGTCAAGATATTCCTGCGGTATCTCGCTTCCCACAGTATCTACATAAGATATGATATCTTTGACCTGCGGCAGATTTTTCAGTTCGTCGGAAAGCGCAAGCTGCGTTTCATGATCGCCCTTCGGAACAAGAAGAACATAGGTATCGCTCTTTCCGAAAACCTTTTCAATTTTGGAGGTATCGCTTCCAAGCTTTGTATTTTCACCGAAAATATGCGAATCGCCATAGTAAAAGCTGTTGCTGTTCGAGGCGAGAAAGCATGGAACTACGATCACCGCAAATACGCACGCGAACGGGATCATTATCTTTGTGACCACCTTGGCAAAAAGCTTAAACTGCGGTACAAGCCGTTTGTGACGCGTTTTATCAATGATCCGGTAAGTTTTAAGGATCAGCGACGGCATAAATATAAACACGCTGATAAGGCTGATCGCCACGCCCTTTGCGAGAACCAACCCCAAATCGGGGCCTATGCGGAACCGCATAAGACAAAGAGCCACGAAACCGATAACCGTTGTCAGACCGCTTGACATGATAGATCCCGTAGATTTACAGAGCGCAGATACCATAGCCTCCTGCGGCGTATCGTACTCTTTGCGGCATTCTTCAAAACGGTGAAGCAAAAATACGGAATAATCAAGCGAAACCGCAAGCTGCAAAATCGCACCCGCAGAGTTGGATATAAATGAAATTTCGCCGAATATTATATTTGTACCCGAATTTATCAGAATAGCTATTCCTATTCCGGCAAGAATTATAACAGGCTCTATCCATGAATTTGTGGTAAGGATCAGCACAATAATTACAAAAAGCACAGCAAACAGGGATATTCTTAAAATCTCGGAAACCGTACTTTCCGTTGCGACCGCGGTGGAAACCGCCGAACCGCACATTGAATTGTCATCTCCGATAATTTCACGCACCGCGTCCACTCCGTCAAGAATATGGGATTCTTCGATCGTTATGGAATATAAAGCGGTATTGTCCTTATAGTAGCTTTCAACGGCTTCCTGATCCTGCATTTCAAGAGGCTGGGTCAAATCAAAGCTGTCGTCAAGCCATGTAACGTCGGTTACGCCCTCTGTTTCTTCAAACCTCTTTTTATACTCCAAAGCCTCCGGTATCGTTACGTTTTCAATCATGACGCGGCAATTGGGAATACCGCCGTCAAACTCCTCGTTCATAACATCAATGGAAATCGTCGAACGGCTGTCCTCGGGCAGATAATCATTGATATCATAGTTTACATCGACAAGCTGCTGAATGACAGCGCCTGCCAACGCCAGCAAAACAAATATTACGATCATAGTTTTGGGACGCTTGATCGTATGCTTATAAAAGTTACTCATAGCTTTATACAGTATCCTCCTTTAAAATTGCGGTGCCTTCCATTTTATAAACGATTTCGCCTACCTGAAACGCAAGGCTTATCATATTTTCATTGAACATGCCGACGGCTGTATATGCATATTGGTTTTTCGGGCTGTTAAAACTGCCGCAAATACGGCACTTTCCGTCATCTTCGACAGTTCCGCAGAATGAAAAGCTTTGCCCGAGGATCGTCAAAATACCCTCGACATCGGTTTTGTTCGTTGTCAGACAAATAGTGCCGAAACGTTTTCCGATGTGCGCGTAAAATATCACATTGTACCGATAGCGCATTTTAAATTTCTCCTTTGCATTTTGAACACAGGTTCTTATTCCAGATATTATTTTATCACCATGAGATCTCAATTTCTACGGTCAAATATGCAGAAAATGTATAATATCGGACAAAACCGCAAAAATGTCCGATAAATATATCGACATCTCAGCCCCTAATTTTATATAGGCTGCAAACATATCAGACATCTGTCTGATATTGTCTGTTGCATTTTTATTCCAACGGCTATATAATAAGTTATAGGGAGTGAGTGAAATGACAAATGAAGAAATGGCATTGCATACAAAACAAAAGCTTGCGGACGCTTTAAAAAAAGCCATGCGTGAGAAGCCGTTTTCCAAAATAACGGTAAGCGAACTCATTAAAGACTGCAATGTGAACCGAAATACCTTTTACTATCACTTTGAAGATATTTACGCGCTGCTGAAATGGATCTTCGAGGAAGAAGCCATTCACATCGTACAGCATTTCGAGCTGCTTATTGATTATCGGGAAGCTATTCTGTTTGTGCTGGATTACATAGATCAGAACGACTATCTGATAAGCTGCGCGTACGATTCGATCGGAAGAGAGGAAATGAAGCGTTTCTTCTGGAATGACTTCACAGATATTGTGGGTTCATTGTTTGACAGCGCGGAAAAATCCGCCAATACTATGCTCGACCCCAAATATAAGCAGTTTTTGATCCAGTTCTATACGGAGGCTTTTACGGGTATGCTTATCAATTACATAAAGGATAAAAATATGTATGAAAAGGAGCAGATCATAGATTATCTTGAGAGAATATTTGAAACGGAATTGAAAAATATTAAGGATATGTAGCTCCCGCTGATGTACAGACATAAAAACAAACCGCACACAGAGATATCATCTCTTTGTGTGCGGCTTTAATCATGCGCCGAATAAGGCAAAAATGCATCAATATCCTTCATGGTTTATGGATTCATCGTTATCGATCCAGCTGTCAACATCGATTATCTTATATTCATTTTTTGTGATACGGACTATCACTCTTGAAATACCCGCGTTTATGATATAGCGTTTGCACATCATGCACGGTTCTATTTCCCCGTCAATAATTCCTGTTTTGGCATCGTGACAGGCAAGATACAAGTCAGAACCGATAAGCTCAGATCTTGAAGCTCCTATTATGGCGTTTGCTTCGGCGTGTACCGCGCGGCACAGCTCATATCTCTGACCTTTCGGGATATTCATTTTGTCGCGTCCGCATACGCCGGCGTCGGAGCAATTCATACGTCCCCTCGGAGCGCCGTTGTAGCCTGTCGAGATTATCTGATCATTTTTAACAATAATAGCACCGAAGCAGCGTCTTAAACATGTGCTGCGCTCGAGAACAGTTTCGGCAATATCAAGGTAATAATTGGTTTTGTCACGTCTTTTCATGTTAGCCTCCGGATTTTTATATGTAAACTTCTCTTTTCTCATCTATTATATATTATCACGCAGAAGTTGTCAATATCAATGGGGAACTCTGACCCCTAACTTTCTGCCATATTGGGGGACTCCGTCCCCATACCCCCTGCTTAAGGGAACATTCTCTACGAGCCGTCCCCTCTGTCACTTCGTGACATCTCCCCGCCCCGCGGGGAGTCACCCAAAAGATATGAATACAAATCGCCTCAAAATTTCAAAAAATGATTTGCGTAGTATGTTCATTTCTTGCCTTGATGCAAGAAATGAACCAAAGAAAATCAAGCTTCCGCTCCGGCACAGCATACGCTGTGAGTCGCAGAAGCGAAAAATAGTGACTATCTTTATAGTCGGGGATTGTAAACGGTACTTTTTACCATTCAGCGGATATGATTTGCAATTTTGAGGGCTTTATCTTCCGATCTTTGCCATGAATGTTTTGTATGGTTTCCCACATTTTTTGAAATACCGCCCAAAGGGTGGTATTTCAAAAAATCATGAGGATTCCAAAGGAAATCATTTCCTTTGGCAGGGGGTTTGGGGGACAGAGTCACCCATAATCTTCTTAAAAACTGATATCAAGAAAATAATGGTTGCATTATTTTTTAATATAGTGTAAAATAATATTATTATAGATATCATTTTTTATTTGATGCTAATACAATCAGTATACATAAATAAATTAATACTGTTTGTAATATCGTAAAAACAGGAGAGTGCATATTAAATGTTCAAGCTTTGGAGATTTCTGAAAAATCACAAAAAAGAACTTATCTTAGGACCTTTTTTCAAGCTGCTTGAAGCTGTATTTGAACTGATAGTTCCGCTTGTTATGGCAAAAATAATCGACGTCGGCATAAAAAACGGCGACTCGGTATATGTCCTTAAAATGTGCGGAGTACTTGTTCTGCTTGGAGTATGCGGTCTTGGATTCGCGCTGACATGCCAGTATTTCGCGGCAAAATGCGCTTACGGCTTCGGTACGGAGCTTAGAGAAGCTCTTTACAGGCATATAAACAGCTTTTCACATGCGGAAATAGATAAATTCGGTACGTCGTCGCTCACAACGCGGCTTGTAAACGATACCAATTTAGCTCAAAACGGCGTCAATATGTTTATAAGACTTGCCGTGCGCGCGCCGTTTCTTATAATCGGAGCCGCTGTAATGGCTATGCTGCTTGATTTCAAGCTTTCCATTATTTTTCTGGTAGCTGCGCCGCTTATAACGGCAATAATAGTTATTATAATGAAAAAAACTGTCCCAATGTATAAAAAAATACAAAACGGTCTTGACAGAGTTTCGCTCCTTACAAGGGAAAACCTCGAGGGCGTCAGGGTAATACGAGCATTTTCAAGGCAGGATGAAGAGGAGCATGAATTTAATGAGGCAAGCGACGACCTTGCTGAAAACTCAATAGCTGTCGGTAAAATATCGGCTATACTCAATCCGATCACATTCATGATAATGAATCTGAGCATAGTTGCCATTCTTTGGTTCGGTGGTATAAGAGTTGACAGCGGTATGCTTTCACAGGGTGAAATAACGGCCTTTGTAAACTATATGACGCAGATACTTTTAGCGCTTGTCGTGCTTGCGAATCTTGTTGTGATATTCACAAAAGCGGCGTCCTCGTCAGCGCGTATAAACGAGGTGTTTGAAACCGAACCCACGGTTTTCGGCGGCAGCAAAAGCGGCTTTGATCCCAAAGCTCCCGCCATTGAATGCAGCGGACTTTCATTCACCTATCCCGGCGCAGGCGCGGAATCGCTTAAGGACATAAGCTTTACGCTCCAAAAGGGTGAAACACTCGGTATTATAGGCGGCACAGGCTCGGGAAAATCCACTTTTGCTAATCTTATACCTCATTTTTACAATGTGACCGAGGGTACTCTTAAACTTTTCGGCACAGATGTAAATGATTATTCGCTTGATTTTCTGCGTGCAAATATCGGTATTGTTCCGCAGAAGACGGCGTTGTTTTCGGGAAGTATCGCGGAGAACATGCGCTGGGCAAAGCCGGACGCCTCCGACAATGAGATAATCAAGGCGCTGAAAATCGCGCAGGCATGGGATTTTGTCGATAAACTTCCGGACGGTCTTGACACATATATTTCCCAAGGCGGAAAAAACTTCTCGGGCGGACAGCGTCAGCGTCTTACTATAGCACGAGCGCTTGTGGGAGAACCGCCTTTAGTGATACTCGACGACAGCATGAGCGCCCTCGATTACGCCACGGATCTTGCTTTGAGAAAGGCGCTTTCGGAGCAGCTTAAAGACACAACGGTAATAATGATCTCGCAGCGTGCGACAACGCTCAAAAACGCCGACCTTATACTTGTTCTTGACGACGGCACGGCGGCAGGTCTTGGCACAAGCGACGAGCTTCTTGAAAGCTGTGACGAATACAAAGAGATATATAACTGTCAAATGAAATGAGGAATGCGTCATGGGAAAAACAATAAAAAGAATTATAAGCTATGTGCGTCCATATAAGAGATATCTTATTGAGGCTGTCGCTTTCTCGTTTATCGGAGTTCTTCTGTCCTTGTTTGTTCCGGTTCTTATAGGAAAAGGCGTAGACCTGATAGCAGGTAAGGGAAATGTTGATTTTAAAGGACTTGCAAGGCTTGCCGCGGTTCTTGCGGCAGTAATTATGGTCAGCACCTTTTTCCAATGGCTGACAGCTCTTGCGACAAACAAGCTTTCGTATAACACGATACGGGATATCAGGACGGAGCTTTTTGAAAAGCTAAATCATGTTCCGCTTAAATTCATAGATAAAAGCTCAAAGGGCGAGCTTATAAGCCGCGCGGTAAATGATATTGAAATAATTTCGGACGGTCTTTTGCAGGGCTTTACACAGCTTTTCAGCGGCATAGTGACTATTTTGGGAACGCTTGTCTTTATGATGACGATAAGCGTCCGGATAGCGCTGCTTGTTGTCATACTGACACCTGTTTCGCTTTTTACCGCCGCGAATATAACGCGTCTTTCCAGAAAAGCTTTTCTCGAACAGTCGGAGCATAGGGGCAGTCTGAACGGTCTTGCCGAGGAAATGATAGGAAATCAGAAGGTCGTAAAGGCATTTTCCTACGAAGAACGGGCGCAGGCAGGCTTTGACGATATAAACAAAAAAATGGCGAAAAGCGGCGTCAAGGCTGTATTTTTCTCGTCCATGACAAATCCCTCCACACGTTTTGTAAACGGGCTTATTTACGCCGCTGTCGGAACGGCAGGCGCATTGAGCGCTATCGGAGCGGTCGGATTTTTCGGAAGCATAACTATAGGTCAGCTGACAAGTTTCCTTTCCTTTTCAAACCAGTACACAAAGCCTTTTAACGAGATATCGGGCGTTATTGCCGAGCTTCAGAACGCGGCAGCTTCCGCTGAAAGAATCTTCGAGGTCATAGACGAGCCAGCCGAACCGTCCGACGCGGACAAGGAAGTTATGACAAGCTGCGACGGCTCTCTTGAACTTGAACATGTAAAATTTTCATACGTTCCCGAAAATCCGCTGATAACCGATTTTAATTTAAAGGTAAAGCCCGGACAGAAAATAGCCATAGTCGGTCCGACGGGCTGCGGAAAGACAACTGTCATAAATCTGCTTTTAAGGTTTTATGATATAAACGGCGGCTGCATAAAGCTTTCCGGTAAAAATACTATGGATATGACCAGGTCAAGTCTGCGCTCCATGTTCGGCATGGTTTTGCAGGACACATGGCTTTTTACGGGAACTGTTGCGGAAAATATTTCCTATGGACGTCCCGACGCCACGAGAGAACAGATAACGGAAGCCGCAAAAGCCGTTCATGCGCACAGCTTTATAAGACGTCTGCCCGACGGATACGATACGTATATAACCGAAGAAGGCGGAGAACTTTCACAGGGTCAGAAGCAGCTTATCTCGATAGCAAGGATAATGCTCACCGATCCTCCTGTTCTGATACTTGACGAAGCGACGTCAAGCATAGATATCCGAACGGAGCAGAGAGTGCAAAGAGCGTTTGAAAAGCTTATGTCCGGCAAAACAAGCTTTATTATCGCTCACAGACTTTCCACTATCAAAAACGCCGACGTCATACTTGTAATGAAAAACGGAAACGTAATCGAACAGGGCAGTCATGAAGAGCTTATGGATCGCGGAGGATTTTACAGCGAGCTTTATAACAGCCAGTTTGCCTTGGTTTGATCATCAAAACAGGTTCTTAGAACCTGTCCAAAGTGTCGAAATAGTCTTTTTTCAAATATCAGAGCAAAATTTAGTGAACGTCAAAAACAATTTGACGTTCACTATAAATCAATTATTAAAAATGCCTTGCACATCTGCTCACTGCGTTCGCTGCGTGCAAATCGGCAAATAGTAAACGCCAAATAAATTTGTCGTTTACTATAAAAGTTTAGGTCAAGCCTTTTCAAAGGCTTGCGGATTCCAAAGGCAGAGCC
>JAMPFN010000075.1 GCA_023664445.1 Clostridium sp. | reverse complement strand
GCCTTGATGCAAGAAACGAACCAAAGAAAATCAAGCTTCCGCTCCGGCACAGCTGCGCTGTGAGTCGCAAAAGCGAATATATTAACTGTTTTTATAGACGAGGACTGTAAATGATAGTATTTACCATTCAACAACTATAACTTATTTATTGGTGAGGAACTATTCCCTGATCTTTGCCAAGAATGTTTTGTATGGTTTCCCACATTTTTGGAAATACCGCCCAAAGGACGGTATTTCCAAAAATCATGAGGATTCCAAAGGTGACTCCCCGCGAGGCGGGGAGATGCCCCGAAGGGACAGAGAGGACGGCTCTGTAAGAGGCATTTCCTTTGGCAGGGGATTAGGGGGACAGAGTCCCCCCTGAATAAACAAGTTTATGGGTTAAGAAATCCCTCAACAAGAATACTCTCATGGACGGTCTTACAATGCTCCGCAAACGGATATTTCCGCTTTAACGAGTCAGCACATTTTTCAGCCGTTTCCTTATCGCGGAAAATGCCGAAAACAGCCGATCCGCTTCCGCTCATGACAGACGTCAGCGCACCGCCTTTGAGCATCTCCCCTTTTATATCCTCAACGTCGCGAAGCTCGGTCACACTCTCAAAAATGTTTCCGCACAGACCGCAATTCCTTAGAAACTTTCCTTTTTCAATATATTTCAGCAGCTTTTTCGTATCGGGATGATACGGATCGTTAAGACGGTCTATTTTTCCGTAAGCCTCCGGAGTGGAGATACCCGAGCCGCCCTTTGCTATAACAAGATCAACCTTGGGGATAAAGCGTACAGAGTTTATCTCCTCCCCTATTCCGCTCACATAAGCCGTACCGCCGACCGTGAAAAACGCTGTATCTGCGCTGACTTCTCCGCCGAGCGCGGTAAGCTTTTCGCCCTCAAGACCTGTGCCGTAAAGCTTATTCATGGCGTAAAGAACGCCTGCGCCGTCAGAGCTTCCGCCGCCAAGCCCCGCCTGTAGGGGGATATTTTTTTCAATATGCACGGAAACGCCGCCGTCAATTCCCGTTTTCTTATAAAAAAGCTCCGCTGCCTTAAAGACGATGTTCCGCTTATCGCACGGCACATCGGGGTCGCTGCATGTTATATTTATTTCGGGAACATCGAGCTTTTCGACCGTAAGCCTATCATAAATGCCGATACTCTGAAAAAGGCTTTCAATATCGTGATATCCGTCGTCACGCTTTCCGATCACATCGAGCGTCAGATTTATCTTAGCCGACACTTTTACCGTTATTTTATTCATTATTATCAGCCTTTCAGATTGTCGATAAACGCCTGTATCCTCTTGACAGCCTCCATAAGATGCTTTAGAGAATAAGCATAGGAAACCCTGATAAAGCCCTCTCCGCTTTCACCAAAAGCATTTCCCGGAACAACGGCGACTTTCTGATTTTCAAGCAGCTTTTCGCAAAACTCCTCACTCGAAAGACCTGTACTTTTAATGCATGGGAATATATAGAATGCGCCCTCGGGATCAAAGCATTCAAGCCCCATTTTGTTGAAACTTTCAACGATCAGTCTGCGCCTTATATTATATTCGGCAACCATATTCTTTACCTCGCGCTCACAGTTTCTGAGAGCTTCTATCGCCGCATACTGACTTATTGTCGGAGAACACATTATCATATACTGGTGTATTTTCAGTATCTGCGTTACTATCTGTCTTGGCGCAGCAAGATATCCCAAACGCCAACCCGTCATAGCAAAAGCCTTTGAAAAGCCGTTTATGAGTATCGTTCTTTCGCGCATTCCCTCTATCTCGGCGATAGAGCAATGCTTTCTTCCGTAGGTAAGCTCTGAATATATTTCATCGGACAATATCATAATGTTGGTATCTTTCAGCACATCGGCTATCTTTTCAAGATCCTCTCTTGTCATTATAGCTCCTGTCGGATTATTCGGGAAAGGAAGTATAAGAAGCTTGGTCTTATCCGTTATCTTTTCGCGCAGAAGCTCGGGCGTCAGCTTGAATTTATCCTCTCGCCTTGTATTTATGATAACGGGTACTCCCCCTGTCAGTTCAACAATAGGGACATAGCAGACAAAACAAGGCTCGACTATAAGCGCCTCGTCCCCGGGATTCAAAAGCGCTCTTATCGAAATATCTATCGCTTCAGAGCCGCCGACCGTTACGATTATTTCATCGTCGGGATCATAATTCAAGCTGTTTTTTCTGTTTATGTATTCCGATATTTCCGTCTTCAATTCGGCAAGACCGGAATTTGCCGAATAAACTATACGCTTTTTTTCAATAGTATCTATAGCTGTTTTTCTGATAGCCCACGGAGTCTGAAAATCCGGTTCTCCGACGCCAAGACTTATAACATTTTCAACCGTTCCGGCAAGATCAAAAAATTTCCTGATACCGGACGGCTTGATATTCTTTATTTTTTCATTCAATACTTCATCATAATTAATCACGGAGCAACAAAACCCCTTTCATCTTTATCTTCTTGTTCTATAAATATTCCTTTTTCCTTATATCTTTTAAGGATAAAGTGCGTTGTGGTCGAAAGAACGCCCTCAATAGTTGAAAGTCTTTGCGCAACAAAAAGCGCAATATCCTGCAAATTTCTGCCTTTCATTGTTACAGAGAGGTCATATGAGCCTGACATAAGTGAAACGCTGTCCACCTCGTCATACATCATGATAGTCTTTGCGATCTCGTCAAAGCCGCAGTCCCTTTGAGGAGTTACCTTCAGCTCGATCACCGCCATTACCATGTCCTTATCGGCAAGACTTTCATCGAGTATAACGCTGTAACCTTTGATTATTCCGTTTTTTTCAAGCATATCTATCTGCACCGCAACGTCCTCCGCGCTGGTTCCGAGCATCGCCGCCAATTCCTCGTTTGTAAATCTGGCATTCTGGTTTAAAAGCTTTATCAGATCGTTCATATTAAATTCCTCCTAAATGTTTATAAAATAAGGCTTTCTGCCTTTAAAATATGCGATTTTGTCAAAACCTGCCATACGCGCTATCTTGATCCCCTCGGCTATCCCCTTGCCAAGATCGTCGGTTTTGTGGCAGTCAGAACCGAGAGTTACTATCTCTCCTCCCAGATCGCGGTACAGCTTTACATATTTTGGCAACGGAAATACATTGCCGTATTTTTGCCGCAGTCCCGACGTATTTATCTCGATGCCCTTACCTTTTTCAATTACGGCTTTAAGTATCTGTTCTATTATGCCGTCGTACTGCTGCAAATCGACCTCTATCCCCTGTTCCCCCTGAATATATCTCAGCGTATAGGTCAGATGCCCCAAAACATCAAATTCTCCCCACTGCGCAATTTTTAAAATTTCATCAAAATTTTTATCGAGAAGCTCCGGAACATTTTCTTCGGTATATTCAAGAAAAGCAAAATCGTCATGCCCCGGAAGCTCATGCATAGACGCGATAACAAAATCAAGGCGGCTGTCGCTTAATATTTTTTCTGTCACTTCCATATCGGCAAGAGGCTGTCCAAGCTCTATACCGCATATCAGGTTAAATTTATTCCTGTACGCTTCCTTTGCGGCAGTCACCTCCGCCATCGACGCTTCAAACGCCCTGAAAAAGCCGTAGTCATCGTATTTTTGGTCATAATCTATTATGTAGTGTTCCTTTTCGTAATAACGGTTGACCTCGCAGTGATCCGTAACCGCCATTGCGTCAAGCCCGAGTTCAAGCGCTCTTTCACAGCGTTCGGCAACGGTATCGTTTTCGGCGTCAAATGAATTGCGAGTATGCGTATGACAGTCAATAAGCATTTTGTTCTCCTTTAGTATTTATCCAAACTTGCCTTTGAAAAGGCTTGACATAAACTTATAAAAAACTGAATTTTCATAGTATGTTCGTTTCTTGCCTTGATGCAAGAAACGAACCAAAGAAAATCAAGCTTCCGCTCCGGCACAGCTTACGCTGTGAGTCGCGAAATCGTAAAATAATGACTATCTTTATAGTCGGAGATTGTAAACGGTACTTTTTACCATTCAGCGGATAAGATTTATAATTTTGAAATTTTGAGGGCCTTATCTCCTAATTCTTGCCAAGAACGTTTCATGTAGATACCCACATTTTTTGAAATACTGCCCAAAGGGTAGTATTTCAAAAAATCATGAGGATTCCAAAGGAAATCATTTCCTTTGGCAGGGGGCTTGGGGGACAGAGTCCCCCTAAAAAAATAAATTTACTGAACAATCAGCATCAATCGGCGTCATACTCCAAAATACTACCGTCGGAGGCTAAGAGCTTGTATTCGTATTCTATCATGCCGCTGTAAAATTCAATTTCATAAACGTCAACGTCGTTGTCGCGGTCAATCTCGGATTTGGTAAACGTCACGTCGGTTTCTTTCAAACCGCTGTTTGCAAGAGCGATCTCTTCCGCTCTATCTATACCGATATAGTCCGCTTTTTCAACTTTTACATCGGCATTTTTGCTGTCGGAATCTGTCGGTGCATTAATCGGAGCATCTGTTGCCGTATCGGCAGCTACACTTCCGGGCAGCTTGATAATATCCGCGTCACGCTCGAGAATCTCGCCATTCTTAGCGGAGATAGTGTAATCGTATTCGCCGCTGTCCGTATAAAATTCGACGTCGTAAACAAAATGACCGTCATCGAAATTAAACTCTGTATTTCTGAAACGTGCCTCGGATACCGAAACGCCTGAATCCGCAAGAGCTATCTGTTCCGCCTTTGCTTCGCCTATAGCTCGGCTTTCCGCCGTTTTATAAACCGCAAAGACAGATATCCCTCCGATAACTGCGACAGAAGCTATAACTGCCGCCGCCGTGATAACAGCCTTTTTTGTTTTCATAATTTATTCCCCTTTCGTAGCTTACCGTGTTTTCTGCTCTTCCAACACCTCTCTGACTGTCTGATCCAAAACCGACATATCCACAGGCTTCGCCACATGAGCGTTCATACCTGCTTCAAGCGCATCTCTGACGTCCTCTGCAAATGCGTTTGCCGTCATAGCGATTATCGGAACAGTCTTTGCGCACGAATGATCGAGCCTGCGTATAGCTCTTGCGGCGTCGTAACCGTTCATGATCGGCATCTGTACATCCATAAGTATCAATTGATATTTGCCAGGCTCTGAGCGTTCAAACTCTTCTGCCGCAAGCTTTCCGTTTTCAAATATCTCACAGCTTGCCCCAAGCATATTCAGCAATTCGCCGAGTATCTCGGCGTTTATCTCATTATCCTCGGCAACAAGTATATGCATTCCTTTGAGAATACTTTCCTCTTCGATCGTTTCGTCTTCCGAATCTTTAAGCTTTTGATTGCGGTTTATAAGCATTTCTACCTTTTGACGGAAACTCGTGAGAAAAAACGGCTTTGCGAGAAACGCGTCTACTATCGTTACCGCTTCGCTTTCCTCAAGCTCGGAGAAATCGTAATCGGTAAGAATTACTATCGGAATATGCGAAGAGATCTCCTCACGGATTCTCCGTGCTGTTTCTATACCGTCTATAACGGGCATCTGCCAATCGAGCAGAACCAGGCTATAAGAATTTCCTTCATGCTCAGCCTGCTTGATCTTTTCAACAGCGCTTTTGCCGTCCAGCACATAATCGACAGTAACTCCTGTTCCTTCCATGCTGATCTGAATATTCTGACATATGACTTCCTCATCGTCAATAGCGATAATTTTTGTGATATTGTTATTTTTCCAAAAGTTTTTGTCGATCTCCTGCTTACTGATATGAAGCCCCAGATCTACGGTGAATTTTGAACCCTTTCCCTTTTCGCTTTCCACGGCTATCGTACCGCCCATAAGGTCGATCAGATTTTTTGTGATAGCCATACCAAGACCCGTACCCTGTATTTTGTTGGTAACGCTGTCCTGTTCACGGGTAAACGTTTTAAACAGATTTTTCAGATACTCCGGACTCATGCCGTAACCGTTATCTTCAACGATGAAACGGTAATTTGCCAATTGCCTTGCGGTTTGCGGCATCTCCTGCACAGTAAACTTTACGCATCCGGCGTCGGGAGTATATTTCACCGCATTGGAAAGCAGATTCAGCAGTATCTGATTTACGCGAAGCCTGTCCATTATTATGTGTTCGTGCCTTATATCGCGGCTGTGAACTTCAAAAGTATGCCCCTTTGCTTTCATTTGCGGACGGATAATTCCGTCAATGCCGCTTATAAGGTCGACTATATTTTCCTCCGATTGATTCAGGGTGGTTTTGCCCGCCTCGATTTTGCTTATATCGAGAACGTCATTGATAAGCCCGAGCAGATGCTGTCCGGAAGACATGATCTTTTTGGTATACGCCCTGACCTTTTCGGGATTTTCCGCATCACGGGTAAGAAGCGTAGAGAATCCGATTATCGCGTTCATCGGCGTTCGTATATCGTGGCTCATATTTGAGAGGAACGAGCTTTTGGCTTTGTTCGCTTCCTCTGCTATACGCAAAGCCTGTTCCGCAGTTTCCTTTGCCGACGAGAGCATGGAGTTCGATTCCTCGAGCTTCAGATTCATTTCTTCCTGACGCTTTAAATTTATCTGTTCCTGCTTGAACAGACGCTCCTTGTTCCGCTGCTGAATAAAAGCGACTGCGGCAAACAAAAGCAGCATCAGAATAACTACCGCGAAAAGCAGAAAGGCACGCACGACCGCATTCATCATATTGACCGTTCCCGAAGCGACATATTCGGACGGTATCAAAAATAACAACAGCGTATTATATTCTCCGAGCGAGGTTACGCAGTAATAGTATTCCTCTCCGTCTTTTTTAAAGCTTTCGCTGATAGTATCGGTTTCCGCGAGAGCTGCTTTGATATCTGTATAGCTCTGATCTTCCATTTCCTCAATAAACTTTAAAACGTTATAGGTTTTTATGGTATTATTCTGAGAGAGATCATCGTGCATACGAGTGCCGTTATTCTTTAAAATATAGGTTTCATTTTTACTGCCGTATGCGTCGCTGTCGTAATAATCTGCAAATTCCTGAACGTCCTTTAACAATATCAAATGAGTAAAGGTCACATTGTCACCGTACGCGGTCATCGGTTCCGGAAGCTTCTGTACAAATGTCCAAAAGCTTCCGCTGTAATGCTCGTTATCGGAAATAAAGGTGTATCGGCTGTTACCGTCGGAGATCAGATCGATATTAGCCCAGATGCCGTGCTTGCCCGACGCGTCATAACAGCTTCCGGAGCTGTCAAGGATCATAAGACGAGAACCAAAGCTGTTTGTATTTATAAGCTTTTCCAGTTCTTCAATATTCTTTGATACCTGTTCGGAGGATTCAATTTCTTGTTCCTCCAGAACATTAACGGCGGAATTCAGATAATTCCAATGAGAATCGAGCGCAGTTTTAAGATTTACCCGAACCTGTGACGTTATTTCAAGAAGCTGCGTTGTTCGCTCTGCAAAGATCTGCGAGTTAAGATATCTTATAAAAAATAATCCGCCCAACAGAAAAAAAGCAAGCAGGCACGCAGTGAGCGTCAATGGCAGCACTAATTTTTTTATTTTGCTTTCGGCTCTCATAGCGTGTTTCTCCTTTGCGATAAATTTATTGTAATACTATAATATATTTACTTGGCTCTGAAAGCTGACGTCCGTCAATAAGACGTTCTGTCAGCAGCCGCTTATAATCGTCGTCAGATTCGTCGTATTCTGTGATCCCGGCAGCTTTAAGCGCGTCATTCATCATAAGCGCAAGATTTCCGAGCAGCGCGGCGGAGTAGGTTTTTTCTTTGTCAAGTTCATTTCCGTTTACCGTAAGCCTTTCAAGCTCATAGCCGCTATCGGTCTTTTTAACGGACATCTCAAATCCGCTCGATACATAAAGCGTCGAATCGTTTATCACCGAACCGCGCTTCTCGGGCGTTGTCAGCATATAATCCACATATTTATACAGCTGCTCTCCCGTTATCTGAGAAACGATTACCGACACTCCCTCCCCCATAGTCAGAAAGCGCAGCTCTTCCTCTGTGTAATCTCCTGCCGCGATATTTCCTGCCACATATACTGAAGGCGCGATCAGAAGCTCCGTACCGAGTTCCTCCCGAACCGAGTTCATTACCGCAGAAGCAGCCTCGCTTCCGCCGTTCGGATCAAATTCATAGGAGTAGCTTTTATCTATATGCGCGGCAGTTTCGGCGGCGCTTTTATCTTTAGCCAGCTCTGCGTTGAACGCATCAAGCGCGGCTTTCGCATCGGCATATTCTCCCCTTATCATTCCCTGAACTACATGCTGCGATACGGAAAACATATCCGACGACGCAAGCCTGATATACAAACGATTGCTTTCAGCATATAGATTCACCTCGTCCATTGACGGCGACATATCTATCTCAAGCTCGCTGCTATAAGAAACCATATTCTGATTAGCGGATATTTTACGTAGCCCGTCCTCGCTCAGCATTGCCGCCATTATATCGAGTATCAGCTGCTTTCGCTCGGGCGTTTCCTCGGCATTCTTGCTTGCGGCTATCTGAAATGCTGGATATGTCAGATATCGGTTATCATTCTCGTCATCTCCGAAATACGGCATAAGAACCGATTCCGTTTCCGGGGTTCTGTAACGCTCGGCATCGTTGCCCGTACCTCTCATCATTGCAATTTCGCCGTTTGAATAAAGCTCGAATACGTCGTCATACGAGATTTCCAGATCAGAGGATCCGAGTCCGGCGTGAGCAATAAAATCGCTCATACGCTCGAACACAGGCAGCCATACGTCATCGCTTAAAGAATTTGTCTGAGCCGATTCGTAAAGCTGACGCCATTCCCGTCCTTCCTGCGAGCTTAAAGCCGCAGCGGAAAGTCCCTGAAGCACTTCCATACAGGTATAATCGGCGTCGAAATTCGACATAAACGGGCGTATTCCATTTCGGCTGAGCGAATCGCACGCCTCAATAAATTCATTATAATTTTTCGGAACAGAGATCCCGTTTTCTTCAAGCAAGGTTTTATTGACGATAATACTGTCAACCTCCGCACATGTGGGAAGCCAGTTTACCGTACCGTCTTCATATGTATAGCTGCGCAGATAGGATTGAGGAAACGCATTTGCAAGCTCGGTATCGCTCAGATCCATAAGAGAATCCTTACGGTCGGCAATATCTCTCATAGCAAATCTCCGAACCGTCAGTATATCCGGCAGATCTCCGCAGTCGTCTTTAAAGCGGTAAAAATCCGCCGAATTCATTGCCACATAAAAAGTAAAATCCACTTCCGGAAATTTATCGCGCAGGAACGCCCCGTACTGTTCGGTAAGCTGATCGCTCCAGAACGCGATAGTAACGCTTTCACGTTCTTTTTTATTGTCGTTTGAACAGCCCGTCAAAGCTCCTGTCAGAAGTATTGCCGATAAAACCAAACAAATTATTTTTTTCATGAACAATTCCTCCTTACAGATAGTAAATTAAAACTTTCTGCTCACTCCCGATTCGATCGCTGCACCATCGTGGAATTTGCCGCGCGAAATCAGCGCAGACAGACCGCTCATTATTTTCTTTATCATAATTTTTACTCCTTTCTACAAAAAGCATATATGCCGATTACAGAGTGTACAAAACATGCTTAAAATCAGTTTTTTTCAACAAGCTGTAACAGACGTTTATACGCTTGACTTTGCACAAATAATAAACACATATATTTTTATTATACCACTTTTGCTGACAAATTTCAATACATTTTTTTCAAGAAAACATGTACGGCATAATTGCGATACTTTTTTAAGCAGCTTTTTGTACAAACTTCTCAAAGATTGAATTGCGCAGTATATTCGTTTCTTGCCTTGATGCAGGAAACGAACCAAAGAAAATCAGTTTTTAAGAAGATTTTGGGAGACTCTGCCCCCAAGCCCCTTCCCAAGGGAATGATTCCCTTGGGGGAATCCCCCGTGATTTTTGAAACACTTTCACTAAAGGAAAGTGTTTCAAAAAATGCGCGTACTCACATAGAACGTTCTTGACTCAAAATTCTTAAAAATTAATTTCCGTGAAAAAAGCAGAATATTGCTTGCAAAAGTCGATTTCCTATGATATAATTAAAAGTATAGCAATTTCAGGATCTGTGTTCATAGGCACAAAAGGTCAAGGAGGTCAATCTTTTGAAAAAAATTATAACGCCGATTATTGCTTTTATTCTTTGCTTTACGGTAGGGTGCTGCGCTTTTGCGCCGTCCATGCCTATTGCCGCCGAGGAAGAATCAAAGCAGTATAATTTTGTATTTATATGTCCGAATAAAGAACACGAGTATTTTGATTCTATCATAGAGGGAATGCATAAAGCAGACGAAAAGCTCGGAACGCAAACAGAGGTCATAGGTCCCAACAGCTATGATAATTGGACGGAAAACCTTATAGACAACATGGAAGCCGTTTTAAATCGCGAAAACAAACCGGACGGAATAATAGTCCGCGGCGGCGTTACGGGTATGGACGAGCTTATCGACAAAGCCGTCGATATGGGGATTCCCGTAATTACCGCAGATACCGACGAACCCGATTCAAAGCGCGCCGCATATATCGGCAGCGATTATTCGGATATAGTAAGAAAAGCCGCACAGGCGATAGTAAAGCAGGTACCGGAAGATTCAAGGATAGGAATGGTTATGACCACGAGCGATTCGGACGATGCCGGATCTAACATACGCCGGGAATTTGAAAGCGTTATAAACGATTACAGTATCGAAATTACCGATACGGCATATCTCGTTACCAATAATTTAAAAGATACCGAGCAAAACGCCGAAAAGCAGGAAGCGGATACCGTTGCGGAAATCAAACGAATGCTTGAAGACGATCCCGATATAAAGGCTTTGTTTACTATCGGCGCAGTCAATACCGGATACGCCGCAAAGGCCAAAGAAGAGCTTGGACGGGACGATCTTATAATAGTCGGTCAGGACGACATTAAAGAAAATATAGAATATGTAAAAAAAGGCACAATATATGCCGTCGCCGCACAGCGTACAAATCTTATTGGATATTTAAGCGTCACCAATCTTAAAGAATATATAGATAAGGGAGAGCTTTCCCAAACTACATACGATACGGGCGTAACGCTTGTGACGCTTGATAACGTAAATACATACGAAAACCTTGATTCAATACTTAAAACAACTTCAACTACGGTTCGCGTCGGATACTACGACAATAACGAGCCGGAGTTTCAGAGCGGTTTTTCCGACGATGCGAGAAAATCGGGCTATGCATACGATTATTATCAGATGCTGGCGCGCTTTGCGGGCTGGAAGTATGAATATGTGTACGGCACAAAAGAAGAAATACGCGAAATGCTTATCAGCGGCGAAGTCGATATAATGGCGGGAGCGTATAAAACAAACATTACCCTTGCCGACAAGGTTAATTTTTCATCGTTGGATATGGGCTTGGACGACGGCAGATATTTCGCTGTCAAAAAGTCCGATACCGAGCTGCTTGATGAATTGAATTACGCGATGACGCAAATAGATATGGTTTTTCCGACGTTTACGATCGAACTGTATCAGAAATACTTTAATAAAACGTCACAGTTATCTTTGACAGAGCAGGAGGAGCATTGGCTGTTTCATAAGAACACCCTGACGTTCGGATATACGCGCTGGCATCTTCCGTTTTCGGGTCAGGACGACGACGGCAATCCTGTCGGACTTGCAGGCGAGCTTATACGCCAGCTTGAAGAATTTGCGGATGTAGAAGTCGTTCCGGTGTGCTTCGATTATGTCTGGGATATGGAGAATGCGCTGAAAGATCATACTATCGATATAGCGTTTCCGATGTATTCAGACCCATGGCTTTCCGAGAGCAAAGGCTTGATCCAGACAGAAGCCGTTGTTACCGACAGAATGATGATAGTTTATCACGGTAAATACACAAGCGATATTACCTCAAAATTAGCTATGCCCAAAATGTCGCTCGGACTCAGGGACTATCTTCCTGCCAATTATCCGGACGCGACCGTAACGGAATATGATAATTTTCATGATACATTCGACGCTGTGTATTATGACAAAGCTAACAGTTTTATTGCCTATTCAAGCATAATCCAGCGTCAGCTGAGCGGTTATGACAAGGCTGACGAGCTTAAAGTAAGCTATCTTGACAAAACCGAGGAGCTTTGCATGCTGGTAAATCAGGACTACGCTGTTTTATCCGTAATACTCGATAAGATGATAAATCAGATCAACAGAGAGGTAATAACAGGCACATTACTTCAATATGCAAGTATTGACAAATCCTCGCAGTTTACTCTTAAAGACTTTTTAAAACAGTACGCCTATTTTATAATAATAGCGCTTGCCGTTTTTGTCGCTTTGATCGCGCTGGCATTCGTTCTCTACATTAAAAAATCCCGCGCTTATGCAATGGATCAGACCCGAATGCAGAACTCCCTTAAAAAAGCGCTCGATATGGCGGACTCGGCAAACAGGGCAAAAACCAACTTTCTGTCAAGCATGAGCCACGATATACGAACTCCTATGAACGCTATTGTGGGAATGACGGATATAGCCAAAAGGCATACCGACGACAAGGAGAAGCTGGACGACTGCCTCGATAAAATAACATTGTCGAGCCAGCATCTTTTAACGCTTATAAACGACGTTCTCGATATTTCCAAGATCGAAAGCGGAAAGTTTGCGCTCAACCCCATTAATTTTTCTC
>JAMPFN010000074.1 GCA_023664445.1 Clostridium sp. | reverse complement strand
CAAGGGGTGAGCCGTTAAAAAAACAGTCCGGTGGACTGTTTTTAGGCGAGGGGACCCCTGCAAGAGAGGGCGTCCCCTTAAATATTTAAATAATGTTCTTATATATACTGCTCCGTTTCACATTTGCTCGGTCTTGACATAAGCTCGCCAAGAGCCTCTTTAACATTACCGTTATTGAAAAGTACCTCATTAAGCTGCTCGGTTATCGGCATGGAAACTCCGACCCTCTGAGCAAGTTCGAGCGCAACCCTACAGCAATTATATCCCTCGACAGTTCCGACAAGCTTTACAGCTTCCTCCGGACATACCCCCTGTCCGATAAGCATTCCCGCACGTCTGTTTCTGCTATGCATACTGGTACAGGTAACGATAAGATCGCCTATTCCCGTAAGCCCCAAAAATGTTGACGGAGAAGCCCCCATTGCAACGCCGAGTCTGCCTATCTCCGTAATACCTCTTGTCATCAGAGCCGCTTTGGTGTTGTCGCCATACTTTAGTCCGTCGCATATTCCCGCGCACAGCGCAATGATGTTTTTCAGCGCGCCGCCGATCTCACAGCCAATAACGTCATTGTTCATGTATATTCTGAAAACACTATTGCTCATCACATCCTGTATATATGCCGCCGCCTCTGTATTATTTGATGCCGCCGCAACAGTTGTGGGGATTCCTCTTGCGACCTCCTCGGCGTGAGAGGGTCCGGAAAGAATCACAAGCGGCGAATCAGGTATCTCTTCCGATATGACCTGACTGATAAGCTTATGCGTACCGCTTTCAAGCCCCTTGCTGGTATTTACAACTATCATATCAGAAGTAACGTGAGGAGCTGCTTTTTTTACAACATCTCTCACAAACGGCGAGGGTATTCCAAGAAGTACAATATTACTGCCATTAATACAAGATATATCAGGACTTAGCTTTATGCTCTCAGATATCTTGACTCCCGGAAGCTTTTTTTTATGCTCTCCGTCCTTTCTTATGTCGTAAAGCTCTTGTTCAAATGCAGACCACACCGTGACATCATGACCATGACTGTCAAGCATGACAGCAAGACTTAAACCAAATCCGCCCGATCCTAAAATTGTAATTTTTGCCATTGTGTCATTTCTCCTTACTCTTAAATGAAAATTTATTTTCAGTACCGTTTTTTAGTCTTTCAATATTGGTTCTATGCATATATATGACTATCAGACATATAGGTATTACCAAAACAGTATGAATGACAGAAAGCCCGATCGAAACGGATTCCGCAAAATATCTCGTTAAAAACGTTATAACCGGACAAAGTGCGGACGCTGTGATAGACGAAAGAGAAACATAATGTGAAATTGCAAGAACGATAGCAAAAATAAGGATCAATACGCAGAATACCAGTGGATCAATAACAAGGAAAACAGATACGCCGACTAATACGCCTTTTCCGCCTTTAAATCCGTAATATACAGGGAAAATATGTCCTATAACGGCAAACAATCCGGCAATATAACCGATGTATCTGAAATCCGAACCCATAATACCGGCATCAAAAAGCGTACAGACAGTTCTGCACAGCAAAACAGCAATAACGCCTTTTGCGAGATCGCCTATAAGCGTTATCAGCGCCGGAAGCTTTCCAAAACAGCGAAGAGTATTGGTAAGACCCGCATTTCCGCTTCCGAATTTTCTGATATCCTCCCCTTTCATAATCCTTACGGTTATGATAGCCGAATTGCAGCTTCCAAGCAAATATGATATAATTGCCGATATCAAAATAACCAAAATATATTTTATCATTTTTTCAGTTCCTTATTTATCCTTATCATTTCGTTCCCTGATGACAAATCTTACCGGTGTCCCCGAAAGACCAAACGTTGCTCTTATTTGATTTTCAAGGTATCTCTGATAAGAAAAATGGAACAAATCCGATCGGTTTACAAACGTTACAAATGTAGGCGGTTTTGTACTTGCCTGCGTCATATAGTAAATTTTCAGACGTTTTCCTTTATCAGACGGCGGCTGCACTCTTGTAGTAGCATATGCCAAAACATCGTTTAACATTCCCGTAGAAATTCTGATAGAATTCTGTTCGTTTACATAATTTATCATTTCAAACAGTTTATTTATACGCTGACCTGTTTTGGCGGAAATGAACATAAACGGAACATAGGACATGAAACTGAAATCGTTTTCAAGCTTTGTCTGATACTCTTTCATTGTATTATTATCTTTTTCAATCTTGTCCCATTTATTTACGGCAACTATCGAAGCTTTACCCTGTTCGTGCGCATATCCCGCAATTTTGGAATCCTGTTCGGTAAATCCGACTTCAGCGTCGATAACGATAATGCATACGTCTGCCATATCTACCGCCATATATGCGCGCAGAACGCTGAAATGCTCGATCTTTTCATTTACCTTGGATTTCCTTCTTATTCCGGCAGTATCGATAAAAACATACTTTCCATGCTCATTCTCTATAATACTGTCCGTTGCGTCACGGGTAGTTCCGGCAATATCGGAAACTATTACTCTTTCCTCACCGGCAATTTTATTTATAAGCGAGGATTTTCCGACATTCGGCTTTCCAATAACAGCTACCTTAATATATTCTTCATCGTAATCATCGGTTTTATTGTCGGGGAAATACTTAAATATCTCATCGAGCATATCGCCCGTTCCATGTCCGTGCTGAGATGATATCGGAAACGGTTCGCCAAGTCCCAGATTATAAAACTCATAAATTTCAACAGGCGGTTCTCCGAGCGTGTCGCACTTGTTGACTGCAAGAACTATAGGTTTTCCGCTTTTGAGAAGAATTGATGCAACGTCGTAATCGCTTGCCGTAACTCCGCACCTTATATCGGTGACAAGTACGATAACGTCCGCTCTGTCAATGGCTATCTCTGCCTGCTTCCTCATCTGCGAAAGAATAACGTCATCATTGTCAGGTTCGATTCCGCCCGTATCAACAACCATAAATTCCCTCGAACGCCATTCACATTTTGAATATATTCT
This sequence comes from Clostridium sp., assembly GCA_023664445.1. Taxonomy (GTDB): domain Bacteria; phylum Bacillota; class Clostridia; order Oscillospirales; family Ruminococcaceae; genus Porcipelethomonas. Next base: position 9,887 of record JAMPFN010000074.1, on the reverse strand, counting down.
GTCCCTTGTAACTCCGGGAGTATCCTCAACTATCGAAAGTCTTTTACCTATAAGCTTATTGAAAAGGGTCGATTTTCCAACATTCGGACGTCCAACGACCGCAACAACAGGCAAAGCCATCGGCTTCATCTCCTTTTTATTTTACTCAAAAATTGTTATCATAGGAAAATGTGTGGATTTTCGGGCATGATTTCCCGGATAACAAATTCTCAAATACCCAAAATCGCATCAAGCAGCTCAAAGCCGTCGTTTTCCACTGCACGCAGCCTGATGTCAAGAGTATTTTCAACATCTTCTATAGTTAAATCATCAAGAAAAATATTACTGTCACGCATCAGCATGGAATTTGTGATCAGAAGCTCGTCCCCAAGTTCCTTTCCATTAAGCTGCGCAATAAGATCGGTAGCTGTAATAAGACCCGAAACAGTTATATTTTCCCCGAAATAGTCGTTTCTAATTTTATATACGTCACATTTTAAGCGCTTAAATTTATCTTCTGACATTTTTGCGATCTTACACATATTATCATAAGCCAAATAACCTGTCGCAATGGAAACATGCCTATGATTTATATTATCATCTGACAGTTCAATCGCAGATTTAAATTCATCATTTATGGAACGCAGCATTCCGACGCCGTTTTCATACTGCGGATAATCCTCATAATATTCCCCATTCGGCAATTCTCTTTCTGCAAGAAGATAAAATTCGTCCGAAGGAAAAACAAGTCTTGTTTCATATTTCTGTAAAAACTTCTCTTGAAATTCGCATATAAGATCAATGGTATCCCCTGCCGAAGTTTTATCAAACCCGACAAGCGGATAAAGACCGTTTCTGAATTTTGAAAGCCCTACCGGTACGACCGCTACGCTTTGAATGTTCGGCATCATATTGCCAAGATCGGTAAGTGTACGCCTGAGTTCATCTCTATCATTAAGACCGGGGCACAAAACTATCTGACAATTAAGCTTTATTCCCGCATCGGTCATCTGTTTCAGATATTTCAAGGTTTCTCCGGCAAATCTGTTATTCATCATTTTACAGCGCAGTTCGGGATTTGTAGTATGGACGGAAACGTTTATGCTAAGCTTCATTTTAATGATCCTGTCAATATCATGCTGCTTTAAATTTGTGAGCGTCACATAGTTACCCTGCAAAAACGAAAGCCTTGCGTCATCGTCCTTGAAATAAAGCGTATCTCTCATTCCAGGAGGCATCTGATCTATAAAACAGAAAACGCACTTATTATGGCATGATTTTTTATCATCCATAAGAAAGCTTTCAAACTCAAGCCCCAAATCATCATATTCGCCTTTTTTTATATTATATTCATTGTCAGAGCCGTTACGTCTTACAATGATACTGAGCCTTGATTCAGCCGCGTAAAACATATAGTCAAGAACGTCTTCAACATCATTCCCGTTGATAGATATTAAAAAATCTCCTTTTTTTATATCAAGCCTTGCTGCCGGAGATTTTTTTGCAATGCCCTTTATCTCAACCATTTATACACCCCTAAATAAAAAGAGAGAAGGACAGCTCCTTCCCTCTCGTTTCAGAGCATTATTCGGCATCCATTTTAATAACCTCAACGCCCTTGTAGAATCCGCAATTCTTGCAAACCTTATGCGGAGCTTTCAGCTCGCCGCAATTATCACATCTGCTGAATGCAGGTGCATCAAGCTTCCAAACTGCTGAACGTCTTTTATCACGTCTTGCCTTGGAAGTTTTTCTCTTTGGTACAGCCATTCCGGCACCTCCTTAAAGCATCTAAGCCCATTATTCCCGACAACCACAGTCGGATTCATTCAAATCACAGCCGCATACAGGGCATAACCCCTTGCAGTCATCCTTGCACAGCATTTTTGTAGGCAAAGATAAAAGCAGATCTGAAACTGCGATCTCGGTAAGATCGATCCTGTCATTTTCCGCAACAATAAATTCATCGTTATCGGAATTGACATTTTTTACGACGATACGCCTAAAGTCGAAAGAATATTCCCTGTCAAGCTCTTTAAGGCATCTGTCGCAGATGATAGATAATGTAAATTTTACGGAATAATCCAAATGAACAACATCTGCTCGGTTATACACACACCCGGACACAACTACGTCGCCTTTAAAGGCATAGCTGTCATTTTTCGGGAGTTCCGTACCCGAAACAAGGTAATCAAACTCCTGTTTCAGACCGGAAGTGTAAAATATCCGCCTTAAATCTGCTATCATACAGTTATTCCCCTTTTAAACACCACAAACTATATTATATACAATATTTCCCGTATTGTCAATAGTTTTTTTCTTAATCCGCAAATTTTGTAACACTTGCAGGCATTTCTTCCTTATCGGCAGATACTGTAAATATAACCTGTGTATCGTCGCCCGTAAGCTTATCGAGTTTTTCAAGCATGATGCCAAGTTCGTCAAGATCCGCGCCGCCGATTTTAAGGATAGAGTCGACGAAAATTTCCTTAATGTCGTAATTTCCGGCAAGCATACCGGCAACAAAACCATAAAATGCGTCATAGCCTGAAATATTAAAACGCTCCGCATCAACGAGTCTTACCTTATAGCTGATATCGTATGTAAGCTTCGCGCCTTTTTCAATACATATAAGATCGCCTGTTGTTGACTTGACCGCATCATTGATCTTATCAATGAGAATCTTAGTCTTTCCAGTACCCTTTTTACCGGTTATCAATTTAATCATTTATAAACTCCTTTCGCCATATAGAATATGACTTAAAAATTATCTTATAATGTGATATCAGCATCATTTTTCAGACGCTGATCTCATTACAACCGTTAACCGAGCTTTGCTTCAAGCTCTTCCCTGCGCTCTTCATATCCCGGTTTTCCCAAAAGCGCAAACATGTTTGATTTATAACTCTCAACTCCCGGCTGATTAAACGGATTAACACCGAGAATATAGCCTGAAACTGCGCAAGCCTTTTCAAAGAAATAGATCATATATCCCAAATTTTCTTCATCAATCTCATCAAGTTCAAGAATGATATTAGGAACTCCGCCCTCCGTATGAGCTAAAACCGTACCTTCAAAAGCCTTTCTGTTTACAACAGACATGTCCTGATTTGTAAGGAAATTGAGTCCGTCAAGATTTTCAGCGTCATTTTCAAGGAAAAGATCCTGCTTCGGCTTCTTGATATCAACAACAGTTTCAAACATCACTCTTGAACCGTCCTGTATAAACTGTCCCATTGAATGAAGATCCGTTGAAAAAACAACTGAAGCAGGGAAAATTCCCTTCTGATCCTTACCTTCGCTTTCGCCGAAGAGCTGCTTGTACCACTCGGACATCATAACAAACGCCGGATCGTACGACACCATAAGTTCAACTGCCTTGCCCTTGCGGTACAGAATATTTCTGAGCGCGGCATATTTATAACAGTCGTTATTGTCAAAATCAGCCATAAAGGCTTCTCTTGCCTTTGACGCGCCTTTCATAAGACCGTCAATGTCGCAGCCCGCAACGGCAATAGGAAGCAGTCCCACAGCTGTCAGAACAGAAAATCTTCCGCCAACATCGTCCGGTATAACGAATGTTTCATAGCCTTCGGTATCGGCAAGCTCTTTCAGCGTTCCTTTTGCTTTATCCGTCGTACAGAAAATCCTGTCTTTAGCGCCGTCTTTACCGTATTTATCTTCAACGATCTTTTTAAAAATTCTGAAAGCGAGCGCAGGTTCCGTAGTTGTACCGGATTTTGAGATAACATTTACGGCAATATCTCTTCCCTTGCATATAGAAAGTATTTCCTGAAGATATGTCGGATTGATATTATTGCCGACATAGTAAATATCGGGCGTGTCCTTTTTCATGTTATTATAAAGCGGCGATTTGAGAAGATCTATCGCTGCTCTTGCTCCGAGATACGAGCCTCCGATGCCGATAACAATGAGAACGTCGGCAATTTTCTGTATCTTTGCGGCGGCTGCCTTGATCCTTGAAAATTCATCTTTATCATAATTGACCGGCAGATCAAGCCAACCCAAAAAATCGTTTCCAAGACCTGTTCTGTCGTGAAGCGTCCTTGCAGCAGCCTCGACCTGTGATTTAATGCCGGTCATTTCATCTTCTTTAACAAAGTTCTGAACATACTTGCTGTTAAGCTTTAATGACATTTTAAGATTCCTCCAGACAACAATGGAAAAAGCCGTCAAGGCATATCTCCCATTTCAAATTCTTATACTTAATATTTTACTATATTTTTGTTTGATTTTCAAGGCAAAACGCAATTATTGTACATTGCTAACAAATTATGCTGTAATTATTTGTATATATTATGCAAAAACTGCTTCAAAGAACTTGCAAAAGTTATTTCTCTTACTGATTCTTCTGCGGAAAGATAAGTTTCGTAAAGCAGCGTATCCCCGTTATAAAATCCTACCGAGCCGATTCTTTGTCCTTTTTTCACAGGAGCGTCGAGATATTCCGGCAAAAATACAACAGTACTTATCTCGCTGCTGCTTTCGGGTATCACTATCCCCTCAAGTTTTTCAACCGTTATGCCTACCGCTCTTTCAACACCGTGACGAACCCGAAGAGGTTTGATAAATTCTCCTGAAAACGACGGCGTAGTAACCTTGTAATAAGAAAATCCGTCAGACATAAGCGATTTTCCGAGTCTGAACCGCTCGTCCTCATCATCACACCCCATTACAACCGAGATATATCTTTTATTATCCCGTTCCGCCGCCATGGCAAGACAATATCCCGAATCCTCCGAATGCGACGCCTTAAGCCCGATTATCCCGTTATAATTCCTGACAAGCTTGTTTTCGTTTACAATTTCCGTCTGTCCGCCTCTTACGCTGTCCATCCATATATTCATTATATCATAAAGAAATTCGTGCCGCAGAAGTTCACAGCAAAGCAGAGCAGTATCATGGGCTGTCGAATACTGACCGTCACAGTCATAGCCGCATACATTTTTATAAACGGTATTTCTCATACCGAGTTCAAATGCTCTTGCGTTCATCATTCTTACAAATTCTTCCTCGCTTCCGCCTATTTCCTCTGCGATCACAACCGACGAATCGTTTGCGTTTCCGACGATCACAGATTTCAAGGCGTCGATTACCGTTATGCTCTCCCCGGGCATAAGCCATATAACTGCGCCGCTTTGCAAGTTGGCGTTTTTGCTTGCGGTCATAACGCTGTCCATGCTCATATTACCGCATTCTATCTCCTCGGCGGCAAGCAGGACTATCATAAGCTTATTTAACGTTCCCTGAGAAACTCTGTCATATCCTCCGCTTTCCTTTATGACTGTTCCCGTTCCCGCTTCCATGAGAAGCGTTTTCGGTTCATTCACAATTTCTATATCTTCCGCACAGACGTATATATCCGAAGCGGCAAAAAACATCATTACAAGCATCAAATTTATAATTATTCTTCTCATAGCGCTCACCAACATTTTTAATTTTTAACGTATCGATCTTACATTTTTATACACTATGCTGTGTTTTTGAGTCTTCTTTTAGGCAGTATTGCCATATTTATTTAAAAATATACATGCTTTTTTTCAAAAAACCTTGATTTTTAACTGCGTATGAGTTATAATATAAAAAATAACTTTTTTATTTCGTTGGTGACCCTACAATGCAGAACAATAAGAGAAAACTTGTTATACTTATCTCTCCCCTCTTAGTGATAATTATCATGAGTGTATTTTATGCATTTTCGGGAATATTTCCGTTCGGTGAAAAAACAGCCGCTTGGTGCGATCTTGATCAGCAGACCATTCCGCTCCTTATGAATTTCAAGGATATCCTAAGTGGAGAATCAAGCATATTTTATACTGTAAATTCGGGCGGCGGCATAAACTTTTGGGGAGTATTCTTCTTTTTCCTTGCAAGCCCTTTTTATCTTGCCGTAAAATTTATTGCAAAACAGGATATGTCTTATTTTGTAACTGTGCTGATCGTTTTGAAATTATCTGTATGCGCATTTACGGCTTCGCTTTACTTTTCTTCAGCGCACAAAAAACTTGACGGCAAATATATTGTGCTTTTAAGCCTTATATACTCATTCTGCGGATATGGACTTATGTATTACCAAACTTTGGTTTGGCTTGATATCATGTACTTATTTCCAGTACTTGTTATGTCGGTCGACAGAATGTTCAAAAAAAACAACTGTATTTTTTATATTATAACACTTTCAGCTGTGGTTACGGTAAACTACTATCTTTCCTATATGATAGTGATATTTTTACTTATCTCATCCGCGCTGTATATACATATAAGATGTCCTGAAAATCAAAGGAAAGCCGCTTCATGCAGATTCATCCTCTCATCGTTTGCAGCTGCGCTTATTACCGCGCCCGTATGGCTCTGCTCTGCCATACAAGTAAAAAAATCGGCAAGAAGCTCCGGTAATCTCGAAGAGTTTATATGCTCTCCTGTTTTTGAATCCTTTAAGGATAAGCTTTGTATTATAATAACAAGCGCCTTTACTGTTTCAGCAGTTATCTTTATTATAAAAAGTCCTCTTTTAAAGAAAAAAAGAGTAAAATATAATTTAACGGTTTTATTGTTCCTTGCAATACCTCTTTTATTGGATTCTGTAAATAAAGTATGGCATGGAGGCGGATATCAGAGTTTCCCTTTCAGATATGGATATATGCTGATCTTCACGCTTCTTGATCTGACGGCCGACATACTTGTCAGTAAGAAAAAATACGGAAAAACATCTCCCCTCTACGGTGTTGTTTCGTTTATTATATTGGCGTTATTCTCATTTACTGCGTTCTATGTGGTATCGGCAAAAAAAGATATCCTCTCGCAATACGCGGATCAGCTTGCGGTACCGTCCGAATTTTTCAATACTCTTTTTGGATTGTTTCTGTTCGCGTTTGCCGCATACGTATTGTTTTTTTATCTGCATGAAAAAAAGCTGATAGGAAGCAGAATATTTTTTCTTCTTATATCAGGAGTATTTATAACCGAAACATTTATAAACATGTCGGTTTATATCGGAAATTCCTCTAAAAAAGACGAACTGTTTGACAATACGGCAGAACTTGAATACTGCGTTGATGAAGATGGTCTTTACAGAACTAAAACCGAAAAAAAGTATATCCACGCTAATATGCCCGGAGGGCTTGGAATGAGATCCTATGCCCATTATACCTCTCTGAATCCGGAATCATATTTGTTTGCCATGAAAAAGCTTGGTTATTCCTCCTATTGGATGGAAACAGGATCAAACGGCGGAACTGTCATGACAGACGCCCTTCTTGGAATAAAATATTCTATCGGCGGAAGCTTTGATTTCGCTTCTTATCAAAAAGAACTTGACACAAATACGTATTTTCGCATTGCCGAAAATCTTATATGTGCGCCTGCGGGAATTATTTTAAATAAATCTCCCCAAAGCAATGAAGAATTAAAGCTTGACGACAGATATAATGTTCAAAAGCAGCTCGCGCAATGCTATTTCGATGACGATAGTTTGCTCGAAAAATATGTCTTCACAAAAATTACAGGCGGCGAATATAAATATTCGGATGAAAAGTACAATATCACAGCCTCTGATCCAGAGCAAGTCCAATGCCAAATGATATACGATCTGAAAATTTCGGGACATCAGACACTTTATTTTGATCTATTCGATGAACTTGATAACAATGTGTTTGAACCGATATACAATTCCGTAAGTATAAGCGTAAACGAACGCGCAGTAAATAAAAGCTTTCCTAATAAAAACAGCAATGGACTGCTGAAACTCGGAGAATTTGACAATGAAAACGTAAAAATAGTTATTACATTTCTTAAAGACGTATCCGTTAATTCGTTCGGAGTATTCGGCATTGATATCGATAAGCTTGAAGATAATATCTCTAAATTGGAAAAGGTCGAACCTAAAATAAACAAAAACAAAATCTATGCCGAATTCAATGCTGAAAAAGATTCATATCTATATCTTGCCGTTCCCTACGACAGCGGCTTCAATACATACGTAAACGGTAAAAAAGCCGAAATTATAAGAGTAAACGACTGCTTTTGTGCTGTAAAGATTAATGAAGGGAAAAACAACCTGAAAATGACATTTTATCCGAATGGATTTAAAATATCGCTTATCCTAATGATTTTGGGTCTTATATTGACAATATTTATTAATTTTTCGGGCAAATTTATATTTGAAGCTGAAAAATACGGTATTATCTCTATTGTGCTATGCAGATCAGCTTTTTTTGCCGTTATTGTTTTGGTATATATTATTCCTGTTATTGTTCACACTGCCGGTATTATTATAAGGCTTACCATATAATAATACGGCATGAATTCGGAAAAGTTTATTTATATAAAATTATAAATTTAGTTTAGCGAAAGGAACGTGAAAATTTATGGAATACTATGGAATAAGCAAACTCGACTTGAAAAGAAGAAACCGAATGCAGATCCTTAAAGTAATAAGGGAAAACGGTCCCATTTCAAGAGTTGATATTGCGAGTATTCTAAAAATAACAAGAGCTGCCGTTACAATCATTACCAATGAAATGATTGAAGAAAATGTCCTTTATGAAGTAGGAGAAGCTCCCGTTTCACTTGAAAATCTCCAGAAAGGCAGAAGAAAAATACTTATTGATATAAATCCCAATTATAAATATGTTTTGGGCGTATCTATAAATGATATATCCATAAGCATAGGAATTTCAAATTTAAAGTCCGAGATCCTTGATAAGAATATAATGGAGATTAATGATAAAACAAGCTATGATGATATCATCGGGTTTATCGTAAACGAAACAAACCGCATACTTCAAAATAATTCTTTGGACAATACAAAAATTCTTGGTATAGGCATAAGTATTCAGCCTGAACTCTGCGGAAAAATGAAAGTATATTTCAAGGATGGAAATCTTGATTTTGAAAGTCTTACTTCAACCATAAAAGGAAAGCTCGATATTCCGGTCGTCTGCATGAATTCTATAAGTGCGCTTGCGCTTACAAATCAGGAACCGAATATAGATGAAAGATTCGGAAACTATCTTTTTATCAAGTTCGGAAAAAACATTAATATGTCCGTTCTTATTGAAAATGAGATCATGCATGAATATATAAACCATACGAATCAGATCGAAAGAGTCGTTTGCTGTCCAAACGGCGCAAAACTCAGCGGATATCCCGACGGTTCTGTTAAAGCAGAACTTACTAAAGATGCTGTGATCGCAAAATATGCAGCCGTTCTTTCAAAAACCGAAACTCCTGTTTTTTGGGAAGCAACCGAGGGCAAAACTGAAAACATAAACTACAAAACTATTTCTCTTTCCGCTTCAAAGGGCGAAACTAAAGTTGTCGAGGTACTCGACGGAATATTAAAAGCCCTTGCGCTTGTTATCAATAATCTTTCTTTAGTCCTGTTTGCACGCTATATTATTCTTCATAATTTCTTTATGAGCGAATGGACATTTGAACATTTCAAAAAAATTGTTTCAGAAACATACGGTGAAGATCTTGCAAAAAGGATACGTATAAGCCGAGCAGAAAATAATCTTGAATTCACAAGCGGATGCGCAATAGCTATATATGAATATTTCTATAACAGCGGCGGCAGCCGGTAAAAAACTAACAAAGCATATAATAAAGTCAAATATTTGTAAAATTTAAGGCAATATCGCATTTGCGATATTGCCTTTCAAATATATCCGTTACATGCATTTCGTATCAAATAAAACCTGAAATACATTTTTTCCCTTCCATTATGTGAACCCCTCGCTATTGCAGCCGATACAAAATCATGCCTCCGGATACGTTTTTTGACAATGCTAATTTAAGCTTTGCCCATTTATTTAAACAATTACTTGTTTAAAATCGTTTCCCAAGCGACCGACTTATCAGGAGCGATATTGTATTTGCAGAGAGCA
>JAMPFN010000073.1 GCA_023664445.1 Clostridium sp. | reverse complement strand
AATATAAGTATCCACACAGAACATTCTTGGCAAGGATCAGGAGATAAAGCCCTCAAAATTGCAAATCATAATTGCTGAATGATAAATTCTATCATTTACAGTCCCCATCTATAAATACAATCCTTATCTTTTGCTTTCGCGACTCACAGCGTAAGCTGTGCCGGAGCGGAAGCTTGATCTTCTTTGGTTCGTTTCTTGCATCAAGGCAAGAAATGAACATACCACGCTTAATATTAGGTTGCCGCCATTTGTGCTTCAAGCAAATCCATATTGCTGTCGAATATACTTTGTATATCCTCCGGACGTCTGCCGCCATTTCCTTTTTCATCAGGTGAATCAGGCGTGCCGAATGTGATAAGGTGAAGATAGATAACTCCGTCATAGTCATACTGGCAGCTTACTGAAATGTTATCAAATTTTTCTGCTTTTTCATCGGTATCAAACTTGATATTTACTATCCCGAAGTTTCCGCTGTTTGAAAAAAGAGCTTTTGTATCGAGCTTTTCAACGTCATATTTGACCGTTATGCTGTACGGCGTATCCTTGTTGTCGTTTTTCTTTTTTTCAAATGTTTTTTCGGAATTGTTTTTGAGCAGCTCGGATAGAATATTCCGATATTTTTCGCTCATTCCTTCGTATTCAAAGTTGTTCCAATCCCTGTCCTTTTTTATGGGAGCAAAATAATTTTCCGACGATACCTCGGTAAGAACGCCGTTTCTGAAAAACCTCACATCTCCGGTATGGGCAGATTCCATAAACGCGCAGTCTTTACCGAGCTTTGATGCTTCGATAAGAGTATTTGCGGAGTCTGCCGTCTTGGATATTTGTATATAGTAGTCCGATTCCAAGCCGTTTTCATTGATATAATTTTTAAAATTTTCAAAAACCTCGCCGCTGTCATCTCCGCATGCGGTAAATGACAAAAGCATCATCACCGCGGTTATCATTGTCATAAGACGTTTTTTCATTTAAAAGTCCTCACAGTTCGTTATTGCGCCTGTCGGGCATGCTTCATAGCAGGTTCCGCATCCTGTGCATTTGCCGTAGTCGATGACCGCGTGAAAATCGACTACTTTTATAGCCTCTTTCAGACACTTCTTTTCGCATATCTTACAGCCTATACAGCCGTTTGAACAGGATTGCTTTGTGATCTTGCCGTTGTCTTTTGATGAGCATTTAACATCAATATGATTGTTTACAGGTCTTATGGAAATAAGGCTGTTAGGACATGCGGTCACGCATTTTCCGCAAGCCGCGCATACGCCCGTCACTTCTGCAACTCCGTTTACTACCTCGATAGCCCCTTCGTCACAAACGTTTACACAGTCGCCGTAGCCGAGGCAGCCAAACGTACACGCGCCTTCTCCGCTGTGAAAACGCTTTGCTGCGGCGCAGCTCTGAACGCCGTCAAACTCAAATCTTTTCTTTACGGCGTCGCAGTTGCCGCGGCAATGTACGACCGCCGTTTCAGGAACTGTTTCCATGACCTCCGTACCCAGTATTCCGCTTATTTTAGCGCTTACATCTGCGCCGCCCGGCTTGCAGAGATTGGTTGCAGCTCCGTTTTTAATTATAGCGTTTGCATAGTCTGCACAGCCGGCAAATCCGCATGCTCCGCAGTTTGCCTGCGGCAGAGATTCGCTTATTTGTTCGATACGCTCGTCTGTTTTGACATAGAAAATTTTTGCGGCAGCGGTAAGGAGTATACCCGATAAAAGTCCCAAAACCGCAAATATTATGACCGGTACTAAAAATGTTGACATTTTTCACATACTCCTTCCATTTAGCTGATAAGTCCCGAAAACGCCATGAAGCTAAGCGATACTATCGAAGCGGCAATAAGCGTTGACGGTATTCCTTTGAATGTTTCGGGGATATCCGCTGTTTCAAGCTTTGAACGTACTCCTGAAAACAGGATAAGCGCAAGAGAAAAGCCTACGCCTGCGAATACAGCGTTTATTAATGATTGTATGAATGTATAGCCGTTGTCGATGTTGAGAAGCGTTACTCCCAGTACGGCACAGTTTGTTGTTATGAGCGGAAGATAAACGCCGAGAGCGCTGTAAAGCGGCGGCATCAGCTTTTTGAGAGCTATTTCGACAAGCTGAACAAACAAAGCGATGATAAGAATAAAAGCGACCGTATTCAGGTATTCAAGCTTGTTCGGTACAAGTATAAGATGATAAACTGGATATGTAATGGCTGTGGCACAGGTCATGACAAAAATTACTGCAGCGCCCATTCCAAGGCTTGACGAAAGCTTTTTTGAAACGCCGAGGAAAGGACAGATACCCATAAATTTAGAAAGTACGAAGTTATCGACAAAAACCGCCGATATCATAATAACAAAAATCTCTTTCATTCTTCTGCGCCTCCCTTTCTGCCCGAACAGTTAGCGGCATTGGGACAGCCCGCACAGCCGATTTTTTGAGGAGGTTTTTTTCCTGCTATTTTATTTACAAGAGCAATAACGATACCCAGTACGAAAAATCCTCCGGCAGACATTACAAATACGGACATAGGCTGAGTTATAAAGGGCAGTTTAAGTCCCATCCATGAGCCTGACCCGAAAATCTCTCTTATCGAACCCATTGTGAAAAGGGAAAGAGTAAAGCCGAGTCCCATTCCAAGACCGTCTAGCGCGGACGATGCAACGTTGTTTTTGCAGGCGAACATCTCTGCGCGTCCTAAAATTATGCAGTTTACCGTTATAAGATTGAGAAATGTGCCTAAAGCGTCATAAAGGCTTGGCACAAAGCCGTGCAGCAGAAAGCTTATCAGCGTTACGAATCCGGCAATTATAACGATATAGCAGGGGAGCTTTACCGTCTTTGGTATCGCCTTTTTAAGGAGCGATATTACAATGTTTGAACCGACAAGCACAAACGTCGTCGCAAGACCCATGCCTATGCCGTTTACAGCCTGAGTTGTGACGGCGAGTGTCGGACACATGCCCAAAAGTCCCACAAGGGTAGGATTTTCCTTTATAAGTCCTTTGGTAAATTCTTTTAAGTTACCCATTTAAGATTTCCTCCTTGTGTTCATTATAAGCCATAATCGACATATCTACAGCCGATCTCATTCCCTTTGAAGAAAATGTTGCGCCGGTTATTGGTTTGAATTCATAATTTTCTGAATTTGCGCCCTTGAACTGTTCGATAAAGCTTTTGTCCTCCTGAACCTTTGTGCCAAGACCGGGGGTCTCTCCTATCGAGAGAAAGCTTATGCCCTCGATTTCACCGTCGGGATTAAATCCGATAAGCAGGTGCAGACCGCCTTTTGCGTAACCGTCGGCTGTTATCTCGAAGATTATCCTGCCGTTTTCGTCACGGGTAACGGAATCTATACCGTCTATTCTCACATCCGACTGCTTATAGTCGGCTTCTCCGAAGGTTTCGGTCAGCGATTGATTGAATTTATCTTCCTGCGCCTGAATTATTTTATCCTTTGTGGCAGCGTTTGCGGCAACAAGCAGCGCGCATACCACAACTGAAATTATCATCAGCACCAAAGGCGGCATTATTTTTTCTTTCATTTTGCTTTTGCCTCCTTTTTAGCGCCGAAAGGCTTTGTCATTGTAAATCTGTCTATATACGGAGTGACTATATTCATCAGCAGTATCGAGAACGAAACGCCCTCCGGATAGCTGCCGAACTGTCTTATCAGGAACGTTATAACTCCGCAGCCGATGCCGAAAATAAGCTTTCCCTTTGCCGTAATAGGAGTTGTAACATAGTCGGTAGCCATGAAAAACGCGCCGAGGAAAAGACCTCCGGCAAGCATATTGTAAACGGCGTCGTTTCCTGCTATAAGGTCAAGCGCAAAGACCGTGCCGATAAACGCAACGGGAGTAACGGGAGAAATGATACCTCTGATTATCAGATAGATACCGCCAATTAACAATGCAAGAGCGCAGGTTTCGCCGATACAGCCGCCTACATTTCCAAGAAACAGGTCCTTATAGGAAGCGTTTCCCGTTATAAGGGGCGTCGCGCCTGTAAAAACCGTACTTTTTCCGATATTTATATGTTCGGGCAGGACTTGAAGGTATTCGCTGCCGTCAATACAGCCGTCCGCAGACATATTATAGTATTTAGGCAATGCCCATGTAGTCATGTTGGAAGTGAATGAAAGCATTAAAACTATACGTCCGACAATTGCAGGATTAGCAAAATTCTGTCCAAGACCGCCGAAAAGCTGTTTTACGATCACGATAGCCACAAAACAGCCGATAGACGCCTGCCAGAATGGAATAGTAACGGGAAGATTGAGCGCAAGAAGAAGTCCGGTGAGAACTGCGCTCATATCGCCTACGGTCTGTTCTTTTTTCATTATGATTCTTGAAAAGCCCTCAAAAACCACACATGCCATGATACAAAGAGCGATAAGCATAAGCGCTCTTAATCCAAAATAATATCCTGCCGAAATAACGGACGGCATAAGCGCCAGTATTACGCAGGACATCACGCGCTGCGTTGTCATTGCGCCTTTTGCGTGAGGCGAGGGAGATACTCTTAAAATATTCAATGTCAAAATCTTCCTTTCTTAATTTCTGGGAATAAGCATTTTAGCCAGCTGATTGGTTTCGGCAAGCTTGCGTCCTGCCGGACACGCATAGGTGCAGCAGCCGCAGTTCATGCAGAGATTTACTTTAAGCGCTTTAAGCGTTTCAACGTCGCGTTTGTGATACGCCTTTTCCATTTCGGTCGGCATAAGATTCAGCGGACAGGCTTTTATGCAGCGTCCGCAGCGAATGCAGTTCGTGACTGTCGGTTCGGAATATTTTTCAAATGCAAGTATTGCGTTTGTTCCCTTGACAACTGGAGTTTCCGGATCGAAAGCGCACGCTCCCATCATCGGACCGCCGGCAATAAGCTTTTTCAGCTTTTCGGTATCGCACTGCGCAAATTCCAGAACCTTTGAAAACGGCGTTCCTATCGGCACAAGTACGTTACATGGTTTTCCGACAATATCGCCGTCAACGGTCACGCGCCTTTCGGTGAGCGGTATTCCGTTTTTCATATAGTGCGATATCTGCGCCGCAGTAGAAACGTTCATAACGACAGCACCTGCGTCCGACGGGAGCTGTCCCTCCATAACGATACGTCCGGTGGTATTGTAAATAAGCACCTTTTCCGCTCCCTGCGGATAGCTTGATGGAAGAGCCATTACCGATATTTCAGGGTGAGAAGCCGTTTTTTCGGTCATAAGAGATATCGCGTCCTGCTTGTTGTCTTCGATGCCGATAACAGCCTTTTCTATTTCCAAATATTTCATAACAGTCAGAATACCGTCGATTACGGAATCGGGATCTTCGAGCATCTGACGGTGATCCGACGTTATGTAAGGCTCGCATTCGGCAGCGTTTATAATAAGTATGTCAACAGGCGTTTGGGGATTGAGTTTTATATGCGTCGGGAATCCTGCGCCGCCCAGACCCGTAAGACCGCTTTCTCTTAAAGCTTTTATAAACTCTTCCTTTGAATGGATATCCGGTGTGACGACTTCCTCGGAAACAGTCTGCTGACCGTCGGTTTCGATAGTAACCGCTTTGCAGACGTTTCCGTTGGCAAGCTTCATGTCGGCTACCGACGTGACCTTGCCCGATACGGAAGAATGAACGGGAACGGACATAAAAGCGTCGGTATCGCCTATCTTCTGTCCTGCCTTTACATTATCGTTCAATTTTACAAGCGGCGTACACGGCGCTCCCATATTCATGAGCATTGGGATAGTAACCTTTTCCGGCAAGGGAAGTCTTACTGTCTGACATGCGGCAGTACCTTTGTGGTGAGATAAACGTACTCCGTTTAACTTTTTCATTGTTTTCCTCCTTGTTTATGATAAGTTATCAGCTTTAAAACAACGCCTGTTACCGCTCCTGCAATACAGCCCGATATTATCATAACGGGACTGTAACCGAAAATTGATGCGTTCATCAGAACGGACGCGGCGCAAAGCTGACCGAAATTGTGCATAAGCGCTCCCGATATGCTTATCAGCATAAGAGAAGCGTTGGTTTTTTTGTAAATAAGAAGCATTAATATATATGAAAGCACGCCGCCTGTCAATGACATAAAAAAAGCGGCGGCGCCTCTTGTCAAAAGAACGAAAACGGATTTCAAAACGCATATCGCAAAGCCGTATTTTCCGCCCTGCTTTGACATGGAATACATAACGGGAAGATTGGAAAATCCCGGCTTTACTCCAAGCGGCAGGGGTATAAGGCTTTCCGCAGCGGATATTCCTGCCGAAAGCGCAAGAAGTATTCCGCACAGAGCGATATTTTCCGTTGTCATTCTATTTCTATTATAAGCTTTTTGGGAAGGCATACGATTTTCTCTCCTTTTTTTGAGATAAAGCCTGTGTGAACGCAGACTTTATCGGGGCAGTCGGAGCTTTTGACTCTTATTCTGCCTTTTTGGATTTCGATAACGGCTCCTTCAAGTTCAAAGCTTTCCGTTTCTTCCTTATCCTTAAGCTCCAATGTCATTTTTGTTTCATTTCCGACGGAAACAACGGCGTTTTTTCCTGATTCCCGAAAAACCGAAAAAATGATAAAGGCAGCGGCTGCCGCAAAAAATACAGCCGTTATGATCAGAATATCCCGTTTGTTTATAAGTTTCTTATTCTGAATATTGTTCATTATAGACCTCGTAATCAAGACCGCTGCTTATATAAAGTTTTTTATTTTTGTCAGCGGCAAATATTTTATATTCGTTGGAATCAAGATATTTTCCGATATTTTTACTGCCCTCGAGAAAGATCATAGTGGAGAGAAAGTCGGACTCAATACCGCTGTTACAGAAAACCGTAACGGTCGTCAGATCGGTTTCGGAGGGATATCCCGTTCGCGGATTGATGATATGGCAGTATGTCTTGCCGTCCGCTTCAAAGTATCTTTCATATCCGCCTGATGTGGAAAGAAAGCATTGTCCTGTCGTGACGGACGCAAGCGCGCCGTTTCCCTCCGGGTCGGCAATGTCCACATCAAAGCTGCCGCCGTATAAAAGAATTGACGAACCCGTTGAAACAATGGTTTTTCCGCAGCCGTTTTCTTCAAGGCAATCAAAGCAGGCGTCAAGAGCCGCGCCTTTTCCCACCGCTCCGAAATCGAGAGAAGCTCCGTTTTCGATAGATATCCATTTTCCGTCTATGACTATATTTTCCGTCCCGACCGTTTCAAGCGCTTTTTTTATTTCGGATTCGTCGGGTACGGTAGGATTTTCTCCGTTAACGTCCCAGACAGAAGTCAGCTGTCCGGTCGTTATATCGACAAGATCTCCGTATCTTTCGTTAAGCTCGAGCGTATCGCCGATGACCTCGGTCAAGATCTCCGAGCCGACCCCCTTTTTGTCATTATTGAGGGAGTACGCCGCGGATAAACTGCTGTTGCGGTCAAGATCGGAATCATACCTGTCGAATATGGATTTCAGATCGTCGGCAATATTGCTTTCGCTCTGAACGCTTACTATCGTATCCATTGAAAAAAATGTGATGCCATAGTCGTATTTTCGGGAACGTTCCCGTGCGGCAGTTACTATTGCGGTTATTACCGCCGCCGCAAGAAAGACGAAAAAAACAGCTGACAGAATATTTTTTTTTGAAAACATTAAAAACCTCTTTTATTTTTGCGGAAAAAGTGTTATAATGATTGTAGTTCTTAAAGAGCTGTGAGTTTATCCTCTGTTAATTTTATGAGCGAAAGCAGCGAATGAGAATCGGGAAAGTTTTCCGACAGCTCGGAAACGGTTATCCTTATCTTGTCCTTGCTGCATTTTTTCTTGATCCCTGCGCATTCTTTGGAAATAATGCTGTCGCTTAAATACTGTGATTCGGCATCGGATACCCTGAACGCGCCTTTGTCGTTTTCGGGATTTGAGTCGTAAATTATGCGAAGAAGCTTGTAAAGACAAGCGTTTATGTATTCCGAAGCGTTTCCGGAAATATCGCTTTTGTCGCAGAGCTTTAAAATTATCTTTTCCGAATCGGATATCATTTTTTCGCGTTCATCGCTGTTTTCGGAAATACACGGCGAAGACGTCACGCGGCTTTGCGGAGAAGCGGAGCGTCCTAAGAGATAATCGCAGGAAACGCCGTAGTAATCGGCGGCTCTTACGAGAAAATCAAGGCCGCATTCTCTTATTCCCTTTTCATAGTGGGAGAGGAGAGCCTGAGAAACGCCGAGGTCGGCGGCGGCCTGTTTCTGGCTCAGCTTTTTTTCTTTTCGTATTAATGTTATAATACGCGGAAAATCTGCATTCATTTTTTTGTCCCTTTTCTTTCTTTTTTTATATCTGTATTTTTTCTTTGCCGGACATTCGGCAAACTATGTAGAACGTTGTCTACTGCAAGTAATATTATTATATAACAAATAGTATAAAAAAGTAAAGTGGATAATTATAAGATTTTTCAGCGTTCTTTTTGCTGAATTTTGTAGAATATATTAATACGGCGAATTTACAGCGCTATTTTAGTGCATAATAACCAATAAAATACCGGATATTAAGTATCATAAGGAAAAATTTTACATCAATTTAAAAATAAGAGGGAGATTTTAGATGAGAGGTTACAGACTTAGTATTGTCAGGCATGGGCTTACGTCCGCGAATGACAATGGGATTTACATAGGCAGCCGCAGCGATTATTCTCTTTCGGAAAAAGGTATAAATCAGCTTTGGAATAAAAAGGACGAATTTGATTATCCTAAAGTAGAGAGGGTATATTCAAGTCCTATGAAAAGATGTCTTGAAACGGCGGAAATACTTTTTCCGTACAGGGAAGTGCAGACAGTCGAAAACATGACGGAGCTTGATTTCGGCGAATTTGACGGAAAAAGCGTAAATGAACTTATTGACCGTGAAGACTATAAAAAATGGCTTAAGGGCGGCTCTCCCGATATGCGCCCACCGGGAGGCGAAAGCATGGAAGAGCTTATGCTAAGACTTTATAAAGGACTTCATGAGATAATAATGGACATGATGAACGAGGAACTTGTACACTGCGCTGTTGTGACGCATTCGGGGATCATCTCAAATATGCTTTACGGATTCGGACTTCCGAAGATCGATCCGAAGGAGCTTGCCTGTGCGCCGGGAGAGGGCTATGAAATACTTGTTACCGCCAAAATGTGGCAGCAGTCCCAGGCGTTTGAGATACTTGGTAAGATCCCCTATTAGAGTTGAGAACCTGTTAAAAAGGAGCGTGCCAATGAAAATATCCGAATACCGCAAGGCTGCCGGGCTTTATCTCAAGGGAAGAAAATGTGAGGCTTTTTTTGTGACGTCGGCATGTCTTTTTGTGTTTCTGACATTCAAGACCGCATCGGCTCTCATTGCCGGCGCTTTTGGCGCTATGCGTATTTCGCCTTATTTTGACGCCGGCATTACAATATTGTCCTTTATTTTCATGACGCCTTTGCTTACGGGGGCGTTCTGGTGGTTTTTCAGAATAGCCTGCGGAGAGGATAACAACGGTCTTTTAAAGCTTTATTCGGGATTCAGATTAAACAGCCGCGCGGCAATTATATATGCTCTGATGTGGTCTAAAAGCTTCTTTTCGCTTATTCCCTCGGCTGTGTGCTTTACAGCCGCTTATATAATCTTTTTCGGAAATGTGATAATCGACGACAGCATGGCTTTATTTGCCGTATTTCAGCTTGATATGCTCGGGATAGTTCTTGTCGGACTGTATTTCAGAACGCTTGCTTCAATGGCTCTTGCGCCGTTTCTCTTTATATGTTATCCCGACAGAAATCCGTTTGGCATAATAAGGCGGTCGGCAAAGCTTATGAAAGGCGAAAAGCTTCGCTTTGTGGGGCTTCTGTTCGGTTATCTTCCCGTAATGCTGCCGATAGTTACCATACCGTTTGCCGTACCGTCTGCGGCAATGGCTGCCGCGGTGTTTGCCGAGGATGTAATAACAAAGGGAAATACGGAAAATGGATAAAATAATCTTTAAGGCTGAAAGAGAAATTATGCTCGGAGATTTTCTCCTGAAAGAGTGCATGGTTTCAAAAAGGCTTATAACAAAGCTGAAACGCGTGCCGGACGGAGTGACTGTAAACGGCGTTCATAAACGTGTTACAGACAGGATTTTTCCGGGGGATATCATCGGGCTTAAGATACGCGATTGTAAGACGCTTGAACCGAACAGAGATCTGCACGTTCCGAAGGCGTTTGAAAATGACGGATTTGTAGTGTATGATAAGCCTGTCGGTATGCCTGTACACCCGTCGGCAAAGCATCAGGGTGATACCTTGGGAAACTGCTTTGCGGCGGATTATCCGGAAATCGGATTCCGTCCCGTAAACAGGCTTGACAGAGATACCTCGGGACTATGCCTTATCGCCAAAAGCGCATACCATGCCGCCGCGTTTCAAGGCAATACCGAAAAGACATATTATGCCGTAGTACAGGGCAGGCTTGACGGCAGCGGAAGCATCAAGCTTCCGATAGCAAGGCAGCGCGATTCCATTATAAAAAGAGTTGTGCGGGAAGACGGTCAGATAGCTGTTACGCACTACAAAGCAATTTCGGGAAACGCTCGTTTCACGCTTCTTGAAATAAAGCTTGAAACGGGCAGAACGCATCAGATAAGGGTGCATTTTTCACATATAGGTTATCCTCTCGCCGGAGATGACCTTTACGGCGGAGATACGGCATACATAAACTGTCAGGCGCTCCATTGCGGAGAACTGTCGGTTACAGATCCGGTCACCGGAACAAAAATCAAGATCCGTTCCGATATAAGAGCGGATATGAAAAAACTTATTGAATAAAAGGAGAAATTATTATGGAAAAAATCGCAAGCTTTCAGGTGGATCACAGAAAAATCGGCGTGGGAATGTACATATCGAGAATCGACGGGGACGTTATTACCTATGATGTAAGAATGGTAAAGCCAAACGACGGAGTTTACCTTGAAACGCCCTCAATGCATACTATCGAGCATCTTTTTGCTACATATTCGAGAAATTCCGAATTTAAAAAGGGTATTATATATGTAGGACCTATGGGATGCCGTACGGGATTTTATCTTCTTACAAGAGGACTTTCTCACGAGGCGGCTATAAAGCTTGTCCGTGACGCTTATAAGTTCATATCCGAATATGACGACAAAATTCCCGGCTGTTCAGAGGAAGAATGCGGTAATTATAAGGAGCATGATCTGGCACAGGCACGAAAAGATGTTCTGCCCCTTCTCAAAGTTCTGGAAAATTACACCGTAGATATGCTTGATTATTCGTGGCATATTAAATAAAATTCATTTCAAAAATTGTGCAGAATGACGAAATATTGTCTTTTTTCAGAATTAACACAAAAATCGACTTGCTTTTTCTTGTGAAGTTGGTATAATAGCTCTTGTAGATGTAACCTATTTGTAACCAATGTAATAATTTGTTACAAAATTGGCTGATTATCGAAAGGAGCTGTTATTATGGATCAGAAACGTCTTGAAAGTATTGCAGAAGACAAGGGCGTTTGTCTGAACGAAAACAACAAAAATAAAAAGAGAAACAGGATATACACATGTCTTATGAATTGCGCCGCTCCGCTGCTTACCGTTATATTTGCGGCTCTGAGCGTTTGCTGGATGATCGAGATACAGTATAGCGATAAGGAAGAATTTGACAAGAATCCCGAAGCGGCTGCCGTATTTGCGCCGAACGGTATATTGCCGCAAATGGATATACATGTTGAGCCGGCGCTTCCAAATCCGGAGATAATTGAAGAGTCGATCGGTAACAGCGGCGCTGAGCTGGTTGAAGCATGCGGAGTTTATGTAAATAACGAGTTTGTGGGCGCGGTCGTAAACGCCGATCCTGTAGAAAGCGAGCTTGAGCTTGTTCTCGACGATTATAAAAACGACGAAAATGTGATCCAGGCGGATTATGCCGTTGAAACGGAGATCAAACAAGGCGTTTATCGTTCGGCGGCGCTTGTTTCCGAAGATACAATGACGGATTATCTTACCGGTGAAAAAGAAATTGTCAAGGAATATACGGCTGATTCCGGAGATACTCCCGAAAAACTTGCGGACGATTTCGGAATGACGGTCGAAGAGGTAAAAGAGCTTAATCCGGAGATCGAAAAGCTTGAAAAAGGCGAATCTGTAAAGATAAAGGAAAAAGTTTCCGTAATGCCGGTAAAATACACTTGTTCTGTGACAGAAGAAGAACCGCTTGATTGTCAGGTCACACTTGAACAGGGTGACGATAAGACTGAAAAAGGAAAACGTATAAAGGAATATGAGGTTACTTATATTGACGGCACCGAGATCATGAGGCGTCTTAAAAGAACCGAAACAGTACTTGAGCTTGATGTCAAAGATGATGACGGGGACGAGATCAATGAGCTTCACACCGAAAGTATTCCGGAAACCGACGACGTGATGCATCTTACCGAAACGTTTATCTGGCCTGTAAACGGCGGATATGTAAGCGATCCGTTTATGAGCGACAGAAACCATAAGGGTATGGATATCGCAGCCAATTACGGAACGGACATTTACGCTTCCGATAACGGAACTGTCATTGAATCCGGCTGGAATGACTGGGGTTATGGCTACTCTATCGTTATCGACCACGGGAATGGCTACAGGACGCGTTATGCGCATGCAAGCGAGCTGTTTGCAGAGGAAGGTCAGAAGGTTTCGGCAGGAGATGTTATCGCAGCTGTCGGCTCAACGGGCGACTCGACCGGAAACCATTGTCATTTTGAAGTGATATATGAGGGAAGCTTCCTCAATCCCGCAATATTTATAGGAGAGTAATTTGATTCTATTGCAAACGTCTATGGCGAAGTAATAAGGCTTCTGTCATAGACGTTGATTTTTGTGGGGATCGAGGGCTATGAAAATTGTACATATATATTTACATTGTAGGAAATTGTGTGAAATTGCCGATTCAAATAGAAAAAAACTATGCAAAAAGTAGAAAGCGAAAAAAAATATTGACAAAGGAAAGCGGAGGTGGTA
>JAMPFN010000072.1 GCA_023664445.1 Clostridium sp. | reverse complement strand
ACGAACCAAAGAAAATCAAGCTTCCGCTCCGGCACAGCTTATGCTGTGAGTCGCAAAAGCGAGAGATAGTGACTATCTTTATAGTCGGTGACTGTAAATGATAAATTTTACCACTCAGCAATGATGATATACATAAATTTTTATTTATGTATAATCGTCCGATATGCACGAAGTATATCTATGATTTACGAATGAGCAAGGACTTTAAATAAAAGATAATAAGTGTTTATACTCTTATTATAACATATTTTTTTCAATATGAAAAGTGTTTATGAAAATAATATTTTTTATCATCTTAACACAAAATTCACATATTATCAATAATTTATACATCTATAAAAATATATGTTATGATATAATAATAAATGTAGAACAAATAACGGAGAAATATACAAAAGAGAAAAAAAGAACAAGGAAAGGGGCTGGAAGGAATTCCGGCTTTTTTTCTTTAATTATAAAATGCCTGTGCAAGTATGGGGGTTAAAAATGAATGTTATTTCGCTTCTTATACCAAAGGCGAATGTCGCGTACTTATATGAAGACTGTACGCTTCGTCAGGGTCTTGAAAAAATGAGGGCGCACAGATATACCGCGATCCCGGTTTTGACAAGGGACGGAATGTATGCAGGTACGGTGAGCGAGGGCGATTTCCTTTGGAATCTTATCGATGACAACGACAATAACATAAGGGATAAGGAAAAGCTTCACATTTCCGATATAATAAAGGACGGGTTCAATCCTCCGGCTGATATTTACATAAAGCCCGACGAGCTTTTAAGGCGTTCGATAAACCAAACTTTTATTCCGCTTACGGACGACAGAGGTTCTTTTATGGGCATTGTTACAAGACAGATAATCATAAGAACGTTTTTAGCCAATAAAGAAAATATATAGTCATCAGCAGGGTGACTATACATTTGGGTAAGGAAGTATAATTATAAATTTCTATGAACACGGATTTTCAATTTCGGGTTGATTTTTTGTTATTATAAATAAACATTGCCACAGCTGCCGATATTATCGTTATATAGCCAATAAAGCTGAATATATCGGGCGTTTGTCCGAAAACTATAAAGCCTATTAAAGCCGCAAAAATTATCTGCGAGTAATCATAGACGGATATTTCCTTTGCCGGCGCATGGCAGTAGGCGGCGGTGATAGTGAACTGTCCTCCGGCTGCGGAAAGTCCTGCGCAGATAAGAAAAATAAACTGTTTCAGCTCCATTGGGTGGAAGTTGAAAATCAGATACGGAAGAGTGGTTACGCATGAAAAAGCCGAGAAGAAGAATACGATAAAAGCGCCCTTTTCGCCTCTGTTTCCGAGATGCCTTACAGCGGTATACGCGGCTCCCGCGCCCATTCCGCCCAAAAATCCCATAAGTCCCGGGATAAACTCCATATCGGTGAAGCCGGGCTTTATAATAAATAAACTGCCTATGAAAGCGGCTATGACTGCCAAGGCTTGAAATACGGCGACCTTTTCCTTTAAAAAAATCAGTGAAAATATTATTGCGAAAAACGGCGACATTTTGTTCAGCATCGATGCGTCGGCGAGAACAAGTCTGTCAATGGCGTAAAAGTTGCAGAGGATCCCGAGTGTTCCGGCAGTTGCTCTTATGATATGAAATTTAAGATTTCCTTTCTGCCAGCGAAGAGGTATGCGGTTTTTCTTTAAAACAATAAATGCAAATATGACCGCGACGAAATTTCTGAAAAAGCTTTTCTGTATTGTCGGAAGATCGCCCGAAAGCCTTACGAAAGTATTCATAAGCGCAAAGCAGAATGCGGAGAGTATTATATAGAATACTCCAAGATATTTTTTGTTGATTTTCATAATAACCTCACATAAAAGGACGCTTAGTGCGCCCTGTTTTTTATCTTACTATATATGAATCATATCCTAATTCCTTTAGGACTTCGACCAGTTCGTTTTTGACGGATGCTCCGATATTGCTTCCGGTTATTTCGGGAATAAAAGATGTTTTATAAATATATGTTTCGGCTATCTCACATATTTTTTTGAGCTTTTCCGTATTGCTCATACCCGAAAAATCAACTGTCTTGTCATCGTATTTAACCTTTGTTTTAAAGTCATCAAGATTTATCTGCAAAACCGTTTTAGAGGTGTCAAGCAGCATTGGCTGAAATACCTCGCATGTTCCGCTGAATACTTCGGAGGCTGAAACTTCTATCCACATACCATGTCCGCTTGAATTGGCGGCAGCCGCAATATGATTTACCGTATCTATAAGATCGAGATGTCTGTTTTCATTTGTGACAGTATCGCCGATAGCGTCAAGGCCTATTCGGCTGAATTTGGGATATTCAGCGTTTGTAGCGATAAGATATTCAAATCCCGAAGCGGCTATTTCCGAGGTCAGAGCCGAAAGATAGTCGTCCGCCGCGTCCGACGGCGCAAGCCACGCCTTTCCGCCTTTGCTTTCGGCAGCGTCAAGCCATATTTTTCCGTCCCTTTTGTAAAGGAATCCTGCCGAATTTTCCGCTTTGGGGTAAAGATTGTCATTCATGGTGTTGATCGACGCGGCGGGCGTGTAGCCGTAGCTTCTGACCTTATCGACTATTTCTTCTATTTCAGGTCCGGAAGATGCTTCCGCCGCTATAGCGCCCTCGTTATATGAATTGTAATTGAGCCTGCCCCCTTTTATTTTCAGAGGAATAACGGCTGTGTTGTAAGAATCGCCTATTCTGTCGAGCATTCTTTCGAGCGTTTCGATATCGTTTATCTCAACCTCGGGAAGCCAGTATGCCGTTATTGCATCGTTTGCGTTTTTGTCATCAGCATCGGTGGCTGCTTGCGGTTCTGTTACTGCGACCGGCTCGTATTTGGCTTCGCCTACGTTTCCGAACGGTTTTGCGACGCTGTAGCCTATAAGCGCAAAAAAAGCTACAAGTACAGCCGAAAACAATACCGTAGGTACAGCCCTTAAAAATTTGAAATTTCTTTTTCTTTTAAATTCAACCTGTTGTTTCTTTTTCATTTTTATTCTCCATATATAATGTCTTTCAGGCTTTTCAACGCACCTCGATACACAAATATGTTTGTTTATGTATATAATATTATTGGTTTTAGGCGATACCGCAATGAAACAGACAAGCAAGTATGCGGTCTTTAGGAATTTTTCATTAAAAATGTGAGAGTATAAGTTTAGAAGCTGTTCTCATCGGAAAAGACGTGAGGTCATGCTTATGAGGATAACTTCTTATGAGGGAGGACTGATCCAATGAAAATCGAAAAGCTCAGCGAATGCTCTTTTAAGATAATACTAAGCAAAGCTGACATGTCAGACTGCGGAATCAGGTACGACAGCTGGGACAGCGATAAAGCTGCCGGCTTCCTGCTTTCCGTATCAGATGAAATAAAAGCGGAAACAGGCGCGGACATAACACGTGAAAAGCTTTATGTGGAGATCTTTTCATGCGAAAGCGGCTGCACTATATTTATCTCATACCCACGCAGAGGCGGCGTTCGTAAAAGCGGAAAATGCCGCGTTGCCTGCATGTTTAAGGAATACAAGCCGCTTCGGGAATGCTGCCGTATATTGAATGAGGAATTTCAGAATATAATAAGATCAAGCAGTCTTTATTACAATGAAAAATTCCTGTATCTTGAGATAGAAATACCGAGAATATACAAGGAGCGTGTCGCCGATTTACAGCCTTACGGATATTTCGGCGAATGCAGCGAGATATCGCACGCGTTTGCTCTTGAATATTATACCTGTGCGGAAGCGGAGAACGCTGTCGAAAAAATTATTTCCTGATATTTTCAACAGCTTCTTTCATAGAAGGCGCTTTGAAAATATAATTTCCCGCAACGAGTACGTTCGCGCCTGCCTCCGATGCCTGTGCGGAGGTGATCTCGTTTATGCCTCCGTCCACCTGTATTGCGGTATTGAGTTTGTTTTCATCGATATATTTTTTCGCAAGACGTATTTTCTCATTCATTTCCGTTATATACGATTGTCCTCCGAATCCCGGTTCTACAGTCATGATAAGAAGCATATCTATTTTATCGAGATAAGGTATCGTATTTTCAAAGGGCGTTCCCGGCTTTACCGAAAGCCCCGTTTTAACTCCGTTTTTTCTGATCTCGGCTATAACGGCTTCGGGATCGTCATTGCTTTCGAGATGAAAGGTTATTATGTCTGCGCCTGCCGCGGCGAACCTCGCCGCATATTTCAGCGGTTCTGATATCATAAGATGTACGTCAAGACAAAGATCGGTACACTTTTTTACCGCTTCAAGCACAGGAAATCCAAAGGATATATTTTTTACAAATATTCCGTCCATAACGTCGAAATGCAGCATATCAGAGCCGCTTTCCTCAACTCTTTTTATTTCGTTTTTTAAGTCGAGAAAATCTGCGCTTAAGATTGATGCGGATACATATTTTTTCATTTTAAACTCCATTTTTCATCTGCATGATTCTTTTATATGACTATATGAACAGGCATCAGCCTATAAATTCCCTTATAAGAGAGTTTTCGGGAATTTCCGTTTCATTGAGAGGAAGAAGATACCCGAAAAATTCCATTATATGCCTGTAATTTTTATTGCCGGTAAAGCTTTCGCGTTCGGTTTCAAGCTTTTTTTCAAGAAAGTTTTTATAAACAGGCACTTCATACGTCATGAAAGTATCTATCTGGAAATCTGCGCGTTTTTTAAAAGGCAGTATGTATTTGTCCTCGCCCTCCGAAACGCTTTCAAAAAAGTCGAATACGGAATGAATGTCGCGTCCTCTGAAAAGACAATCTCTGCAAAGACGGCGCATAAGCCGTATACGTCTTGGATGAAGAAGTCTGTTTGTGTCCGATTGAAGACGTGTGCGCACGCTTATATATGCACATACCGCAAAATCTCCGCAGTCGCCTGTTACAAGAGGATTCAGCGCGTGTATGCCCTCGAGGATAGCGATGCTTCCTTCTTCGCGCTTAAAGTAGGTATAGCCGCTTCTGTCCTGAGTCTTGAAATCAAATTCGGGCATCATGAATTCTTCTCCGCTTTCGAGTTTTTTCAAGTGATCCTGAAGCAGCGGAAGATCGGTGCAATAAGGAGATTCAAGATCGAGCTTTCCGTTTTTATCTCTCGGCATATCGGGCGAGCTGTTTGGACGAAAATAATTGTCAAGAGATATGACGCTGCTTTTACAGCCGTATTTTTTTAAGAGATGCCCGGATATTTTATGGGCTGTCGTCGTTTTTCCCGAACCCGACGGACCTGATATGAGCAGAACAGGGTGAGTTTCTCTTTTTTTGTATATGCTTTTGCACAGCTTTTCGATTTGCGAAGAGTAATTATTCTCGGCGCT
Source organism: Clostridium sp. (assembly GCA_023664445.1). Lineage (GTDB taxonomy): Bacteria > Bacillota > Clostridia > Oscillospirales > Ruminococcaceae > Porcipelethomonas. The sequence goes on along the minus strand of JAMPFN010000072.1, from coordinate 7,698 downwards.
GCTTACAAGCATGGGGGTATTTTCATTGATGTTTTTGTTTAAAGTTTTTATTTCTAAGCATTTCATAAACAGAACCGCCTTTCCATATAAGTATATTTACATTATACTATATTTTTATGCTTTAATCAATATAAAATGAATTTTTTCTGCTATTTTTTGCTTTTATAATAATCCTTTACGCTTGTGAATACAGTTTCTTATACTAAATGTCAAATTATTTTCGGTAACATTGCCTTAAAATTAACAATCTGGGAAAATACATGAATCTGATTTTGTGCATATTAAACAAAACGAAGCTTGCACAATACTCAAAAATCAACAAAATAAGCTATAAATCTCCCGAAACTATGTACAATTTTATAAAAAAATGATATAATTAGACGATACAGAATATATATGAAATGAGGAATCTATACATAATGTTTTTTCAAAAAGATATAGAAACTATGCCAAGAGAGCGGATCGAGGAAATACAGCTTGAAAGGCTTAAATGGCTTGTAGATTACTGTGACAAAAATGTTGAATTCTATCATGACAGACTTGAAAAGGCGGGCGTTACTGCCGACAAGATAAAATCGCTTGACGATATACAATACATACCATACACAACAAAGGACGATATCCGCGACAATTACCCGTTCGGGCTATTCGGACAGCCTATGAAAAAAATAGTCAGGATACATGCCTCGAGCGGTACTACGGGAAAGCCGACGGTCGTAGGCTATACTCAAAAAGATCTTGAAAACTGGAGCGACTGCATGGCAAGGCTTTGCATGGCAGCCGGCGCTTCGGACGAGGATATAATACAGATAGCTTTCGGTTACGGTCTTTTCACAGGGGCTCTCGGTCTGCACTATGGTCTTGAAAAGATAGGCGCGACCGTTGTTCCGACGTCAAGCGGAAACACCGAAAAGCAGATAATGCTGATGCAGGATTTCAAAACTACGGGACTCGTTTCCACGCCTTCCTACGCCCAGTACATAGGAGAAACCGCAAGAGAAATGGGCGTTATAGATAATATTCATTTAAGACTCGGATTATTCGGCTCGGAGGGCTGTACGGAAGAGATGAGAACACAGGTAGAAAAATCCCTCGGACTGTTCGCGACAGACAATTACGGCATGAGCGAGCTTATGGGGCCGGGCGTTTCGGGAGAATGCGAACTAAGATGCGGAATGCATATAAACGAGGATCACTTCCTTGCCGAGGTGATCGACCCGAATACTCTTGAAGTACTGCCGAAAGGCTCGCAGGGAGAACTCGTCGTTACAACTCTTACCAAAGAGGGAATACCGATGCTGAGATACCGTACAAAGGATATCACCAAAATAGATTACGCTCCATGCAAGTGCGGAAGAACATTTGCGAGAATGGCAAAGATAAAGGGAAGAACGGACGATATGCTGAAAATCAGAGGAGTAAACGTGTTTCCGTCACAGATAGAGAGCGTTCTTATGGGCTTTGATAAGATCGCTCCGCATTATCAGCTGGTTATTACAAGAAAGAATTTTTCCGACAGGCTTGAAGTAAAAATAGAACTCGCCGACGAATCGCTGCTTGAAAATTACGGCGAACTCGAAGCGCTTAAAACCTCGATACATCACAATCTTAAGACGGTTCTCGGAATAGACACAACAGTTTCTCTGGTCGAGCATAAATCGCTTGAAAGATTCCAGGGAAAGGCTAAAAGAATAGTTGATCTTAGAAATAGTTAAGGAGTTAATGGTACATGAAAAAATTAATGCTTGGAAACGAAGCCTTTGCGCGTGGTTTGTATGAAAGCGGCTGCCGACTGATTTCAAGCTATCCCGGTACGCCTTCCACAGAGATAACCGAATACGGCGCAAAATACGAGGAGATATACGCCGAATGGGCGCCGAATGAAAAGGTCGCTCTCGAAACGGCGTTCGGAGCGTCTGTTGCCGGCGCAAGAAGCTTCTGCGGAATGAAGCACGTCGGTCTGAACGTTGCCGCAGATCCGCTTTATACGGCGTCATACGCAGGCGTAAACGGCGGTCTGGTAATTGCGGTCGCGGACGATCCGGGAATGCATTCGTCACAGAATGAACAGGACAGCCGTCATCACGCGATAGCCGCAAAGCTGCTCATGCTCGAGCCGTCGGATTCGGCGGAGTGCAGGGATTTTGTGAAAAAGGCATACGAGCTGTCCGAACAGTTCGATACGCCGGTTATTGTGCGAATGTCCACAAGAGCCGCACATTCGCAGAGCAGCGTCGAGCTTGGCGAAAGGGAGGACATACCGCTTAAAGCCTATGTGAAAAATCCGCAGAAATATGTCATGACTCCTGCTTTCGGAAGAGAACGCCATAAATTTGTGGAGGAAAGAACGGTAAAGCTTGTTGAATACGCTGAAACATCTTCGCTCAACAGCATTGAGATAAACGGCGGCGATATCGGCGTTATTACAAGCGGTATCGCTTATCAGTACGCAAAGGAAGCGCTCGGCGGCAAGGCTGCGTATTTAAAGCTTGGAATAGTAAATCCGCTCCCAATTAATATCATAAAGGATTTTGCAGCTAAATTCAAAAAGGTATACGTTATAGAGGAACTCGACGATATAATCGAAACCCACTGCAAAAAGCACGGCATAAATGTTGTCGGCAAGGAGATTTTCGGCTTCTGCGGAGAGCTTTCCCAGTCTGTCATAACGGAAAAGATCCTTGGAAAGAAAAATGATTTTACGCAGTTTCCGGAAAATGTACCGGTTCGTCCGCCTATTATGTGCGCGGGCTGTCCGCACAGAGGTCTTTTCTATGCGCTTGCCAAAAACAAGATAACGGTTTCGGGGGATATCGGATGTTATACGCTTGGCGCGGCTGCGCCTCTCAACTCAATGGATACAAATATATGCATGGGCGCGTCGGTATCCGCAATTCATGGTATGAACAAAATATGGGGCAGCGGCGGTGAAAAGAAAACGATTGCCGTTATAGGCGATTCAACATTTATCCACAGCGGTATTACGGGACTTATAAATATATCATATAACGCTACAAACTCGACCGTTATTATTCTTGACAATTCTATCACGGGCATGACGGGGCATCAGCAGAATCCGACAACGGGCTACAACCTTAAGGGCGATCCGGCAGCCAAGGTTTCTCTTGAAGAGCTTTGCAGAGCGGTCGGTATAAACAGAGTAAGAATTGCAGACCCTTATAATATGAAAGAAACAGAAAAGGCTGTTCTGGAAGAGCTTGAAGTACAGGAACCGTCGGTCATAATTTCAAGAAGACCGTGCGCGCTTCTCAAATACGTAAAGCATAAGCCGCCGCTTAATGTAGACAAGGACAAGTGCAAAGGCTGTAAGATGTGCCTTAAAATAGGCTGTCCTGCGATATCCGTTAAAAACGGAAAGGCTGAAATTGACAGAACTCTCTGCGTGGGCTGCGGAATCTGTACCGAGATGTGCGGCTTAGGCGCGATCGCGGAATAAGGGAGGGCAAAATGAAAACGTCAGTATCTTATGAACCGACCGGATATATTATAATGTCAAAGAAAAGAATGCTGATAAAGTACGTTTTGAAAGGAGCGATACTTTGCATATTGATTATCGGCGCGATGTTTTATCATCATCATAAAGTCGATCCTATTGCATTAATAGCAGCTTTGGCTATATTTGCCGTCCTAACTTTGAGCGGATACATGATGCGGCTTAATACGCGTTTTTGCTGGAACGACGATAAATTTACAGTCCTGAATTTTACCGGGAATCCCGAAAAGGAATTTAACTGGGACGATCTTAAAAGCGTTTATACAAATGATGAAAACATGATGATGAGTCTGCTGTTTGATGAAAATGGTAAAGACAAGGAAGTACCTATAAATATGACGGACGACGGCGTCAATGATCTTCTTGAATTTCTCGATAAAATCGATCCCGATCAGACGGAGGATATAAAATAAAATGGAAACAAAATCAATTATGATAACAGGCGTAGGCGGACAGGGAAGTCTGTTGGCGTCAAGAATAATAGGAAATGTTCTGCTTTCGCAGGGATTTGACGTAAAAGTAAGCGAGGTGCATGGAATGTCGCAGCGAGGCGGCTCTGTCGTTACATACGTCAAATACGGCGATAAGGTTTATTCTCCCGTAATAGAAAAGGGAGAAGCGGACATAATAGTTTCATTCGAGCTTCTTGAATCGGCAAGATGGCTTCCGTATCTTAAAAAGGGCGGACATCTTATCACATCAACGCAGAGGATAGATCCGATGCCTGTAATTACCGGCGCGGCTTCATACCCTTCTGATATAGTCGGAAAGATAAAGGAAATGGACGTTGACATTATCGCTGCCGACGCGCTGTCTTTGGCTGAACAGGCAGGGAACGCTAAGGCTTCAAACGTTGTTTTAATGGGGCTTATTGCTTCAAAGATGAGCTTTGACGATGAGGTGTGGAAGGAAGCGATAAAAAACTGTGTTCCCGAAAAGTTTCTGGAGCTGAATCTGAAAGCGTTTGAGCTTGGAAAAAATATATAGGCAACACCCGCACAAAGACCGCCTGACGGCTTTGCACCGAATCTGCTTGCAGATTTTCCGTCATCTTACACAAAAACTCCTTGACATACGCCAGTATGTATGCGTCGTTTTTATGCAATTTGACAAAAAATTTGACTGCGCATCTCCGACACAATCTTTGTGCAGTATTGCCATAACAAAAAAGGAGGATACTCTATGACAATAAAACAAATCTCCATATTTGTCGAGAATAAGCCCGGCAGACTGAAAGAAGTGACGAATATCCTCAAGGATAACAGCATAAATATAAGAGCGCTTTCCATTGCGGATACAAAGGATTTCGGAATATTGAGAATCATCGTAAACGATCCCGAAAAGGCGTGCGCCGCTCTGAAAAATGCCAAATGTACAGTTACTATAACAGAAGTACTGGCTGTTGGGATAGAGGATAAGCCCGGAGGAATAACTACAGTTATGGATACGCTTTATGAAAACAAAATAAGCGTTGAATATATGTATGCGTTTGTAAGCAAGTCGGACGACGATGCGTATGTGATACTTAGAGTTGTGGATAATAAGAACGCAGCCGAAGTATTGAGCGATGCCGGAATAAGACTGCTTTCAAGCAAAGAAATCTATGATATGTAAACGGAGGACATCTAAAATGGGAATTTTAGGAAAAATCGGCAGCGCTGCCGGAGACATTAGCAGAAATGTGAACGAAAAGACAAAGAGTATGTCTGACACAAGCAATCTGAAAAGAAAGATCCATTATGAGGAAGAAAGGATCATGGAGATATTTGCGGATATTGGAATGATATATTATAAGGATCCCGAAAATGTTGAAGAAATGAAGGCGCATTGCGACGATATCGACACAAGAAAGAGAAGGATCAAGAAAATGAAGTTTGAGCTTCAGGGCATTAAGGGCGTTAAGATTTGTCCTAATTGCCAGTCACAGGTGCAGGAGAATTTTGCTTTCTGCGGAAAATGCGGAGCAAAGCTTCCTGAAACAGAGGACGATGTGGTTTGAGATTTTGTAAACAGCGTAAAAAGACGGCTCATGAGCCGTCTTTTTACGCTTTTAAGGGGACTTTACTTGCAAAGCGTCCCCTCGCCTAATTCATAAGTCATAAATTATTTTCTTGTTTTTTGACTATTTTTCAAGAACATAAATAGGACAATCAAAAACACATTTACAAATAAAACGATAATGCTTCCTTCAATTTTACATGCTCCACCGGATATAATTTCGTTCCCGGTGAATTTAGTAATAAACAAATGGGGGTAATCATCTGCAAGCGATACACCGCCTAAAACCAATGCGCCAACTCCGTTCCATAAAAAATGCATGATAATGGGAGCTATAATAGAGCCGCTATATTCAAGGACTGCTGTCATAAGTAAGCTCATGGTAAAAACATTTAATACCGGAACAACGCCCGCTTCAAATGCTCCGCCATGTAATGCAGTAAAGAGAATAGTCGTAATAATTACAGCTGCAACAATATTATGATTTTGCTTGATCATTTGATATAAATAACCCCGTACAAGAAGTTCCTGCATAATTACATTCAGAAATGCTGCCAACACCCAAATAGGAAATAAATTGATCGGGTCAATGCTTTCAAAATGAATAATTTTTGCCATACACATTATCAAAACAGGAATTGCCAGCCATACAACGCCTGTTACCACTCCCAATACTATTCCTTTAACCGGATTATCAAACAAATGCAGCTCCACACTTTTCTTTTCAATCAACCAAAAAATAAAAGTAAAAACTATTATCGTTAACAGCGGCATAATTTCCGCCCACAATCTCCATACAGCCGGAACCTCCGAAGATGATAACGGTAATATAGAAGTTAATACCGCCCAACCTAAAAAGAATCCTATAAATTTTAATATGGTAATTATTATTTTTTTCAAAATAAATACCTCTTAATCGCCTATTTTAGTAATGATCGGTTTTCCGTCCGTATCCAATAAAGGCGTCAGACCTAAAGCATATCCGCTTTTTAAAACAAGATAATTAACACCGGTTTCTTTATCAACCAATACTTGTCTAAGTCCATCATCTTTTAATGAACCTCCCTCTTTTAAAACAACGACAAATCTGTCATTCTTCATTTGTTATTCCTCCTTATCAAACAAATCATTTATTATTTTACTCTTTTTTGAAGTAAATGTCAAGACCTTCATTCAGAATGCAAAGCAGCAGCATAAGCGCTCTATTTTATGGCATAGAAAAAGCGCACCCTTTCAAAAACGAGTGCGCTCAAGCGGCATTTCTATTTTACTTAGTAACTTTTTCGATTTTACAGGTATGCCGTTTATCATCTTTATCGTAATTGATTCCGACAAGTAAAATTTCTCCTGAATAATCTTTCAGGCAATCTGCATACTTTTTTCGTTTTATCTGATCTATTGCAGTTTCTGCCGATTTATCCCACGTTAACTCTACGATAAACGCAGAGGTTTGGCAAGCGCTTCTCGGTACAAATACCAGATCGGCAAATCCATCGCCGCCCGGAAGCTCGCGATACATTGCATAATTCTTTTTAGCAGAATAATACGCAAGCGAAAGAACGCAAGACAGCGAATTTTCATTATTATATTGCAGAATAGACGTATTTTCACGATGTACCTGTTCTACAATTTCAGCAACTTTTTCTTCATTACAGTTAAGAGTTTCTGTCAGGAGTACGAACAGCGCGCCCTACGAACATACTAAAATGCCTGTTTTACGGCATTTTCAAACGCCAAAATTGATCTCAATATCTTGGCTGTTGTGTGAAATATAGATGACCTCAATCATATCAGCAGCTATGTCATGTTTTTCCTGAACCGATATGCAGGGAACAAATTTTAAATTTGCGTATCTGCAATGACTTTGTATAAAAGCATGAACACAAAATTTATTTTTAAGGAGTTGGTTTTATGTTAAAAACAAAAGTAAACAAAATAGCGGCATTTTTTATAAGCGCTGTTATGATGATGTCAATGCTAGCGGTGCTGCCGGAAAAGGCATTAGAAGTTAGTGCGGCAACATCTTCCGATTTTTCCATTAGTCAAAATATAGTAAATTTTATTTGTGCAAGAGAAGGGTTTAGCTCGAAATGTTATTATGATGGAAATCAATCATCTATTGAACTGAAACGAAAAAATATGGAGAAACTCGCCGATATTCTTTAGCTATTCGCCGTCAGATTTCT
>JAMPFN010000071.1 GCA_023664445.1 Clostridium sp. | reverse complement strand
GCAAAATTACATAAAAGACACGCCGTTCACAACTGCTTGCAAACGGCGTAGAATGTCTTGCTACTATAAAATAGATGACGTTATTTTTTTTCTTACAACAAAATTTGCTTTCGGAACATCGCCAAGACCATTAACATTACATTTCAATTAAAGCGACTTTTCAGGCGCACATTCATAACATCCTGATTCATAGAGTTCTGCATAAAGGTCTTACTTTGCCAAAAGTTCCTCATTATTGCCATGTTTCAAACCTTTTCTAAATACCAATAATTATATGAAGTTGAAAGTACTGATTTAGAATTTATAAATGTCAGACCTCTTGTTAAAGAGATCATTGGAATCAGAACAACTGAACCGTCATTCTGCATTACTGCCTTCCAAGTCTGAGCGGTATCATACCCTGTACGTGGACATAATTGTACCGTATTATTCTCTAAATCATAATTATTTGCAACGTCCCAATATAATACAGAAGAAGTACCTACAGGAGATATAAAATAATAATTATCTCCATAAGATGTAAAATTCCATGTTGAAGCTGTTTTACCAAGAGTAAGTGTATTTCCGGAGTATCCTAAATATTGATTATTGCTGTTTTTTATTTTATATTTTCCTTCAAATAATTCCTTGCCGCTGTTTACTTTTTCAATTGCCCATTTTTGTGTATTGCTTCCGTTTAGTGTTGTGATAGAAAAACTATTATTATATGTCAGTCCACGTGTAACGCTAACTAAAGGAACAATATAAAATGAACCATCTGAATTATATTTTAACTGCCAGGTTTGAGCTGTAGGATAACCTGTCCAATTACCAAGAGCAACGGATCTTCCTTCTGTATTATTATTAACATCAAAATATAAAGACAAATTGGAAGAGGGAGAAATTTTATAAAAACCGTCTTTATAATATCTTAATTTCCATTTCTGATTATCAGCAGCTGTAAATCCCGATAAAGACATTGACTTGTCATTTACTGTTAAATACTTATTTTCTGATACATTTTTAATATAATATTCGCCTTCATATGCATTTACCTTTGTCAATACCCAATTATTATAGGAATTAACGTTGCTTACTCCCATAGAGGAACCATATAATCTTATATAGTATGAATTGTAATTTGGAATTATACACTGAAATTTATATGTGCCATCTGAGTTTAATACAGGTTTAAAAGTTTGAGCAGTGTTATATCCAGTGCTATAACATATATTTAAACATGTTGGAGAAACATGAAGATTGACAATATCAAATCTTCGGTAATCTGAATTTGATATGATAGCAACATTTCCATGCTTAAAATCATGCACTAAATTCCATTGGAACTTTATATCGTTTGTATAAGCTGTAGTATAAGACAGCGAACCATTATTATTTATAAAATATGTATTATTGTTATTCAGCTTAAGAGTATATGTTCCCAAAAACATTTTTCTGGGATTAAGTTTCCATAACTTAGGGAACATACCTACATTTCTTGAATCGTTTATATCATAAATTTCCCCTCTTAGAACAGCTTTATAAAAGTTTGTCAATCTTACTTCTATACCTGTTGTTTGGTAAACTGGCCATCTGTAATAATTATTTGAATAATTACTATTGCTTGCATAAGGTGTACTATTATGTTCGGAATGTGTATCGATATCTTCAGATGAATGACCAAATATATCTTCATAATTACAATAATAACAGATATCGTCATCGTTATCGGACGATAATGAATACGCTGCGGCTGATGCCTCTGTATAATCTGCCAGATAACCATGAGTATTAGGATATGAAATTCCCAAATCACGATATGATTCAAGCGTATGAAGCCATTCATGAATAGCTACATTTGTAGTTGTTAAATATGGATATGATGTATTAGTGCCTTTATTTATACTATTTATGTCGTTATTAGTACAAATCGTAACGTAAGTATAACCATATCCAGTATCTCCGTTAAATTGACTCCTGCTTGTAACACCAAGAGTAAATTCGCTTACTGCTCCGCATACTAAAACAGCATCGTAATATCCATAAGGTGCAAGATCGGCAAGATAATCCTTTATATCTTCATACATAACATATGATCCTGTACAATTAATAGTATCATTAATATACTTTTTATCAGCAATAATATTTACATTATAATTGGAAAATGATTCTACTGAATCTTCAAAATTTTTAACAGCTTCATTAAAAATAGTATCTTCGACGGATGTAATACTATATGTTTTTTTGCTTGTTTTAATACTCTTACATTCAACAAATAAAACCTTGTAATCTGTTGGAATGCTTGAGTTTTTGTAACTGCCGGATTCATATTCGTTTAATGCTTCGGTTTTTAAGTTGCTTATTTGTGTACATTCAGAAACGATATTATTTCCGCTGTCTGCAATGTCTGCTTTTACGGTAAGAGAACCGGCAATTAATGAGCTTGTTAAAACACCTAATGTTGTCATGCTTAAAAATTTTTTAAAAATATTTTTTTTCATAATAATACTCCTTTCACTTATTAAAACATTTTAAAATTATTAATATTTATGCAAAGTAACTAAGATCTGAAGAAGTAATTTTTCCATCACGATTCATATCTGCATTTACGATATTGGTACTTGTAGAAAGCGTACCATTAGATAAATAATTCTGTAATAATGATTTATCTTTTGAATTTACATAGCCGTCACCGTTTAAATCTCCTCTTATACCAATACAACTATAATAATTAAAAGAGGTGTCAATATTCCAACCATCTGTTTTATCACAAAAGCATGCTGAAAATCCTTTTGTAGTATTAGGATCCATAGCATATAATTCTGATGAATTAATTAGAAATCTACTGGTATTGCCGCCGCTAATATAATATGTCATATCCAAATAATACCACTGATTATAAATTTTAATCAGATTCCATGCATGATTATAGTTGCCGCATCCTCTTAAATCTGTTTCTTTAAAACCAGCTTGTTTTAATAATATCCAAAACGAAAGCGAAATTCCTTTACATGTTCCCTGTCCCCAAATTAAAGAAGCTGCCGATTCTTGCTCTTCATAGGGAATGCTTGCATCATATGAATAGTATTTTTGAAATTTATTTGCAATTTGTTGTATCATAGCATATTTTTGTGCATCAGTCATATTTTTATTTGGAGTAATGCCCCATTGATTTAATAATAATCTAGCTTTTAAGGATACTAAATTGTTTTCAAAGTCTGTTCCTTTAAATCTAACTAAATCTGAACTACTAAATGAAGAATTAGTAAAGTCATTTAAGCTTTCGGAATTAGTAACTTCAGTTAAACCTGAGCATCCAAAAACTCCATACTCATAAATTTTTACTACATTACTTAAATCCAAAAGCTTTATATTAGATTTTCCGAGAAATACACAGGAACCAATAGCTTTTGCACCAAAGCTTTCAATTTTTACATGTTGATTAGCATTGGTATTATGATAGCTTAATAATATTTTTCCAAGAACGACAGTAGATGTTGTCGGATTATCAAGATTTGGATCATCCAAATATGGTGTTTCAAAAAATGCAGTATATCGTACGTCTAATAAGGTAGATGAATTGGAAAATGTAACATAAGATAAATTCTCACAACCTCTAAACGCACCACCGTGAATAACCTTTAAATCATATGGTAAATTTACTTTAATGATATTACTATTATGAGCCAAAAAATCCGAACCTATTTCTGTTACAGTTTTTCCGTTAATAGTTCTTGGAATTGTTAAAGTTGAAACATTGACCGAATAATTCGTTATACGAATAGTTCCGTCAGATAGTTCATCATAAGACCAGTTTCCGTAGTTTGTTGCATATGTAGTTAATGATAATGATGGTATTATATTTTTTATTGGAACCAGTGGTACTCCAAACATTATCATACCTGCTGTTAGAGCGGCAATTACTTTCTTTTTCATAGAAATCCTCCTAAAAATATAAATTATTAAAATACTTCGTTTTTACTCATGAAATATATTATATATAATAATTTTCGAAACTAAAAAGATACAAATTTCGAGCATTTTTTCAAATATTTGTGCCGAAGTCTGTTGTGAAAAAGTTTTTATGCTGTATTAGATTTGAAATGCAAATTTACTCAAATATTTACAGTCTCTTTTACTACACTATAACATTAATTATATAAAAAATCAATGGATTTGCATTATTTGGTCAATTTTCGACACCAAATGGTCAATTATTGACAATTAAACTCATCAATCATTCTATGATATTTCTTTTCTTTACATTATGTTGTGCCCCCGGGGACACAGTTTTTATTTACATATTTTGAGTATATATTTTGCATTATTGCATACATTCGCATACACAAAAGTTAAAATAAAAATCCCATAGATATCGTATCTATGGGATTTACCTGGAGCTGTTTAATGGGCTTGAACCGTCGACCTCTAGTTGTAACTTATCTACACGTTACTAAACCGTTACTAAAACTATAGTAAAAATAAAAAACATAAATCCCGTAGACACCGTATCTACGGGATTTTTATGGGGTGGGAGATGGGGGTCGAACCCACGACCTTCGGGACCACAATCCGACGCTCTAACCAACTGAGCTACACCCACCATAGAATAATATACGCCCCATAAAGGGACGCATTAAATTGGTGCGCCTTATTGGACTCGAACCAATGGCTTACTGCTTAGAAGGCAGTTACTCTATCCAGCTGAGTTAAAGGCGCATTTGGAGCAGGTGATGGGAATCGAACCCACGTAGCCAGCTTGGAAGGCTGGAATTCTACCATTGAACTACACCTGCTTTTATAAATATTCCCAATCAACGAATTTAATTATACCATATCTATGCCAATTTGTCAACTGCTTTTTTATATATTATATTTTTTTGTGTAAAACGTAAAAATAAATACCCGTAAAATTATATGATATATACAACAATACAAAAACCGTTCTTATATTACAAGCATGGACGAATAGAAATGAATTTTTGAGAAACTTGTGGGGACTCTATCCCTCAAGCCCCCTGCCAAAGGAAATGCCTCTTACAGAGCTGTCTCCTCTGTCACTTCGTGACATCTTCCCGCCCCGCGGGGAATCACTTTTGGAATCCTCATGATTTTTTGAAATACTACCCTTTGAGCAGTATTTCAAAAAATGTGGGTAACCATACGAAACAATTTGAATTTCATGGAATAATAGTTAAAAAACTTGCAAAAATCACAAAGATATGATATAATAAGCGTAAACGCTTATTATCCTTTATCTAAAGTCCTTGCAGACACGCAAATTAAAAATTTGCTTCCTGCATATCGGACAATTATATCAAAAATCATAGATTTTGCGATATAATAAACGTAAACGCTTATTATCTTTTATCTAAAGTTCTTGTACATTCGTAAATCGAAGATTTATATTATGCACATCGGAAAATTATTTATGAAAAGAGGTATTTGGCATGAAAAAACTTAAGGCAGCAGCTATTTTTCTTTCCGCAGTTTTTGTATTTTCAGCACTATGCGGCTGTTCTAAGGACAGCGAAAGCAAAGGCGACAGCAAAAAGGAAATAAAACTCGATCCCGACAACCCCGTAACAGTTACGGTCTGGCACTACTACAACGGCGTTCAGCAGATCTCTTTTGATGAAATGGTACAGGAATTCAACGATACTGTCGGCAATGAAAAGGGAATAATAGTTGAAGCATTCAGCAAATCCTCCATATCAGAGCTTGCAGACAGCGTTACGGCGTTTGTTGACGGTGATTCGGGTTCGGAAACCTCTCCGTCCGTTTTTGCGACATATTCGGAAACAGCCTATATGCTCGACAAAAAGGGCGCTTTGGCGGACATGAAAAAATACATAACCGATGAAAGAATCGGAGAATACATAAGCGAATATGTGAACGAAGGTGTTTTCTCCGACGGCTCTCTTAAAATTTTTCCGACCGCGAAAAGCACCGAGATAATGATGATAAACAAGACCGACTGGGATAAATTTGCGGCTGCGGAAGGAGTAAGCGAATCCGATATTTCAACTGTGGAAGGCGTTACAAGCGTCGCTGAAAAGTATTACAGCTATACCGACGCTCTGACTCCCGATATCCCGAACGACGGAAAGGCGTTTTTCGGCAGGGACTCCGTTGCAAATTACATGAACATCGGCGCAAAACAGCTGGGTGATGAATATTTTGAAATAAGCGGGGAAGGAAAAGCGTCTGTAAAGATAAAAAAGGAAACTGTCAAAAAACTGTGGGAAAATTATTATGTTCCCTATGTAAAAGGCTATTTCACCGCTAAAAACCGCTACAGAAGCGACGACGCAAAAACAGGCGATATAATATCTCTGATATGCTCGACGTCGGGTGCGGCATACTTTCCGAACGAGGTGACTCTCGACGACAATTCCACATACAGCGTTGAAAATATCGTTCTCCCAGTTCCGTGCTTTGAGGGCGGCGAGGATTATCTTGTTCAGCAGGGGGCTGGAATGTCGATCCTCAAATCGGATGAAAAAACGGAATACGCAAGCCTTCTCTTCCTTGAATGGTTTACGGAAGAAGAAAGAAACATAGAATTTTCAATAAGCTCGGGATATCTTCCCGTAAAAAGATCTGCCAACAGCTTTGAAAAGGTATCGGAAATAAATTCAACTCTTGAAGATCCTATGGACGATACGATGCTCAATACTATCAAAACGGCTATAGATTCCGTCAACAGCAGAAAGCTTTACACAAGTCCGCCGTTCGATCAGTCTGCGGAAACAAGAGATTATATAGGAAATACAATGCAGGATACTGCGGCAAACGACTATGCCGCCGCTTGGGAAAGAATATCCGCCGGCGAGGACAGAGATACGGTTCTCGATGAATATGTAAGCGACACGGCGTTTGATAAATGGTATGATGATTTTATTTCAGGATTGGAAGCAGTAATCTCATAAGGAAATCGAGGGATCGGTGTTATGAACTATAACTCTCGGCGCTATTTGCGAAAAAAGAATAAAAAAGGATATCCGTTTTTTCTGAAGCTTATCGTTACGATGATGATAATTACAATACTTCAATTGGCAGTCTTTGTATCGGTGCTTTTGTTCGGAGGAGAATTTTCTTATATCAGAAAATATGCATATAATAACTTTATAGAAAGGAATATTAACCGCAAGAACGGCGTTGAAACGTTTTTTATTCAGAAAGCCGCCGCTATAAACGGAGCGGCTGCCGAAACTGCCGCAATGATAGACAGGCTGCTTAAAGAAAATGGCGTTGACGCTGACGAGATACGATATAATAAACAGCTCAATTCCGAAATAATTTCAGAATCCGCCGATATGCTGGTGTCACTCATAAGACAAAATATGGTAAATGATGTTTATATCTTTTTGGATTCGGGAAGTCTTTTCAGCAGCGACGAAGAAAAAAAGCTGAACGGTATATACATAAGAGATATCGATCCGAATGAAAATAATATTTCCAATAATGAAGACCTTTTAATGGAAATAGGAAGCTCTTCTGTTGCTTCAAGACTCGGAATTACCTTGGACTTTGAATGGGCGGGACAGCTTGACGTCACAGACGTCAAAAACGAAAACTTTGATTTTTACTTTAAAACTATAGAAACCGCACGTCACAGTACTTCGCCGACGGTTTATGAACTTGGCTACTGGAGCGGCTTTTCAAGAATATCCCGTTCCGCAACGGAAAGTATAAAATATACTGTTCCGCTGATATCGGAAACAGGCGATATTTACGGAGTTGTCGGAATGGGCTTGACCGAAAAGCTTATTCGGAGCAGACTCCCCGCATCAGATTCCACAAACAAAAACGAGTGCTATATCCTTGCTGCCGATCACGAAAACAGCGGCGAATATATAACGCAGATGTATATGGGCGCTTTTTATTCAAGAATAAAAAATGATTTAAAAATAAATGAAGAACAAAGGATAGAGGGCAATATTTATAACCTTACCGACGATTCGGGTTTACGGACTGTCGGAAATATTCAGCAGATGAAGCTTTATAATTCCGCATCGCCGTATAAATCACAAAAGTGGGCGTTTGTGTCAATAGGAGATGAACGTGAAATTCTGACTATATATAATGAGCTTCTGAAAATGTTCCTTATATCGTCCGTCGTTTCATTTGTAATAACTTTTATTGGTACGATCATAATAAACGGCAGAATGGCAGCTCCTATTTCCAAAATGATAAAGACTCTTGACAGAAGCTCTGCGGAAAGCGGAGATATTATAAGATTTTCACCTTCTAAGATCAGGGAAGTTGACAGGCTCGGAAACGCTATAACAAGACTTCAGATAGACGTCAGCGAAAACGCTTCGAGAGTGTCGAAAATTATAGGCATGCTCGATATGGGTATCGGCGTTTTTCTGTATGACCGTGAAAATAAAAGCGTGTATCTTAGTGAAAGCGTCGTAAAGCTTCTGGGCTTTACAAGGCTTCCGAAAAACCGCGATGTTACGATAAGCTTTGAGGATTTCAGAAAGTATTTAAGCAGTATCGATATTGAAAATAAGATCTGCTCGAACAAAATATTCCATAGAAATGAAAATACTGAATATGTTCCCAGAACAGATATCAAATTTATGTATTATGACGCGGAAGAACATGAAGTATGGCTGAAATTCAGCTTTGTGCCCGATAAGCGTAACGTTATATGTCTGGTTCAGGATATAACAGCCGCGGTACAGGAAAAGCGGCATATAGAATTTGAGCGCGACTATGATATTACAACGGGACTTTTAAACAGAAGAGCGTATTTAAACAAGCTCGACGAGCTTTTTGAAAAACCTGACGAGCTTAAAACGGCTGCCATAATTATGACAGACCTTGACAATCTTAAATATGTTAACGATACATACGGACACGATTTCGGAGACGATTATATAAGAGCCGCCGCAAATGTTCTGAAGGAATTTACAAAATACGGCGGTATCGTTTCAAGACTTTCGGGAGATGAATTCAATGTGTTCCTTTATGGGTATGAATCCAAGGAGGCTGTAAGAAGCGTTATAAACGAGGTCGGCAAAAAACTTAACGAAAGCTTCTGTATGCTTTCGGACGGTACAAAATATAAGGTAAAAGCCAGCAGAGGCGTGGCGTGGTATCCCGATCATTCGCAGTCTTACGATATGCTCATGAAGTATGCCGACTTTGCGATGTATACCATAAAGCATACCACGAAAGGAAGTATTGCCGAGTTTAATGAAAACGAATACAGAAAAGACAGTATCCTGATAACAGGCGTTGAGGAAATGAACAGGATAATCGATGATGAAAGCATAAAATTCGCATTCCAGACAATTATAAGCGCCGCAAACGGAGAAATATTCGGCTTTGAAGTCCTTATGCGTCCGCAGTCGGAAATACTGAAAGCTCCCATAGATTTCATAAGAGTAGCCAAAACCAGTTCTAAGCTTTATGCAATAGAACGTCTTACATGGATAAAGGGTCTGAAAGCTTTTGATGAACAGATCAAAAAAGGCAATATCCCAAGAAACTCAAGAGTATTCCTGAATTCTATCTCAAACTGCATAATAACAAAGGAAAATATGAATCATATCGAAATAAACTATCCTCATCTGCTGCAAAAGATAATACTTGAAATACTCGAGGGTGAAGCCGAGAACGAAACATATACCGCACAGAAGCTTGACATGCTCGGCCGTTGGGGAGCTGAAATCGCTCTTGACGATTTCGGAACAGGCTATAACAGCGAATTTCTTTTTCTTAAGATCAAGCCCAATCTTATTAAAATAGACCGTTCGATAATCAGCGGCTGCGACAAGGATAAAAATAAGATAAGTATAATCAACAATCTTGTGAAGCTGGTGCATACAAACGGCGCGCTTACTCTTGCCGAAGGCGTTGAAACAAGCGAAGAGCTGAAATGCGTCATCAAATGCGGCGTCGATCTTATACAAGGATTTTATGTCGCTCGTCCCGTATTCGATCCTAAGCCTGTCAGACAGGAGATAATCGATGAAATAATCCGCTATAATGAAAATGAATAGCCGATTTGCGTAGTATGTTCATTTCTTGCCTTGATGCAGGAAACGAACCAAAGAAAATCAAGCTTGCGCTCCGGCACAGCGTACGCTGTGAGTCGCAGAAGCGAAAAATAATAACTGTATTTATAAACGGAGACTGTAAATGATAAATTTTGCCATTCAGCAATGCTGACGGCAGCAAAAGCCGCCGTTTTTCCATAAATGAGGTGATAATATGAGTGCGCCACTTGCAGATTTAATACGTCCGAAAACACTCGACGAGGTAGTCGGGCAGAGGCATCTTTTGGGCGAGGGAAAACCTCTGCGAAGGATAATAGACAGCGGAAATATACCGAATATGATCTTTTACGGTCCGTCGGGGACGGGAAAAACGACCGTTGCAAGAATTATAGCGGAAAATACTAATATGTCGCTGCATAAGCTTAACGGTACTTCCGCTTCCACAGCCGATATCAAAGACGTTATTTCCGAGATAGGAACTTTTTCCGGAGCAAACGGTATTCTGCTCTATCTCGACGAGATACAGTATCTGAATAAAAAACAGCAGCAGAGCCTTTTGGAATACATAGAAAACGGTCAGATAACCCTTATTGCGTCAACTACGGAAAATCCCTATTTTGCCGTATTCAATGCCGTTATAAGCCGTTCTACAGTATTTGAATTCAAGCCGCCCGAGATCTCCGAAGTCAGAAAGGCGGCGGAACGTGCGTTCAGATTACTTGAAGAAAGAAACGGCTGCGAATACGATATCGAGGACGGCGTTTCCGAGCATATCGCATTAAGCTGCGGCGGAGATGTCAGAAAGGCGGTAAATACTGTTGAACTAAGCGTTCTTACCGGCGATCTGACGGAAAGCGGAATAAAAATAACGCTTGAAACGGTCAGTCAGCTTGGACAGCGTTCCAATATGCGCTATGACCGTGACGGCGATCAGCATTACGATATACTTTCCGCACTCCAGAAATCAATACGGGGTTCGGACGAAAACGCCGCCGTACATTACGCTGCAAGGCTTATCGAAGCGGGGGATATAATTTCGCTTTCAAGACGCCTGCTTGTCATAGCCTGCGAGGACGTTGGGCTTGCTTATCCCAATGCGGTGACGATCGTGAAGTCGTGCGTTGATTCCGCGATGCAGCTCGGACTCCCGGAAGCGAGAATTCCCCTTGCGCAGGCTGTGATACTTCTTGCGACCGCTCCTAAGTCGAACAGCGCCTACGAAGCGATAAATTCGGCTATAGCTGATATTCAGAGCGGACTTGCAGTCGACTTTCCGCGGTGTCTGCAAAACAAGCATTTTGACGGTGCGGATGCCAAAGTAAAGGGACAGTTTTACAAATATCCTCATGAATATCCTAATCATTGGGTAGAGCAGCAATATATGCCCGACGCTCTTAAAGATAAGGTCTATTATAATTATGGGGATAATAAACAGGAGCAGTCGGCAAAAAAATACTGGGAAAGCATAAAGGGAGTAAAATAATGAAAAAATTTATAAATGTTTTGGGTATTGCAGGAGTGATCGTTATGATAGCGTTCAGTCTTGTCGATCATTTTGCGATAATTGTTGAAAAATTTTATTTTTCGGGCATGGCGGTCGGGTTTGTTATGTTTTTGCCTATGCTGACCGCAGGTATTCTTTCGCTTAAAAAGAAAAAGGATTAAGGAGTGTATAGACAGAATGAAATATTTTTTCGCTGTATTTCTTTTGGGAATAGCGATAATTATATGCGCTGCCGTGTACTATAAAACCGTTCCGTTTGATGAGATCATTTCCGAGTATACTCCCGAAATTTCCCGAACGGAGAATACTGCCTCCGAGCAGCCGACCGAAAAGGAAGACCCCGATTTTGTTCCCGAAACAGTTCCTGCCGAAGCGAGCGATGCTGCGGAAATTCCCGAAACATTGGGTGATAGCTTAAATTATCGTTATAATTCGCTGAATGAGAAAGAACGTACTGCTTGCGAAGTTCTGCTTTCTGTTTTGAAAAGCTATGAAACGAAATATGCGCCTGAAATAGATATATCAGAAACGGATTTTCTTACGGCATGCTATAGTCTTGTCGATATGTCGGATTATGTTATCTGCACAGATCCTACCATGGAAATGACTTATTATCTTGATAATAATGACAATGTCAGTCTTATTGTTCCCCAATACAATTACAACAGCAATGAGTATGAAAACAGATATTCTCGGTGTATGTCGGTAGTAAGGAGCGTTGCGTCGCAGGCTGAAGGCATGTCGGATTATGATAAGGCTGAATATTTCCATGATTATCTTGTTATGAATACGGAATACAACAGCGCCGAGGCGAGCAACAAGCATTCCTCCGCACATTCGGCTTACGGCTGTTTGGTAGAGGGGAGCGCCGTATGCGACGGATATGCAGGAGCGTATAAGCTGCTGTGCAATGAATCGGGAATACCGTGCGAGATCGTTACGGGTTACGGATATGGTGAAACGGGAGATGGCGAAACTCACGCGTGGAATGTAGTCTGTCTTGACGGAAAGTGGTATTATACCGACGTCACATGGGACGATCCCGTGGGCGTTGATGAGGGATATATGACATACAGTTATTTCAATATGACCTATGGCGAGCTTTTGGCGGATCATAAGGTCGTTGACGATATGCCGCTGCCTGACGCATATTCCGATGACATGAATTATTATGTGAAAAACGGACAGCTTATCGAATATGACGAGCAAATGGAATCTATCGTATATAATGCCGTTTCCAGAACCGTTTCGGCGGGAGAAGAATGCTGTGAGTTCAGGTTTGCCGACGAGAGTCTTTATTATGAAGCGGTCGGAAGTTTGAGCAATTCGTGGGAAGACAGCTTTTTGGACACCGTATCAAACGCGGTCTACGATACAAGCTTTCAGGAAAATATGCCGTTTTCCTATACGACGGACGATGTGAAGCATATTATAAATTTACAGTTTAGCAGTCAATAATTGCCGAATTTTCACATGCGGTTAAATTTTTAGAAGTTTATGGGGGACTCTGTCCCCCAACCCCCTGCTTAAGGGAACAAGTTCCCTTAAGAATCCCGATTTAATTTTCTGTC
>JAMPFN010000070.1 GCA_023664445.1 Clostridium sp. | reverse complement strand
AATATAAGTATCCACACAGAACATTCTTGGCAAGGATCAGGAGATAAAGCCCTCAGAATTCTGAGAATCAATTTCATTGTAAACCATAATTGCTGAATGATAAAATTTATCATTTACAGTCCCCGTCTATAAATACAATCCTTATCTTTTGCTTTCGCGACTCACAGCGTAAGCTGTGCCGGAGCGGAAGCTTGATCTTCTTTGGTTCGTTTCTTGCATCAAGGCAAGAAATGAACATATGCATTAAGATCTGCTGAATATTTCAGCAGATCTTAAAAGCTTGATTTTAAGCATAATCAGGGGACGCTTTCACTTGCAAAGGGTCCCCTTTTTTAAATAATCCACAGGATTATTTTAAAATTCACCCCTTGAAATGCGGTCGGTGACCCGACAGGACAAGTCACGCATCTGCTTTACTTGAAACGGCAGTAAATGACTCGCGAATATAAAATCACGCGGAGTGTTTTTGCAAATTCATGCAGACCTTACCGCGATATGTCGTGTGCGGTCACGCACCAAAGGCTATGCCTTTGGAATCCGCAAGCCTTTGAAAAGGCTTGACCTAAACTTTTATTTTTTCATCATGCTTGCAACTTCATCAGCAAAATTGTCTTCCTTCTTTTCAACGCCCTCGCCTCTTTCAAAGCATACATAATCAACAAGCTTGATCTCTGTGCCGGCTTCCTTTGCGCAGTGATCGATATACTTCTGAACTGTGAAATTGCCGTCCTTTACAAATTCCTGTTCAAGCAGACAGTTTTCGGAATAATATTTTCCAACCTTTCCTTCAACGATCTTTGCCTTGACCTGTTCAGGCTTGCTTGACATCTTAGGATCGTCATTCATCTGTGCGAGCATAATGTTCTTTTCGGATTCGATAACGTCAGCAGGAACGTCCTCTCTCTTAAGATAAGGAGCTTTAAGAGCCGCAACCTGAAGCGCGCAGTCCTTGCCGCATGTCAGAACAGCGTCCGTTGCGCCGGCAGGAGTTTCCATGTTTACCATAACGCCGATCTTGCCACCGCCATGAACGTAAGGAACGAGCACGCCCTCCAGTCTCTTGAATCTTCTGATATGCATATTTTCTCTGATCTTAAGGAAAAGCTCCTGTAAAGCTTCCGCAACCGTTGTTGAGCCGCCTGAGATCTGTGCGGCATTGAGAGCCTCGACATCAGCGGGATTCTTTTCGATAATTGTCTTTGCAACGTCCTCAACGAACTTTTTAAATTCTTCGTTATTAGCGGCAAAATCCGTTTCAATGTTGACTTCAACTACCGCGCCGACTGTATGGTCATCGTTTGTCATTGCCATAACGATACCCTCGGCAGCAACTCTGCCCGACTTCTTAGCCTGTGTAGCAAGTCCCTTTTCTCTTAGGAGAACGGTTGCCTTTTCAAAATCTCCGTCCGCCTCAACAAGAGCCTTTTTGCAGTCCATCATACCAACGCCTGTCTGCTTACGCAGTTCTGCAACGTCTTTAGCTGTAATATTAGCCATAATTTACCTCCGTTATTTCAATAAAGCCCGAAGCGAGTCCGGGCTTTTTATTTCAAAATTTCTATATTATTCGGCAGCTTCTTCTGTTTCAGCGGCTGCTTCTTCTTCAGCTTCCGCCGTATCTTCTCCCTGTCTGCCCTCAATGATCGCATTTGCAACTGCTCCTGCAATGAGCTTTACGGCTCTGATAGCGTCGTCGTTGCCGGGGATAACATAGTCAACCTCGTCAGGATCGCAGTTTGTATCTACGATAGCAACGATCGGGATATTAAGCTTCTTTGCCTCCGCAACAGCGATTTTTTCTTTTCTCGGGTCAACTATGAAAAGCGCGCCCGGAAGCTTATCCATGTTCTTGATACCGCCCATGAACTTTTCAAGCTTTTCGATCTCAAGGTTAAGCTTTACAACTTCCTTCTTAGGCAAAAGATCGAATGTTCCGTCCTCTTCCATTTTGTGAAGCTGTTCAAGTCTTTTTATTCTTGTCTGGATAGTGTTGAAGTTTGTGAGCATTCCGCCGAGCCAACGAGCGTTTACATAATGTGCGCCTGCCCTTAAAGCTTCTTCCTTAACGGAATCTCCCGCCTGCTTTTTTGTACCTACAAAAAGCACGGACTTTCCTTCTGCCGAAAGATCGCGAACAAACATATAAGCCTCTTCGAGCTTCTTTACCGTCTTCTGAAGATCGATAATATAGATTCCGTTTCTTTCTGTGAAAATGTACTCTGCCATTTTCGGATTCCATCTTCTTGTCTGATGTCCGAAATGAACACCCGCTTCAAGAAGCTGTTTCATTGATACTACTGCCATGGTAGTTCCTCCTGTTTTGGTTTTATTTTCCTCCGCTGAACTTAGGGCAACACCGCGCAAAGACCGTTTAACATCTTTGCACCGAATCTGCTTGCAGATTTGCCGCAACTTGAAAACGCCCTTTTTAATAAAGGGACCCGTTTTCAAAAGTTAAGCGTGCGAATTACCATAATATTATATCACAAATCAAGACGAATTTCAACCAGTCAGTTTAACAAATTTTACTGCACAATTTTGACTTATTTGCACATAAATGCTGAATTATAGTCAAATAACTTAAGAAACGGCAAAAAGAATTCTATCATATCTTACAGAGTGTCGAAAAAGCTTTTTCAAAATATAAAAGTTTAGGTCAAGCCTTTTCAAAGGCTTGCGGATTCCAAAGGCAGAGCCTTTGGTCGCTCTCCGCAGAGAGCGAAATTTCTTGCCGTAAGGCGCTCCGCAAGGGGTGAATTTAAAAATAATCCGATGGATTATTTTTAAAGAGGGGACGCCCTGCAAGAGAGGGCGTCCCTTAAAAGCAAGTTTTTCTACAGACTAATTATATCTTAGGCGATATTTTTTTCATTATCTCCAAAGCCGTCTTTATTCCGTCTACCGCCGCCGACATAATGCCTCCGGCATAGCCTGCGCCCTCTCCGCACGGGTAGAAATTGCTGAGAGATACGCTGTTTCGGCTTTCAGTCCTGCATATCCTGACAGGAGACGACGTGCGCGTTTCGGGAGCGGTCATAAGCGCCTTTACATCGCCGAAGCATTTCATTTTTTTGGAAAATACGCGCAATCCCTCCGAAAGCATATCTGTAACCGCTTTGGGAAATATCCGTGTCAGATCGCACGGACTGACTCCTCTGTCGTAAGTGGGGACAATATCGGTATCTATATTGGGCTTTCCGCTCATAAATCCGCCGACCGTCACGCCCGGTGCAGTTTTTCCGCCGGTAATATTATAGGCTGTCTGTTCTATTTTTCTCGCAAAATCAACGCCGTCCAGAATACCCTTTCCGAAATCGGAGTCAGATACGGAAACGACGACTGCCGCGTTTGCGTTTTCACCATCACGGGCAAACTCACTCATACCGTTCGTAACAGTCGAGTTATGCTCGCTTGCGGCAGGAACTACATGTCCGCCGGGACACATGCAGAATGTATAAACTCCTCTCCCGTCGGCGCGTCTGTGCGAAAGCTGATATTCCCCGACAGGCAGCAGGGGATTATCGGCATGCTTACCATAAAGACTTTCATTCACATCTCGCTGCCTATGCTCTATACGTACTCCGACCGAAAACGGTTTAGGCTCCATGAAAATATTTTTTCCTGCGAGCATTTCAAAAGTGTCCCTTGCCGAATGCCCTATCGCGGCAACAACAGCGGAGGTTTTTATTTCATTTCCGCCTTGAATTATCTTTTTCACTTTACCGTTTTGTATTTCCATATCGTCGAGCCTTGCGCTGAAGCGTACCTCTCCGCCAAGCCCGATTATCCGATTTCTTATATTCTTGACGATATTTCTTAAATTGTCCGTACCGATATGCGGCTTCGCTTTTATAAGTATTTCCTCCGGCGCGCCGAATTCCGCAAAACGCTCCAGAACATATCTGCAAAGAGGATCGTTTATGCGTGTGGTGAGCTTTCCGTCGGAAAAAGTACCCGCGCCGCCCTCGCCGAACTGTACGTTCGATTCGGGGTCAAGCTCTCCTCCAAGCCAGTATTTTCTGACTTTTCCGATGCGGCTGTCCGCGTCCTCTCCCCTTTCAAGGATAATGGGAGCATATCCGTTTTCGGCAAGGACAAGTCCGCAGAACATACCGGCAGGTCCAAAGCCTGCTATAACTATTTTTCCATCGGCTTTTTTACCGGATATTTCGGGAGAAAACACGCTTTTTTCAATACGCTTTATACCGCTGCCGCAATATTTTTCTTCAAGCTTCGTATCGAAAAGTTCGGCAAAAACGGAGTGTACAAAATGAATATCATTTTGCTTCCGCGCATCGAGCGACGTTTTGTAAATACCGCTCATAGCCGTATTGCTATTTAAAATACCTGCCCTTTTAAGTCCCCTGTCAATAACGCTTTCAACGCTTTCGTCAAGCTCGCCTCTTATATTATTTATGATAAGCGGCATTGTCGCAGTCTCCTTTCTCTTTCATAGTAAACGACAAATTATTTTTGACGTTTACTATAAATTATAACACAAAAAATAAAAAAATAAAATATTCTTAATGTAAAAAAATATAAATTTTTGCAAACCTCTTTAAATTTTCTCTGAAATGGTATATACTTATAATGAGCATTTTATGCTCAAATATATTAGAACCGCAGCAGTATTGACTTAAAAACATACGGAGGGAAAATGGCAGACAGTATTCATAATGGGCATCGCGAAAGAATGCGTAAAAGATTTTTGAAATTCGGCTTTGAAGCGTTTGAGGAGCATGAGATTCTGGAACTGCTTCTTTTTTACTCAATACCCAGAGCAGATACAAACAAGACGGCACATCGGCTGCTTGATAAATATAAAACTATCAGCGCCGTTTTCGACGCCGACCTTGAAGACCTGAAAGAAGTCGAGGGCATAAGCGAATCGAGCGCCATACTTCTTAAAATGATTCCTCATCTATCAAAGGCATACACCATATCGCTCGGCAAAAGAACAAGTTTTTTAAACAAAACAAATATCGTACTCGGCTATTTCAAAAACCAATTTCTGAATGACAAAACGGAAAAAATAAGGATAGTATGCCTTGACAGCAAGCTGAAGCTGATCGCGGAAAAGGTCATTGCCGAAGGCTCTCCCGGACAAGTTTCAGTCACAATAAGAAGCATTGCCGAATTTACATATCAAAACAAATGCGATAACGTCATCATGGCGCACAATCACCCGAACGGCGATACGACACCGTCCGACGAAGATATAAAATCGACCGCCAAAATATACAAGGCTCTTAAAGATGTCGGTATAAATCTTTTGGATCATATCATAGTGGCAGGCAATGACGCGATATCTCTAAGGGAATCCGGAGCGTTTTCGCTTTTGAAATAGAATTATGGGAGCAACAGCTATGGAAAAAAGAAAATTCGAGCTTGTAACAGAATATAAACCCTCGGGAGATCAGCCGGAAGCTATAAAACGGCTTACCGACGGTCTAAACAACGGAATAAAGGAACAGACGCTTCTCGGCGTTACCGGTTCGGGAAAAACGTTCACAATGGCGAACGTCATCGCAAACGTAAATAAGCCGACGCTCATCTTAGCGCACAATAAAATTCTCGCGGCACAGCTCTGTTCGGAATTCAAGGAATTTTTTCCGAACAACGCCGTTGAATATTTCGTGTCGTATTACGACTACTATCAGCCGGAAGCGTACATTCCGGGAACGGATACCTACATCGAAAAGGATTCCTCGGTAAACGACGAGATAGACAAGATGCGCCACTCGGCAACGACCGCGCTTGCCGAAAGAAACGACGTTATTATAGTATCGAGCGTTTCCTGTATCTACTCTCTCGGAAGTCCGGAGGATTATCGTTCTATGACGGTTTCCGTCAGACCCGGCATGGAGAAATCAAGGGAACAGCTTTTGGACGAGCTTGTCGCGATACAGTACGAGCGCAACGATATAAACTTTGTCAGAAATAAATTTCGGGTAAGGGGCGACGTTGTGGAGATATTTCCTGCATCGTCAAATGAAAACGCCGTAAGAGTGGAATTTTTCGGAGACGAGATCGAAAGGATAACAGAAATAAACGTCCTGACAGGAGAAGTGCGCGCGGTATTGCAGCACGCGGCAATTATGCCTGCAAGCCATTACATTGTAAGCGGCGCAAAAATGCATGACGCCATTCTGGAAATAGACCGTGAGCTTGCCGAGAGAATAGAATATTTCCAATCGGAAAATAAACTTCTTGAAGCGCAGAGAATAGCGCAGAGAACGCATTATGATATGGAAATGCTTCAGGAAATCGGATTTTGCAGCGGCATTGAAAACTACTCGCGAATACTTTCCGGCAGACCGCCGGGAAGCACGCCCTTGACGCTTCTCGATCATTTCCCGAAGGATTTCCTGCTTTTTGTGGACGAAAGCCATGTTACAATACCGCAGGTGGGCGCAATGTACGCGGGCGACAGGGCAAGGAAAACCACCCTTATCGATTACGGCTTTCGTCTGCCGAGCGCATATGACAACCGTCCGCTCAACTTTGACGAATTTTACGGACACATAAGTCAGGCTGTCTATGTAAGCGCCACTCCCGGAAAATTTGAATACGAAAAATCAGGACAGGTAGTCGAACAGGTAATACGTCCGACGGGACTTGTCGATCCCGAAATCATAGTTAAGCCTATCGAGGGACAGATAGAGGATCTGCTTTCGGAAATAAACACACGGGCGGCAATAGACGAAAGAGTGCTTATCACAACTCTTACAAAGAAAATGGCTGAAGATCTGACAGCTTTCCTCGAGGACGCCGGCGTCAGAGTAAGATATCTGCATCACGATATCGATACCATTGAACGTATGGAAATAATAAAGGATCTGCGTGAGGGCGAGTTCGACGTGCTTGTCGGAATAAACCTTTTGAGAGAGGGGCTCGATATCCCGGAAGTATCGCTTGTGGCTATACTTGACGCAGATAAAGAGGGCTTCCTGCGAAGCGAAACTTCTCTTGTACAGACGATAGGACGCGCCGCAAGAAACGCTAAGGGCAAGGTCATCATGTATGCCGACAGCGTCACGAGATCAATGGAAAAAGCTATAACGGAAACCGAACGCCGCCGCGCGCTTCAGATAGCGTACAATGAGGAGCATGGCATTATCCCACAGACAATAAAGAAAGATATAAGAAAAGTTTTGGAAATAACAACAAAAGAAAAGGTAGAGAAAAAGACGGGAAAGAAACTTTCAAAAAAGGAAAAGGCAGAGCTTATCGCATCGCTGAAAACAGAAATGAAAGCGGCGGCAAAGCTGCTTGAATTTGAACATGCGGCATATCTGCGTGATAAAATAAAGGAACTGGAGGAATCCTGAAAATGAACGATAAAATTATTATTAAAGGCGCAAGAGAGCATAATCTGAAAAACATCGACCTTGAGATCCCGCGTGACAAGCTTATTGTTATGACGGGACTTTCGGGATCGGGAAAATCATCCCTCGCATTCGATACAATATACGCGGACGGTCAGAGGCGGTATATGGAAAGCCTTTCATCTTATGCCAGAATGTTTCTGGGACAAATGGAAAAGCCCGACGTTGACAGCATAGAGGGGCTTTCTCCGGCAATATCCATAGATCAGAAAACCACTTCCAAAAATCCGCGTTCGACCGTCGGCACGGTAACGGAAATATACGACTATCTGCGTTTGCTGTACGCAAGGATAGGCATACCGCACTGTCCCGTATGCGGACGTGAGATCAAACAGCAGACGATCGACCAGATAGTCGATAAAATCATGGAGCTTCCGGAAAGCACAAAAATACAGCTGCTTGCGCCGATCGCAAGGGGAAGAAAAGGAACTTACGCAAAAGAACTGGAACACGCCTCGCGCTCGGGCTATGTCCGCGCAAGGATCGACGGCATAATGTATGAGCTTTCCGAAGAGATCAAGCTTGAAAAAAACAAAAAGCATAACATTGAAATTATCGTTGACCGCCTTGTGATAAAGCCGGGCATCGAATCGCGTCTTACCGACAGCATCGAAACTGTTATGGGGCTTTCGGGCGGACTGCTCATTGTCGATGTTATCGGCGGCGAGGATATGATATTTTCGCAGAGCTATGCTTGTCCCGAGCATAACATAAGCATCGAGGAGCTTAACCCGAGAATGTTTTCGTTCAATAATCCGTTCGGCGCATGTCCCAAATGCACGGGGCTCGGATCGTTTCAGCGTATAGATCCCGAGCTTATCGTGCCGAACAAGGATCTTAGCATACGTCAGGGAGCTATCAAGGCAAGCGGCTGGAATACGCTTAACGAAGGCTCGATCGCAATGATGTACTACAACGGCATTGCAAAAAAATTCGGAATAAGTCTTGACACGCCTTTCAAGGATCTGCCGCAGGAAGCTGCCGACGCTTTCCTCTACGGAACTAAAGAGCGTATCGAGCTTAAAATTATAGATTCGTTCGGCGGCGGCGTCAGATACGGAAAATTCGAGGGAATCATAAACAATCTCGAAAGACGCTTTAAGGAATCGAGCAGCGATTACTCAAAAAACGATATTGCCGAATCCATGAACGAAATAAAATGCCCCGACTGTAAAGGAAAAAGGCTTAAAAAAGAAAGCCTTTGCGTAACGATAGGCGGCAAAAATATCATCGAATTTACGGAGCTTTCGGTTTCGGAAGCGCTTGATTTTATAAATTCGCTCACTCTCACAGACCGTGAAAAGCTTATTGCGGAACGAATACTCAAGGAGATAAAGGAACGTCTTGGATTCCTCAAAAGCGTAGGGCTTGAATATCTCACGCTTGCACGTTCGGCAGGTACTCTTTCAGGCGGCGAAAGTCAGAGAATACGCCTTGCTACTCAGATCGGCTCTTCACTTATGGGCGTTTTGTATATTCTCGACGAGCCAAGCATAGGACTTCACCAAAGAGATAATGATAGGCTTATCGCTACGCTTAAACGTCTGCGCGATCTCGGAAACACTCTCATTGTAGTCGAACATGACGACGATACCATGCTCGCCGCCGATCACATTGTCGATATAGGTCCGGGGGCAGGCGTAAACGGCGGAAATATTGTATTTTCGGGTACTGTCAAGAACATGCTCAAATGCAAAAGCTCTATAACGGGACAATACCTGAGCGGCAAAAAAAAGATCCCTCTGCCCGAAAAAAGGCGCGAGGGAAACGGCAGTTTTCTTGTTGTAAAGGGTGCGGCTGAAAATAACCTTAAAAATATAAACGTGAAAATACCTCTCGGCAAATTTGTCTGTGTGACAGGCGTGTCGGGTTCGGGCAAATCATCTCTTGTCAACGAGGTTATCCACAAGCATCTTGCCGCAAAGCTTAACCGCGCAAAAATAAGGGCAGGCAAATTCAAATCAATGGAGGGACTTGAAAATCTCGACAAGGTCATCTGCATAGACCAGTCCCCTATCGGAAGAACTCCGCGTTCCAATCCTGCGACATATACTGGCGTTTTTACCGATATAAGAGAGCTTTTCGCACAGACCGGCGACGCCAAGACAAGAGGCTACGGCGCAGGAAGATTTTCATTCAATATAAAAGGCGGACGCTGTGAAGCGTGCGAGGGCGACGGAATAAAGAAGATAGAAATGCATTTTCTGCCTGATATTTACGTTCCCTGCGAGGTCTGCAAGGGAAAACGCTATAATCGTGAAACTCTTGAAGTGCAGTATAAGGGAAAATCAATTTACGACGTGCTTGAAATGACCGTCGAAGAGGGCGTAAAATTCTTTGAAAATCACCCTAAAATACTCCGCAGGCTTAAAACTCTCCAAGAGGTCGGACTGGGCTACATCAAAATAGGTCAGCCCGCCACGACGCTGTCGGGAGGAGAGGCGCAGAGAGTAAAGCTTTCGACCGAGCTTTCAAAGCGCGCAACGGGAAAAACGATATATATTCTCGACGAGCCGACAACAGGTCTGCACACGGCAGATGTACACAAGCTTATCGAGGTGCTTCAGCAGCTTGCGGATACAGGCAACACAGTCCTTGTAATCGAGCACAATCTCAATGTCATCAAGGTCGCAGATCATATCATAGATCTCGGACCGGAAGGCGGTATCGGCGGCGGAACGGTAGTCGCCTGCGGAACGCCTGAGGAAATAGCCGAATGTAAAGAATCGTATACGGGAAAATATCTTAAACCATATCTTGAGTAAGGAGAATTCATGAAAAAACGCAAAAAAAGCCTTGTTTGGCGTATAAAAAGACTGAAACGGCTTTACAGGCTGAAAAAGAAAAAAATGATAATTATTACAGCCGCTTATTCGGCAATAGCCGTTATGTGCTTCGCAATTTTAGTGTCTGCCGGCAAAAACGAGCCTGTTCCCGTAAGCACGGCAGACTCCGAAACTTCTGCTTCCGCAACGCATATCACCGATGCGCCTACCCAAGCCGCGGCTTTGACCGACGATGATATTGGCCCGAAACAGCGTACCTTTACTGCTGATATGAACTACGACGAATACTTGGGAATGGATATGACTATCTTTATAGATACATTCGGCAGCCCCGATGTATGTACCCAAAGATACCTGGTGTACCAAGATATATTGTTCGATTCATATAACATTGAAGCGGTATTTTACGTTACTGATGGAAAGCTTAGCTGTACAGCGATCAGCTTTCATACAGACTACCGTCAAACTGCCACTTCATATTTTGAATATATGAGTCGTATTTTGATAGATAAATTTGGCGTACCGTCTGAATTGATCAGTAATTCTGATGATTCTTCCGACTCTGTCGATACGTCTTATTATACATATTCAATATGGAAACAGACGGATCTATGCGTAACTTTAAAGTTATTAAATGACTTTTATAATGGTTTTGATTTTAAGCTGACTTACACATCTCCGGATTCATGGTACTGTCCAAACAGGGAATCGCTGAAAGCAATCGCAGACAGTACTCCCGAACAACCTACCGAACCTGTCAATAGCAGTACATTATTTTTCACAGGCAGGGATTACGGAGAATACTGGGGCTGTGATACGGCGGAAATCATAAACGGATTTGGTACGCCGGACGAATATGGTGAAAATCAATTGATCTATAAAAACGGAATGTTTGCCGACATGTTTTGGGAATACAGCGCGGAGCTGACCTTCGATTTAAACGATAACGGAGAGCTTTGCATGATAACGGTAAACCTCAGATCCATAGGCGACGACTATTTGAGAACATACAATATAAAAGCAGGTCTGTTTCGCAACTTTGGCGAGCCTGATGACGAAAGACGGGGTTATAAAACGTGGATAACTCCGAAATCGCAAATCGAACTGCACGGTTCGACAATAACTTATACGCCTAATTAGAATAATAGGAGAACAAAATGCCTGTAATCAAATGCCCTTACTGCGGCAAAAAAACTATAGACAGCAGCGATACCTGTCTTATGTGCGGTGAAAAAATAAATAACCCCTCGCAGAAATCTTCCGAGGAGATACAAACTAAAATAAACCAAAAGCTTATCGTCGTTCCGATCGTTATTGCCATTATACTTTTTGGAGTATTTATCATTATACAAAGCTTCGGTACAAAAAACGATGACGAGCCTGTTTTCGTAAGCACGGCAGACTCCGATACTGATGAACCCACAGCGCATATCACCGATGCGCCTACCCAAGCCACGGCTTTGACCGACGATGATATCGTACGTTACGATATTGACCAAAAACCGCACAATTTTCATCTGAACTATGACGTTCTTTGGGGACTTGGTATGGATAACGTTGAAGCAAGCATGGGTACTCCCGATAAGTACGGCGATAATTATATGGTATACAAAAATATACTGTTCGATACCTA
Organism: Clostridium sp.; assembly: GCA_023664445.1. Classification (GTDB taxonomy): domain Bacteria; phylum Bacillota; class Clostridia; order Oscillospirales; family Ruminococcaceae; genus Porcipelethomonas. Next base: position 1,357 of record JAMPFN010000070.1, on the reverse strand, counting down.
TCCTGCCGACGCAGTATTCAGCTTCAAAGACGACAGACTTATTTGGGTGTCAATGAAGTTTTATATAGACTCGCGCCAAACTGCCGTTTCATATTTTGAGGATATACAAGATATTCTGATAAACGAATTCGGCGAACCTCGGTCGGAAACATCTCATATTAATCTCTATGATCTTACTAAAAAGCTACATGGATATTTACTATGGGAACAGCCGAATTCCAAAATAGTATTAAATCTGTCAAATTACTACGCAAACTTTGACGATATACTTACTTATTCCTCTGCCGATTCTTCGGCTATTCCAAGCAGATCAACGCTTGAGAGCATGATAAACGACCCTCCCGAACAGCCGACTGAAAGTCCAGACAAATCCTCGCCCGAAGATATCGTCAGCAGAAACATAACCCTTGACGCTGATACGGATTTCAGCGAATACTCGGACATGAGTATATCCGGTATCGTCGGCGCGTTCGGAATTCCCGATAAGTACAGCGACAATTATGTGGTCTACAAGAATATACTGTTCGACATTTATTCTGCTGATGCGGTGTTTAACTTAAAAGACGGTAAATTTGATTCGGCTGCGATAGCGTTTCATGATACGGAAAGCGTCACTCTTTCGGACTTTCAATATATACGCGGACTTTTGGCGGACAAATACGGCGATTATGAGGAATATGGAAATTTACATGATTTCACTAAAAAGCTTAACGGACACATTACATGGAAACAGTCAGATTCGCTGATAACATTATCGCTGTCATACGTCAATACAACGTGCGATATAGTCCTGACATATTCATCATCTTACCCATACCTTCCAAATAGAGCTTCGCTGGATTCCATGATAAACGATCCTCCTGAACAGTCCGAGCCTGCTACTGAAGCTGTCATAAGGCGAAATACAGACTATAACGCTAACGTGGATTACGGCGAATATTGGGGATGCGATACGGCGGCGATTGAAAGCGAATTTGGTACTCCGGACGAGTACGGCGAGGATTCCATGATATATAAAAGCATACTGTTCGGAACATATAATTCAGAAGTGACATTTGAGTTTGAAAATGACGGTCTATATTCGGTAGTAGTTTCATTTGGCAAGATAATCGGCAGCGAAACCGATACCTTCAATATTGGATACAACTTAAGATTTGAAAGTTTGAAAGAACTTTTAAACTCCAAATTCGGCACGATTGACGTATCATTGAGCAAACGTTATCCTACATGGATAACTCCCGAATCACAAATCACGCTGTATTCGTCAAGAATCACTTATGAAAAAATTTAATTGCGCAGTCAGTTCATTTCTTGCCTTGATGCAAGAAACGAACCAAAGAAAATCAAGCTTCCGCTC
>JAMPFN010000006.1 GCA_023664445.1 Clostridium sp. | reverse complement strand
CTTGTTCAGAAATTAGGTTCAAGGGTAGGTTCATTCTTCGTAAAAGAGTTTGAAAGAACGTCAATAGGCTGTGACGGCGCTCTTGAAATACTTAATAGGATAAGTCCGAAGTATACCGATGCACTTGTAAATTTTATCAACCAATATAAAACCAATGCAGCTGATTATATAATTGCAGTTGATAATGTTAATGGTATCTTATGTGTTTCCTAAAAATTATTTAATTAAACAGTTCGAAACTGCTGATTTTTAATAAGTTTTATTGTGCATATTCACAATTTTTTATAAATTTACCCATTTATAAGTTATTTATGCAGTATTTCAGAATTTTGAATCGTTTTATATTTAAGAAATAACGGTTTGGGTATGGTATCGTTCGTATCGTTCAAAATCAATTAAATTTATTAGCGGGAGGTATATTATGCAGCAAAAAGACGTAATCAGAATTTTTAAATGCTTTATAGTTGCAGTTGTTTTTTTGTTATCGGGCGGCTGTACGCAAAAAAACAATACTAATGAAAGTCATTCTCAGACTGATCAGCTCATAATTTACGCAGCTCCCTATGATGACGAAATTTTAAAAGCGGCGGTAAATATTTTTAAAAGAGAATATCCTGATGTTGATGTGGAATATAAAGAATTTGAAAAAAGCGTCGAGGGGAATAACACTTATCTGGAAACGCTGCAATATGATCTGTCAACAGGAAACGGACCGGATATTATATTTTCTTCTTATTATAATATGGACGATATATATAGTATGATGAAAAGCGGAATATTTATGGATTTAAATACGCTTTTCGACAATGACGAAACATTCGATAAAAAAGCGTATAATGAAGCGGTATTTAATTCAGGCATATATAAAAATAAACTTCATTATATTCCGATCACATACAGTGTATTGACCTTAATAACAACGGAAGAAGCGTTGAATTATGCCGGAATGTCAATTGATAATGAAATGAATTATGAGCAATTGTCAGAGCAGTTTATGAAATTTATGCTGAAGTATAAAGGCGGCTCAGATGAACTGTTATTTACAGGTTCTTATCTGGATATTGAAGTATTTTCTCCTTGGAATGGCATTGAAGCTGTCGATTATGAGAATGAAAAAATTTTAACGGAAACCGAAGAATTTAAAAAGTCAATGGAAATGTATAAGGCATATTATAAGCTGGATAAGCATGCAGATGAAAATGAACAGGTCGTAAAAACATCTGCAACCGGTGATTACGCAATTATGGTCAGAAACAATAAAGCGCTTTTTGCACGATGCAATTACTCTTCAAAGGTGTTGGAAACATGTTCCATGCTTTCAGAGGATCAAAAACCGGTTATTCGTTGCTTTCCGACTTATGATGATAAGGTTGCCGCCCGACCGGAAAATATTGCTGCAATTCGCAACGGTACGCCTAATCAGGTAAATGCATATAATTTTTTGCGGATCATGCTGTCTGAGGAATTTCAAATGAAATATGGAATGTGCAGCTGCAAAGATGGTGTAGTTATGGATATTCCGATTTTATCTGCTGCAATAAAAGAAGGGTTAAATTATAGTAATGATATGTATTCATATTTTTCAGAAGATCAATCAGCAGATATAATTCAGATGTTGACAGATTTGTTCAGCAATGTTGATATTTGTCTGATGCCAAACAATAAGGTGAACAAGCTTATATGGAATGAAATGAAGCCTTATTTTAAAAATGAAAGATCATCAGAAGAATGTATGCAAAGATTAAATAATAAACTGGAGCTGTACATATATGAATAAGAGGTTTTCAAAATTTGTTTTCAGAGAGTCTGTTACAGGATTTCTGTTTTCATTACCGGCTATTTTAGGTATGATAGTATTTTTTCTTGTTCCGTTTATAATATGTATAAAACTATCTGTCGTTGAAACGGTCAGCAGCATGAAATTTGTTGGTACAGCAAATTATTCTGATGTTTTACAAAGTAAATCATTTCAGCTGGCAGTTTTTAATACCCTAAAGTTTATATTGGTATCTATTCCATTGATTATGATAATCTCATTTTCCATTGCACTGCTCCTTCATCAAAAATTAAAGGGATCGTCTGTTTTTCAATCAATTTTTATTTTACCTTTAGTTTTGCCGATATCATCTGTAATATTGTTTTTTCAGTTGGTTTTTTCAGATAATGGTATTGTTAACGAATTAATAAATAATTTTGGTATACCGGTCCGGAGTTGGTTAAACTCAGATCTGTCATTTGTAGTTCTTGTATTATTATACATATGGAAAAATGTAGGTTATAATATTATATTGTTTTTATCAGCGTTAAATTCTATTTCAAATTCATATTACGAGGCTGCAAGGCTTGACACGGACAGCAGGATAAAAATGCTAAGATATATAACTATTCCGTTGATCAAGCCGTATTTTCTCTTTATTTTGCTGATCTCAATTATAAATACTTTTAAGTCTTTTAAAGAAGCATATATTTTATGCGGCGATTATCCTAATAAGAACATATACATGATCCAACATTTTATGAATAATAATTTTCAGAATTTAAATTATACTCGTTTGTCTGTCGGGGCTATATTGGTTTTGGGATTCGTTTTTATATTTATTTTAGTACTGTTTGCTGTCAGAAGAAAACGGGGTGATCAATGTTGATGAAAAACTCAAAAGGCTTTAAGGCGATCGCCTATTTAATATTAATTATATTGTCCGTTATAGCGTTATTTCCCTTGATTTTTATGGTATGCGGCTCGTTTATGGGAAGAGAAGAAATAGCCGACAGCTATAAATCTATAATCATATCAGGGGCAGGCAGTCAAAATTTTCACATTATTCCGGAAAAGGTCACATTGCAGGGATATGCAGAAGTATTTTTGCTCGATCCTTCTTATTTAAGCAAATTCTGGAGTTCTATGTTTATTTCGGTGACGATCGTGGTTGGTCAGACTATTTTATCAATTATCAGCGGATATGGTCTTTCAAAATTTCGTTTTCCGGGTAAAAATATAGTTTTGTACCTGATAATGATTTTAATGATATTACCGGTTCAGGTCACACTTGTACCGAATTATATTTTACTTGATAAAATAGGACTTATCGGCTCATATTGGGCTGTTATTTTACCGGGTATTTTTAATCCCTTTGGAGTTTTTTTAATGAAACAGGTGTTTTCGTCAGTCCCCGATGAGTGTATAGAAGCTGCAAAAATAGACGGCGCCAATCAAATTCAAATTTTATTAAAAATAGTAATACCAATGTCCAAAACAGGAATTGCGTCACTGATTATTTTAAGTTTTATAGACGCATGGAATTTAATTGAACAGCCGTTAGCTTTTCTAAAAGATCAGTTAAAATATCCATTATCAATTTTTCTTTCCCGTATCAATGAATTTGATTTTGAGATCGAATTTGTTTGCGGTGTACTGGCGATTTTGCCGGTATTGCTTCTGTTCCTTTTATTAAAGGATCAAATGATTAAAGGAATTGAACATGTTAATATGAAATAGAGGTGAAAACAATTGAGATCCAATAAAAAAAACAGGGTATTAATATGCTGTTCGTTAACTTTATTGATTATTTTGATTTTATGTACGTTTTTTTCAAAGACGTTATATAACCTGACATTAACGACTGTTGAAATTTCAACGCCAAAATGGGATGAACTTCCTATTGATCTGAAAACCGAGGGTATAGTTACTATAGAAAACAAGCGTGATATCAGTTATAATGTACCGCTGGAAATTACCGCTGTTTTAGCAGAAGAAAATTCAACTGTAAAAGCCGGAGATGTTCTTTTTGAGGTGAATTCAAAGGAATTTGAAATTGAGATTCAAAAAAAGGAACTGGAGATCCGGAAGCTGAATGAACAGCTTTCCCAATGGCATAATTACAGTGAACGTGAACAGCTGAATACGCAGTTAGAAATACTTGAAAAGGAAATGGAACTTTATAAATCGCAAACGCCTTACTCCGGCGAGATCTGCGCCCAATCAGACGGTATTATTTCTCAGATCGCCGTATCGGAAAATACGTTTATTCCCGCCGGTCAATCCCTTGCAAAATTCACAGAGGGAGATCAATCGATGTCCGTTCAATTTTCAATGAATGAGGACGAGGGCGCTCTATGTCCTGTTGGAGGCAGGGTAGAAGTGTCTTATAATCAAGATGAATTAATAAACGGAAAAATGACTGCTGAAGAAAAAAAGGTCAATATGGCAGTAACTAAAAAAATATACGATCCCGAAACCTTGCAATACTCATTTTATGCCGAAATTACAGACGAGGAGATACATTTGAATGAAGGAAAAAAAGTGAATGTTTTATATGAACTCTCATCACAGGCATACAATAATGTGATCTCTTTAAATGCAGTTTCAGTCAATGAATACGGCGATACTTTTGTATATGTTATCCGTACCAAAGAGGGTTTGTTTGGAAAGGAATCATATGTGGAGAAGGTTTATGTAAACCAAATATCGCATAATAATGTTAATGCCGCCATAACAGGAAACGACATAAATGAATATACTAAAATTGTTATATCATCTTCAAGAGCATTGACAAATGGTGAAACGGTAAGGGTGATAAATAATGGATAAAGTACATAGGTCAAGAATAATGGCATTTATCTATGCAGTGCTTTTTATCTTTTTTGTAAAGCTCAATTTATCGCTGTATCAAAGAATAAATAATGCATTTCCCGATGCAATGGAATATATTTTAATGGATAATTCAGATGAAAAAAATAATACGATCAGCGTTGCGGATGTGGAAAACGCACGCAGTAATAATGAAAATTTAATATTGAACGCTCAGGTGAGAGAAACCGGTATAGTTGGATCGTGTCAAAACAGTCTCATATCAGAAAATGTCAATATAATCTATACTGATAATTATTATTTACCGATACATAAATTGAATATTATTAAAGGTGAATTTTTTGGTTTGGATATGCTTTCAGAACATAATGCAGTAATTATCAGTGATAAGTTAGCGAATTTGCTTTTTAAAAGTATTGATATAATTGGAAATGAGATTTATTTGTCCGGACAGAAAAAATCAATATTAGGTGTCTATTCCGAAAAGGACGATATTATTAATAAATTGTCCTCTAATGGGTCAGATACGGTATTTGTGCCAATCAATCTCTTAGAAGATACTGCAAAAACAGATTTTTTATATATTAAATCAAACAGTCAGTCTGACAATGATATTATTTATGATACTAATGAATTGTTAGACGGGAAATTATCTGCATTTTATTACGAAACAAATTTGTACAGCATAAAAAGGCTCTTAATGAATTTCTTTTATATTTTGATAGATCTGAGCGTGATTTGTATTGTTATTCAAGTGTGCCGTATTTTTTTAAAGAAAGTTTCTTCTGTGTTTTTGTCAATCAAGGTATCCTTGAAAGACAATTCTGAGGTTAAAACAAAAAAATTGGTATTAAATATTTTTTTGCTTATTTTCATGCTTTTAACTGTGTTTTTAATTTTTAAATTCGGCATTGCTGATATATATATTCCGGAGGGCTTTTTACCTGTGAAGGAGCAATTGTTTGATATAGGATATTACTATGATCGTTTTATAAAATATATACAAGATATACAATTTACAGAGATCTGGAATCATTATCAGTCAATGGTAGTTGTGCTGTTGTTTATTGTTCCGCTTATAACAGCATGTAATTTTTTTGTGTTTATTAAATTGATCTTCTTATGCATGAATCAGGTAAAGAAAGTTCTATAAATATAGTCACCCTACTTGAAAGCGGAACAAAAGGAATTGAATAAAAATTTTTCATAGCAGGGCGGAGGATGCAGGCGGGCTGTCTCCCAACGGTCGCCCGTCCCTTTTGTCCCTTCGGGACATTTCCCCACACTGTGGGGAATCACCCTCCAAAGACGACAACACAGATTATCACTCAATAGCAGAACTCAACAATCAGCTTTCGTATGTATATTAAAAAACATACTATTTTAAAGTACTTTGGTTCGTTTCCTGCATCATGGCAAGAAATGAACATACTGCGCAACACGGAAATCATTTCAGGGGTTAGGGGACAGCGTCCCCTGCAAGTTTCTCAAAAAATCATTTCCATGGTTGCCGCAAAAGAAATCCTTGACATATTAGTAAAATTATGTTACTATATAAACAGGAGAACTATTTTAATATAATTTATACGGAGGTGTGTCTATGGAAAAAATCATTGGAGGAATAAAGCGCGACTGTTATCCTCTTACTGCGGCGCAAATGGTGCATATCTATACTCTTTCTTTAAGTCCTACTCATGAAATCGTAAATATAGGTACAGGTCAGTACTTGAAAACGGGACTTAATATTTCCGTTCTTCGCGAGGCGCTGAACCGCGCTGTGGAACGGTGCGAGTCGATGCGTATGCGTATATGGAAAGACCCTGATACGGGGGAACTTTGGCAGTATGTAATGCCTTATGAAAACAAATATTTTGAGTACTACGACTTTTCTGCTTTGACCGAAGAGAAAGCTCACGAGATCCTCGACCGCTGGACTTCGCAGCCCTTTGATACTTTTGGCGGAGAACTTTCACGAATCGTTATCGTTTCAATGCCTGACGGCTACAACGGCTACTATTTCAATGTGCATCACTGCTGTATGGATTCATGCTCTGTGATAACCTTTACAAAAGATGTAATGGACATTTACTGTCATCTTATATACGATCTGCCTTATCCGAAACCAATGGCGTCTTATATAGAATCCGTCAAAAAAGATCTGGAGTATAACGGCAGCAAAAAGCAGCAGCGCGATACGGCTTTCTGGCAGGAGATCCTGAATAAGCCCGAACCTATGTACACCGATTATACAGGTTTCGGAAGAATGATACAATGGCGCAAGGAAAATCCCGGTCAGCGCTATGGTGTGCTTGCCACAAAAACGGGCGCGGGCAGAACTGTAACTTATGATCTGAATGTGGATTCCACCAATAAGATACTGCGTTTTTCTGAAGAAAATAATATTCCCGTCAGCGTTGTGATACTTCATGCCATCAGAACTGTGCTTTCCAAATTCAACAACAACGAAACTGACGTAACGATCAAGGATTTCGTAAGCCGCAGATCCACTCTTCACAATAAGCGAAGCGGCGGCGTCAGAATGCATTGCTTTGATCTGCGTACCATAATAGATCTTGATAAAACGGTACTTGAATCTATGGATATCATCAATAAAGCGCAGCAGGAGCTGTTTCTTCATGCCGATTATCCAACGCTTGGCTTTTACGGTCAGCAAAGGCAGAAATTCGGCTATCCTCAGGGCGGATGCTATCAGAGCGTCAGCTTTACGTATCAGAACGCAACGCTTAAAAGCCTTGTGCCTTATCTTAAAGATATTCCCGTCAAAAGCAGATGGTATAACAGCGGCAGACAGCCTCAGCCGCTTTACATTACGGCAATGCATCGTTTCGGCGACGGAGGTCTGACTTTCCATTTCGGATATCAGTCCGAGCTTGTTACTCCGCAGGAAATCGAATTCCTGTACTATTTTACGGGACGTGTTTTGTTCCGAAGCATAGAAAATCCGAATAGAACGATTCGGGAAATCATTGATATGACTTAACGGAGGTAAGAAAAATGCTTGAAAAACTGACAGAGCTGATTACGCAGTATATTGATATTGAATCCAATGAGATAGAAGAAGAGTCACGTTTTATAGAGGATATCGGTTTTAATTCTTATGACTTTATGTGCATGCTCGGCGATTGTGAGGACGCTTTCGACGTGGAGATCGATGAAGCCGAGGCGGCAAACAGCAAGACGGTAGGCGAACTGATCGCCTATATCGGAGGGCTGAAATAATGGCGGAGATCTCTACACTTAAAGAACTTGTTTATCGTGCCGATACGGTATTCGGCAACGAGCCTTTCGTCAGAGAGTATCTGCACCGTAAGCTTCGTGACAAAAGCTTTCACGATTTTCGCCGCGACTGCGACAGCTTTGCGGTTTGGATCGCGGAAAAGTTTCCAAACGGCGTACACGCCGCTGTTATCGGCTCTACAAGCTATGAGTACCTGACAGCCTGGTTTGGTATTCAATGTAGCGGAAATGTGACCGTTCCTCTTGATAATGCCAATCCTGCGGAAAAAATTGCCGATGAGGTAAACCGTTCGGATAGCGAAATTATTATTGTGGACAAGCGTCATGAAAACGAGATCGAACAGTTTAAAAAGCTTTGTCCGCAGGTGAAATATTTTATTCATCTTCATGAAAAGCAGGAAAGCTTTCTGTTTCTTGGCGATATTATTGACGAGTATATCGGAAAAACTCCTGACGGCGATCCGAAAGAAAGCGACCTTGCGGCAATTCTTTTTACTTCGGGAACCACCGGTCAGAGCAAGGGCGTCATGCTAAGCAACGGCAATCTTATCGATAATACGACCTGTGAACCCGACAATAATTTCCGCGGTCAGAAGCGTATGACAGTATTGCCGGTGCATCATGTTTTCTGCTTTACCTGTGATATTCTATGCGCTTTGTGGTACGGAAGAATTCTTTGCGTCAACGATTCGCTTATGCACATTCCAAAAAATCTGAAAATTTTTCAGCCGGATGAAACGACATTCGTGCCTTTGATAGCAGCTTCCATTTTGTCAAAAATGCAGCTTGCGGCAGAAAAAAATCCCGATAAAATTGCAGTCGGCAAGGAAACCTTTGGCGAGAATTTCAGCGTGATCTATACGGGTGGCGCATATCTTAGCCCCGATATCATTGACGGTTATAAGGAATTTGGCATTGCCATTGCTCAGGGCTACGGCATGACGGAATGTTCGCCGCGTATCTGTACGGGCGTAAAAGGCTGTCCGAAGCCAAAATCTGTAGGCAGACGAGTTCCGGGCTGCGAGATCCGTATTGAGGACGGCGAAATATGCGTAAAGAGTAAGTCCGTTATGCAAGGATATTATAAAAACCCTGAAGAAACCGCTAAGACATTGACAGAGGACGGTTGGCTGAAAACAGGAGATCTGGGCTATGTGGACGATGACGGATATGTCTATATAACCGGCAGAAAGAAGAATCTGATTATTTTATCCAATGGTGAAAATGTTTCCCCCGAGGAAATCGAAAATCAGTTTGCCTGCTGTAAACCTATAAAAGAAATTGTTGTTTACGCAAAGAATGATCTGCTCACAGCGGAGGTATATCCCGATCCCGATTATGTGTCCGAGAATATTGAAGCTGATATTCAGCAAAAGATAGATGAAGTAAATGCGGAATTTCCGCCGGCAAAGCGTATTACAAAACTGATTATCAGAGATACTGAATTTCCTAAAACAGCTTCTAAAAAAATCATTCGAGCTTCGATTTAGTTTAAGATACTGAACAGGCTCTAAGGCAGCATCGCAAAAATACCCTTGACAGAAACTAACCTGTCAAGGGTATTTTATTGGTATTTTGGTTCAATTTGACAATGTCAGAACGCAGATAAAAATCTTATTGTTTTTCCTGCTTTTTTTTCTTTTTATTTTGTGCGGCTTCCATCATAGCTTTCTTCTTTTCATTTTTTTCAGCGGTAAGCTTTTCGGAAACGGTAACATTTTCCTGTATCGCCCACATTTTGATCCTAAGCTTACTCTTATCGCCGCCTGTTTCGATAACAACGGTGTCCTCTGTTTTTTTAACAACGATACCGACTATACCGCCGATAGTCATGATCTCATCGCCTATCTGTATAGTTTCACGCATTTCCTGCTGCTCTTTATCCTTTTTCTTTTGAGGTCTTATCATAAGAAAATAAAAGAAAACGATAACGATAGCAAACAACAGGAATGTTGTGAGCATGCTGCTGCCCGCGCTTTGATTTGTATTTGCAGATAAAACTATAAAAAGATTATTCATTCAATGACCTCCGTTATTTGTTTTTGGACTTAATGTATTCGTCAATGGACTTTGCGGCTGTTTTTCCTGCACCCATCGCAAGAATAACTGTTGCCGCGCCTGTTACGGCGTCGCCGCCGGCATAAACGCCCTCTCTTGTTGTGAGCATATCCTCGTCAACGATCAGACAGCCTCTTTTGTTGGCTTCAATTCCGTGGGTCGTAGTTCTGATAAGCGGATTCGGAGATGTGCCGATAGCCATAATGACGGTATCTACTTTAAGCTCATAGTTTGAGCCCTCAACGGGAACAGGACTTCTTCTGCCGCTTTCGTCAGCCTCGCCAAGCTCCATTTTGATACATTCCATAGCGCAGACTCTTCCGTTTTCATCCGCAAGTATCTTAACGGGATTGTTAAGATTGAGGAATTCAACGCCTTCTTCCTTAGCGTGGTGTACCTCTTCTTTTCTTGCCGGCATTTCAGCTTCGGAACGTCTGTAAACTATGTAAACATGTTCCGCGCCCATTCGGAGAGCGCTTCTTGCAGCGTCCATAGCGACGTTTCCGCCGCCGACGACAGCGACCGCACCCGATTTGATAACAGGCGTTGCATAGTCGTCAAGATAGCCTTTCATGAGATTTATTCTTGTAAGGTATTCGTTTGCGGAGCATACGCCGATAAGCGATTCGCCCTCTATGCCCATAAATCTCGGAAGTCCCGCGCCGGAACCGATGAATACGGCTTCATATCCCATATCCATGATCTCGTCTACCGAAAGAACCTTTCCGATCACCATATCCTGCATTATTTCAACGCCCAGATCTTTAAGCTTGGTTATCTCTTTTTGAACTATGGATTTCGGAAGCCTGAATTCGGGAATACCGTACATAAGCACACCGCCTGCCGTATGGAACGCTTCAAATATAGTCACCTTATAGCCAAGCTTAGCAAGATCTCCGGCACAGGTAAGACCGGAAGGTCCTGCGCCGACAACCGCAACCTTGTGACCGTTAGATTCGGGCTTTGAAGCCGAGGCAGCTTTGTCCATCATATAGTCGGCAACGAATCTTTCAAGACGTCCTATCGCGACCGGTTCACCTTTTATGCCTCTTACGCATTTGCCCTCGCACTGATTTTCCTGCGGACACACGCGTCCGCAGACAGCCGGAAGAGAATTGGTTGAAGTGATGATCTCGTATGCGCCTTCAAAATCTCTTTCAGCGACCTTGGCGATGAATTCTGGAATCCTCACGCTTACCGGACAGCCTGTCATACAGGGCTTGTGTTTGCAGCCGAGGCATCTCTGCGCTTCCTCAACAGCCATATCTTCGGTATATCCGAGAGTTACCTCTTCAAAATTCCTTGCCCTTACCTTAGGATCCTGTTCGGGCATGGTAACTTTATTTAATGCCATATTAGCCATAGTAAATTTCCCCCTGTTTATTAAGCGTTTTTGAGCATTCGGCATTCGTGTTCCTGCTCTCTGTATGTGGAATTTCTCTTCATAAGTTCGTCAAAATCGACTTCGTGACCGTCAAAGTCGGGACCGTCAACGCAGGCGTATCTGATCTTTCCGCCGACTGTGACACGGCAGCCGCCGCACATTCCTGTTCCGTCGATCATTATAGGATTGAGCGAAACGATAGTCTTTATTCCGTAAGGCTTTGTAACGGCACAGACAAATTTCATCATCGGCACAGGTCCGATAGCGATAACCGCGTCATATTTGTTTCCGGCGTCTATCAGTTCTTTCAAAGCGTCCGTCACGAAGCCTTTTTTTCCGTAGCTTCCGTCGTCTGTACAGACTATGAGATTGGACGATGTTTGTTTGAATTCCTCTTCAAGGATAATTATATCCTTGCTTCTGAAGCCGGTAATAACGTCGACCTCAAGACCTTTTTCAAAAAGCTCTTTAGCTTGGGGATATGCGATAGCGCAGCCTACGCCGCCGCCGATAACGCATACTTTCTTTGCATTTTCGCCGATATGCGTCGGTATACCGAGGGGACCTGCGACATCGAGCAGAGCATCGCCTTCGTTAAGCGCGGCAAGCTGTTCGGTAGTAGCTCCGACGATCTGGAATATTATTGTTATAGTACCGTTTTCTCTGTCGTAGCCTGCGATAGTAAGCGGAACTCTTTCGCCCTTTTCGTCTATTCTGAAAATGATGAATTGTCCTGCTTTTGCCTTCTTTGCAATAAAAGGCGCTTCAATATCCATAAGCACAACAGCGGGATTCAGCACACGTTTATGAACAATTTTAAACATAACACAACTCTCCTAATAAATACATTTATAATAATTATATCATAAATTCATGCGATTTGCAATAGAACTTGTACAAAAAAACAATTTCAACAAATTGTACAAAATACATTATACCACTTTCAAAAAATATGTCAATAAATTCAGAGCATGTTAGCAGGGCAACCGCATGAAAAAATCAGACTATAACTCAAAATATGTAAATAAAAATTGTGTCCCCGGGGACACAACATAATGTAAAGAAAAGGTAATGTCATAGAATGTTGGAAGAGTTTAGCTGTCGATAATTGACCATTTGGTGTCGAAAATCGATCAAATAATGCAAATCCATTGATTTTTGTATAATTAATGTTATAGTGTAGTGAAAGTCGCTGTAAATGTTTTGAGTAAATTTGCTGTTAAATTTTATTATATATAGGAGGCATTACGATGAATATTCGAGAAACGGCGTATTTTATGTGCTGTTTTGCTATGTTTAAGTTTGTAACGGCGGTTTTGTTTGTGAATAATTCACAATTTTTCTGCGCTCTATTGACAAACATGAATTTTATAATGTATAATATTAAAGTCGAGTTAGCTTTAACTAATTTAAACTTTGTCAACAGGTGGTGATAAGAATGACATTGTTTGAGGCTTTGGACGGACAGGAATATACTATCAAGGAAATCAATGCCGACGATGAAGAGCTAAGTTCATTTTTGTTTTCTTTGGGCTGCTACAGCGGCGAAACTATAACTGTAGTTTCGCATTTGAAAGGCGGCTGCGTTGTTTCCATAAAAGACGGCAGATACAATATAGACAATCAGCTTGCAAAGGCGATAGAGATCTGCTGACGGAAAAAAGCTTTAAAAAAATCAAGGAGTCAATTGCTGTTTTTATTAGAACAGCAATTATCACGCACCAAAGTTAGCTTATAGCAACTAAATACAAGGAGGAATTTATATGAGAATCGCCTTGACAGGCAACCCTAACTCGGGTAAAACAACTATGTATAACGCGCTTACCGGAAGCAATGCGAAAGTCGGAAACTGGGCGGGCGTAACGGTTGACAAAAAAGAGCATCTTATCAAGAAATCCTACAGCGGAGAGAAAGAACTTATCGCGGTAGATTTGCCGGGAGCTTATTCAATGTCACCGTTCACGAGTGAGGAAAGTATTACGAGTTCATACGTCAAAAAGGAAAATCCCGACGTAATAATCAACATCGTAGACGCGACAAATTTAAGCCGAAGCCTTTTCTTTACCACACAGCTTCTTGAGCTTGGCGTACCGGTAGTCGTTGCGCTCAACAAATTCGATATTAACGAGAAAAAAGAAACTAAGATAAATTCCGAAATGCTGTCTGAAAAGCTTTGCTGTCCTGTAATAAACACAGTTTCTACCTCGGCGGAAGGTCTTGAAAAGGTGGTTGAAGCGGCAGCGGCACAAGCCGGTACACAGCAAAAAGCTCCCTATACTCAAGGCGATATTGACTTAAATGACAAAAAGGTCGTGGAGGACGCTGACAGAAAGCGTTTTGAGTTTGTAAACAGTATCGTCAAGGAAGTCGAAAAGCGTAAGGTCAAGACAAAAGATAAGAACTCGGGCGATAAAATCGATTCCGTTCTGACAAATAAATGGCTTGGTATCCCGATTTTTGCGGTCGTTATGTTTCTTGTGTTCCAGATCTCTCAGGTCTGGGTCGGACCGTTTATTGCCGACACGCTTGTCGGTTGGTTGGAAGCTTTCCAGGAATGGGTAGGCGGACTTTTGGAGAATGCTTCTCCTCTGCTGTCGGCGCTGCTTGTAGACGGTATAATTGGCGGCGTTATAGCCGTTCTCGGTTTTTTGCCGCTTGTAATGATAATGTATTTTCTCATCGCGCTTCTTGAGGACTGCGGTTACATGTCGAGAGTTGCGGTAGTGCTTGACCCGATATTCAAAAAGGTCGGTCTTTCGGGAAAATCTGTTATTCCGTTTGTTATAGGAATCGGCTGCGGCGTTCCCGGTATCATGGCAAGCCGTACTATCAAAAATGAACGTGAAAGACGCGCGACCGCTATGCTCACGCCTATGATGCCGTGCGGTGCGAAGATACCTGTTATCGCACTTTTTGCCGGAGCGTTTTTCGACGAGGCAGGTTGGGTAAGCGCAGTCATGTACTTCTCGGGAATTGCACTGATATTCATTGGCGCGCTTCTCATTAACAAGATCACAGGCTATAAAGTCAGAAAATCATTCTTTATCATCGAACTTCCCGAATACAAGATCCCGACGATTTTCGGCGCGTTCAAATCAATGTGCGGACGCGGCTGGGCGTACATAAAAAAAGCGGCTACGATCATTCTTCTCTGCAACACAGCAGTTCAGATAATGCAGTCATTCGACTGGACGTTCCATGTTGCGGAATCGGCAGACAGTTCTATTCTTGCCACTATAGCAAGTCCGTTCGCATACATACTTGTACCTATTGTGGGCGTACTTAGCTGGCAGTTAGCGGCGGCTGCCGTAACGGGATTTATTGCCAAGGAAAATGTCGTGGGTACTCTTGCAGTATGCTTTGTCGGACTTGAAAATCTCATTGACACAGAAGAACTTGCTCTTATGCAGGGGGCAGGCGCGGAAGTTGCCGGAGTTATGGCTATAACAAAGGTTGCGGCTCTTGCGTACCTGATGTTCAATCTGTTTACTCCTCCGTGCTTTGCCGCTATCGGCGCTATGAATTCTGAAATGAAATCAGCAAAATGGGTATGGGGCGGTATAGGTTTCCAGTTAGCTACAGGTTACACAGTAGGCTATCTCGTTTATACAATAGGCACTCTCATTACTGCTCCCGAGATGTTAAATGCAGGAGCTGCTTTGGTGGGACTTGTTATTGAAGCTATTATTGTCGGCTTCATCGTATTCCTTATCAATCGTTCAAATAAAAATCTGAAGCTTGAATACGCATTGGGTAAAACAGCTTAACGGCAGTAAGGAGAAAATATGGAAAATATAATTATTATTCTTATTGTGGCTGCTATTGTGTCGTCTATTTCGGTATACATATACAGATCAAAGAAAAAAGGCGCGCATTGCATTGGCTGTCCCGACGCAAAGCATTGCGATAAATGCCGTCATGATAGATAACGCCAAAATAAAATTCTTCTCATAAAAAGTTCAGGTCAAGCCTTTAAAAAGGCTTGACCTGAACTTTTATTGACATACCTATGTATTTTAGAGCCTGTGTTTATAGAAGGTCATGCGGGATTTTCGTGCATAATTTTTCTGAGAACAAGGCAATTTTTTGCAGGTACCGGCGTATGGCAAGAAAAATTAACGCAGTATATCAGGAAAATTTGCCGAAAAGACGTATGCAAATTTCTATGAACACAGGCTCTTAATACCTTGATTATAATAATCCGTTAAGTTTATCTGCTACAAGCTTTGCGACCGCTTTAGCGCCCGTTTCAGTAAAATGCGTCATGTCCGTATCGGAAAGCTCGGTCGAGATGAGGTGATAATTGTACGCGGCGTCATAGCCGATAGAATTATAGTGGTCTACCATGAGCGAGTTAAGATCGATGCAGGGGATATTATAATGTGCCGCAAGCTTTTTCATAGCGTTACAGTAATTCTGATAGCTGCCTTCAAATTTTTTAGTACTGTTGTTGTATGCTTTAAGACCAAGTACGGTGGTTACCAGTATAGGATTTCCGCCTTTTTCCTGTGCGCCTTCAATGTATTTGGAAATGTAGTATTCAAAGCTTCCCTCCGCGCCGGGAACAGTACCGCTTACAGGAGCATATCTTTCAGCGTTGTTGTATGCGGAATCGTTTATGCCGAACTGTACAAGCAGATAATCTCCGGCTTTCATTTCGTTTAAGATGGTGTCAAGACGTCCGTTGTCGTAAAAGCTTTTAGAGCTTCTTCCTGCAATTGCGTGATTAGATACCGTATAATTTTCCGGCAGATAATCATTCAGATATGCGCCCCAACCCTGTTGAGGTGCCGCGCTTGCACGGTAGGTCTGTACGGTAGAATCTCCTGCAATATAAACTACCGGATCATTGCTCGGCGGATCGGGAACAGGGTCTTGGTTTGGAATATAAGTTTCTGCAACAGGCTCTTCTGTTTTTTCAATGTAAAGCGTATCGATGTTCGGACCGCCTTGTTCGGTATTGGAAGTCATACGGATACGGTTGATACCCTTTTTAAGCGGAAGAACAATGCCTCTTGTATTCCATGTCGTCCATGAACCGGTCGTGAGAAAATCCTGAATCCAGTAATCCTCGCCCTCGTTTACTTCAATTTTCATGGAACGGTTCGCTTCGCTGGCGTTGGCAATACTGAATGTACAGAGATAATTTCCGTCCTCGGGCGCATATGGAAGCCAATGAATATAGCTTCCGACCTTGTTGTCCAGATTCACATACGAATCCTTTTTAAAACCTTTGTTTTCGGATTCCTTAACGCCCATGCTGAACGAAGCCTCGTTTGCATAGTAGAACGAACTGCGCTTTTCAACAGCTTCAAATGTTTTTTCGGTTTTAATGATGTATTTGGAAATAGCTTCGACGTCGCTGCCGTCGACAATTCCGTCCGCATTTGTATCGGCATTATGGCGGTTTCCGTTTGGCTTGCCTGCCGCATAACGCTTTATAAGTACGCTGTCAATTACGTTTATAACGCCGTCGTTGTTGAGATCGCCGACTGTGATCGAACTGCCTTTTCCTGTATAGGTTACAGGTTCAAGGATCCACGACTGACATGCGTGACCGTTTATTTCCCATTGCTGAATGTTTGCAAAATTATAATCAAGAGCGTCTTTTACCTCAACGCATGATTTATCCTTGCTGTTTTTGGTGGTAATGCAGTAGCTTCCGTCTTTGTTGTCAACGAATTTGAAAAGCTGAGCGTCAGACTTTGTATCTTCATAGACGCCGATGTTTGTACCGTTATCGGATTTGCCCATATCAAGATCAAGCAGATACTGTCCCTTGTCTATCTGACTGTATATGCGGTAATAGCCGTCGTCTGCTTTTTTTACCGTCCAGATAGACTGTTCATCGAGGGATAAGGTAGAATATTGTGAAACATTGCATGCTTTTGTATAGGTTTCTGCATACAGATACATGCCGCTGTTTTTATTTCTGAACCGATATGTAGTGTTTTCAGCAATTTCTGCGCCTTCCGGAACAGCTTCTTCTGAATTCCAGTCGATCTGTTCAGCGGCAAATTCAGCGAGCTTTAACGCTCCCTGACGGTTGGGATGAAGAGTATCGTTTTCCATGTAAAGAGCGGTTGTGGCAGTTTCGCCGATGGAAATACAGTGATTCTGCCAAGGCGTGAACAGGTCTATCACCTGAACGTCCTGTTCCGTACCGATCTTGTCAAGTGCGCCTCCGAACCAGCGTCCGGTAAGGAGCGGTTTTCTTGTCGCGTCGCCGTTTCTGCCCTGCTGCTTTACAAGAATGACCTCCATGCCTTTAGCTTTGGCTTTTTTTGTCATATCGGTCACGGTATTGTAATATTCCGTTTCATTTGAATAATTTGTATCGTTAATGCCGATCGAAATGATATAAATATCTCCGGCTTTGCCGTAATATTCGATAGCGTCGAACTGACCCGCTTCGACAAAACCTTTAGCGTACTGACCGCTTGCCGCCATATTACGGATCGTCCACGAACTGTCGATAAACTGATCCAGCACCTGTCCCCAGCCGGCTTGAACGCTTGTATCTTTCGGATAGTAGTTGCAGACCGTTGAGTCGCCGCACATCCATACCGTTTTAGGCATTGCGGGATCGGTTGAAACCTGTTTTATTTCAAGCGCGCTGATCGTAAACGGATATCCTTCTTTTCCTGCCGCAGCGCGAACGTTCAGCTGACCGTCCGTAACAGGGATAAGAATGGAATCGACAGCGTTGTTTCCTGTCATGTTTACGATTTGAAGCATTCCTTCCATGTAAACGCTGGTACGGTTTGTCTGTCCCAATGTGACCGATACCCGGTAAAGACCGTTCGGCAGATCGACGTCGAAAGTATTGTTATCGTTTTCAGTATCGGTAAACTGTACCGCGTCGCTTAGAGCGCCGCTTCCGGGAGCTGAAACGTCCTTGACGCCTGACGTGTTTCTGAATCCGTATCCGTTTGAAGTGTTGTAGCCCTG
The DNA here is from genome assembly GCA_023664445.1 of Clostridium sp. Taxonomy (GTDB): domain Bacteria; phylum Bacillota; class Clostridia; order Oscillospirales; family Ruminococcaceae; genus Porcipelethomonas. The sequence goes on along the minus strand of JAMPFN010000006.1, from coordinate 49,257 downwards.
CGATGCGCTTACGCTTGTATAGCCGCTTTGCGCGTTAGCGCCGAAATCGAATTTCCAATCGGTCTGTGCCGCGGAAACTCCCTGACCCAAGGTTGTTCCTGCGATACAGGATAATGCCATAGCTGCGCTTGCAGCAGCTGACAAAAGCCTTTTTCTTATTTTTAACATGATATCCTCCTTTTGGTATTTTAGAACCAGTCTTCACAAGCGTATGTACATAAAAATCCGCACACATATCTTATGAAGACAGGTTCTTATTTGATTACAACTTTATGGAAAACCTTTTTACCCTTTTTGATTATAACCTCGCCGTTTTCAAATGAAATATGCGTTGTCGGATCGGTTATTTTTTCATTGTCTGCCGAAACGCCGCCCTGCTGCACAAGACGTCTTGCTTCGCCGTTTGAAGCCGCAAGACCGGCTTTTACAAGGAGAGTCAGAAGTCCGATTTTACCGTCCGTAAGATCGTCGTTTGAAAGCTCGGTCGTCGGCATATCGTCGCTTACTCCGCTGCCTGAAAAGACAGCTTTTGCAGCAGCGTCCGCCTTATCCGCCTCTTCCTTTCCGTGTACAAGCTTTGTAAGTTCGTATGCAAGGAGCGTTTTAGCCTTGTTGTATTCGGCGCCTTCCATGTTCCGTTCCATATCCTCGATTTCTTCGATAGGAACAAACGTCAGCATTTTAAGGCACTTGATAACGTCTGCGTCGGAAACGTTTCTCCAGTATTGATAAAACTCGTAAGGAGTGGTTTTTTCCGCATCGAGCCACACCGCGCCCTTTTCGGTTTTACCCATTTTTTTGCCCTCGGAATTTAGCAGCAGGGTTATAGTCATAGCGTAAGCGTCCTTGCCGAGTTTTTTTCTGATAAGCTCTGTGCCTCCGAGCATGTTTGCCCATTGATCGTCGCCGCCGAACTGCATATTGCAGCCGTAGTCGGTGTAAAGCTTGTAGAAATCGTAGCTCTGCATTATCATGTAGTTGAATTCGAGGAACGTAAGACCTCTTTCCATTCTCTGCTTGTAGCACTCGAACGTCAGCATTTTGTTTACGCTGAAATGCGCGCCGACATCGCGCAGTACGTCAATATAATTGAGGTCAAGAAGCCAGTCTGCATTGTTTACGATAAGAGCCTTATCGTCGGAAAAGTCGATAAAACGGCTCATCTGCTTTTTGAAGCATTCGACGTTGTGACCGATAGTTTCTCTTGTCATCATTTTTCTCATGTCGGATTTTCCGGAGGGATCTCCGATCATAGCCGTACCTCCGCCGAGCAGCGCGATAGGTTTGTTGCCTGCGTCCTGAAGTCTTTTCATAAGGCAGAGAGCCATGAAATGTCCCACATGGAGCGAATCGGCAGTAGGATCGAAGCCTATGTAGAAGGTAGCTTTTCCATTGTTGATAAGCTCCTTTATTTCCGCTTCGTCTGTAAGCTGTGCAAGAAGTCCTCTTCTCTGCAATTCCTCAAAAAGTGTCATTTTTCCATTTCCTTTCATAATTTTATCTTTAGAGCCTATGTGGACAGGTTCTTAATTTGCGTAATTAAAAGTGCGCATTTTAAATTTTAAATTTTATAAAAATCCAAATTGCAAAAAGCAGAATTATAAGCGTTCCGAAAATATTAAGTATACCGTTTTGATAAAATTGTATTTTGCAGTTTTTCGGTAAATGCGAGGTCTTTTTGCGTATCGAGCAGATCCCGAAAACGAGCAGTAAGCATACGGCGAACAGTATTAAAGCCCAAATAATACATTCAGGTGTTCCGACGTAAATATCAAGAATTAAAGCGGCAGATAAAATTTCTGCTGTCAAAGTTATAAAAAACGTTATTTTATTCATTATGAACCTCGCATACTATATGTTCATCCTTACCATTATTAAGAGTACAAAAGGTATTACCGAGCATATTCCAAAAAGAATCAAAATTCCTTTTTTATAAAAATCCATTTTATTTTTTGGAGGATTTTTGGTTTTCATCAGGATAAAATAAAAAGCAAGTACGATCAATGAACAAATTCCGAACATCATTACAGCCAATATAATGCTGAAAAAGGAGAAAAGGCTGAAACCGTTTAGCGCAAGAATGAGTTCAACGCCTAAAATAACGGCAAAAGTCGTATTTTTCATTAGTTCTTAAACCCCGTATTCGGCTCTGTATGCAAGCATCTTGTCTAAATATTCTTTACCCGGAATGACCTCGTTTTTTATAGCTTCGATTATATCTTCGATCGTAACAATGGAATATACATTGATCCCGAAATCCTTTTTTACCTCCTGAACCGCCGAAAGCTCGCCCTTGCCCTTTTCCATTCTGTCAACGGAAATAATGAGAGCCGTAATATCAACGTCCGCCTGCGCTTTAAGAAGCGGAAGCACGGAGCGTATTGCCGTACCCGCTGTGATAACGTCCTCGATAATGGCGATTTTTTCACCGTCCTGCATTTTCTTTCCGACAATTACGCCGCCCTCGCCATGATCCTTGGCTTCCTTGCGGTCGAAGGCATAATTCACGTCAATGCCGTACTTGTTTGAAAGGGCGATACTGCAAGCGGCAGCAAGCGGTATTCCTTTATAAGCAGGACCGAAAAGCGTGTCCGCCTCGACGACGTTTCCCTTAATGCATTGGGCGTAGTATTCGCCAAGACGGGCAAGCTGCGCGCCTGTATTGTAGTTTCCCGTGTTTACGAAATAGGGCGCTTTGCGTCCGCTTTTAAGAGTAAATTCTCCGAAAGTAAGCACACCGCTTTCAACCATAAATTTAATAAAGCTTTCTTTGTAAGTCATTATTTATACCTCCATAATTTTGTCAAGTTCATTAAGCCATATTTTTACGCATGCGTCGCTCGGCATTCTGAAATCGCCTCTCGGCGAGAGCGTAACACTTCCGACCTTAGGACCGTCCGGCAGACATGAACGCTTAAACTGCTGTGAAAAAAATCTTTTATAAAAAGTTTTTTCCCATTTAAGTATCGTATTATCGTCGTAAACGCCGTCAAAGGCAATTTTTGCTATGCGGAATATTTTAGAGGGAGAGAAGCCGAATCTGACCATGTAATAAAGGAAAAAGTCATGCAGCTCATAGGGTCCCACCAGATCTTCTGTTTTCTGTGATATTTTTCCGTTTTCAGACGGCGGAAGAAGTTCGGGGCTGACCGGCGTATCGAGTATATCGAGGAGTATCTTTTTTATATTTTCATCTGAAAGATAAGCCTCATATTCCACAAGATGACGTACCAGCGTTTTCGGAACGGAAGCGTTGACCGCGTACATCGACATGTGATCTCCGTTGTAGGTAGCCCAGCCGAGGGCAAGCTCTGAAAGGTCGCCCGTTCCGATAACTATTCCGTTTGTCTGATTTGCAATATCCATAAGGATCTGCGTTCGTTCACGAGCCTGTGAATTTTCATAGGTTGTGTCGTGTACGTTTTCATCATGACCGATATCCGAAAAATGCTTCATAACGCTTTCTTTTATGTTGATTTCACGAAGAGTTACGCCGTACGACTTTGCAAGCATACATGCGTTGCCGTATGTTCTGTCGGTAGTGCCGAAGCAAGGCATTGTCACAGCCGTTATGCCGTTTTTATCAATTTCAAGATGCTCGAACGCCTTTACTGCGACAATAAGCGCAAGAGTAGAATCCAGTCCGCCCGATAAACCCAGTACTATATTTTTTATTCCGATATGCTTAATGCGTTTTGAAAGTCCGTACGACTGCATCGTCAGAATTTTTTTACATCGTGAATCAAGGTCTGATTTGGGTTTGGGAACGAACGGCAGCATTGGAAACGAACGGTCAAGGGACGTTTTTTCGATTTTCATGGGAAAGTCATTATACCAAAAACTATCGGGACAGCCGTTTTTAATGGTATTGATTTTCCGTCGTTCTTCCGCAATTTTATATAAGTCGACATCTTCTGTTATCATATCGTTTTCAAGCAGATATTTTTCTTTAAGTATAGAACCGTTTTCCGCGATGATCGAGTGTCCGAGAAATACCATATCGGTAGTGGATTCGCCTATTCCGGCATCCGCATAAGCGTATATACAAGGCAGACTGCCCGATTTCGCTGCGATCAGAGTTTTTCTGTATTCATCTTTGCCTATAATTTCATTACTGGCTGAAAGGTTGAATATTATATTTGCACCGTTTTCCGCAAGCTTTGCAGAGGGCGGATCCGCCGCCCACAGATCCTCGCATATTTCAATGCCGAAGCAAAGTTCGGGAAAATCCGGACAGCCGAAGATCTGATTTGTTCCGAACGGTGCGGTTTCGCCATGAAAATCAATAACGGAAGTTTCCAAAAACCCTCCTGTAAAGTGGCGAAGTTCATAGAATTCGCTGTAATTGGGAATGTTTATTTTCGGCACTATACCGAGTATTTGACCCTTGTAGATCACGGCGGCGCAGTTGTACAGACAGTTCATATATGCAAACGGCATGCCTATAATGGATACGATATCGAGCAATTTGGTAGAATACAGTATATTCAGAAACGATTTTTCAGCAGCTTTGATAAGCGGCGTTTGTAAAAATAAATCGCCGCATGTATAGCCTGTGACAGAAAGCTCGGGGAACGCGCATATTTTAACTCCGCATTTATGCGCTTTTACGATGCTTTCGATTATTTTTGAACCGTTGAAATCACAGTCGGCGACTTTTATTTCAGGCGTGATACACGCGATTTTAACAAAACCATCTTTCATATATAACTTCATATATCCTTTCTTATAATGATATTATACTGCAAACAAAAAAATTATTTGGCGTTTACACATTGCGCAAAAATCTGCTTTAATAAGGGGACGCCCTCTCTTGCAGGGCGTCCCCTCGCCTAAAAGCAGTCCACAGGACTGTTTTTACGGCTCACCCCTTGCGGAGCGCCCTGCGGCAAGGGATTTCGACGTCTGCGGACGTCGAGCAGGGGCTTTGCCCCATGCACCCCACAAGCCTTTGAAAAGGCTTGACCTAAACTTTAAATTTAATAAATACTTTTTCGACATTCTGCAAACAACAAATTTATTTGACATTTTAATTATACAATAATTATCCGATTTTTTCAAGTCTTTTTGGAAATTAACGATCGCATTTGACAGAAAACATATTTGATGCACGAGTAAATTATAATAACGCAGGAGGGGAGTATTATAATATCGCCGTATACGGTGTAGAAGCTTTTTTTGCCGTTCATGTAAAAATCGCCGCTAACGACGCATTCCGTATTCAGATCTCCCCGTGTTATTACTTTGCCTTTTGGGTCTATGATCGACGATATCCCCGTATTTGTCGACGTTAAAAAATATCTGTTATTTTCCACCGCTCTCATTATTGAATGCGAGTGGTGCTGGTAAAGCGGTATTTTTTTACCAAGCCAGGAATCGTTTGTGAGTACGGTTACGGCTTGCGCGCCCTTTTGAGAAGTTTCGGCGGCAATTCTCGGAAAAATAGATTCAAAGCATATCAGACAGCCTATTTGTCCGTTTTTGAAATCTATAAGACCGCATTCTTTTCCGGCAGAAAAGCCTGAACTAATAATATTTAAAGCCTTAACATCAAACGGCATGTATTCGCCGAACGGTACAAGTATTCTTTTGATGTATGCCGCGTCGATCTCATGCGCGGTATTTACCGTCATGCAGGCATTATAGTGCTTATCGTCTGAATTGTACTGACTTCCCGACAAAAGAAGCGCGTTAAAATCGCTGCAAAGCTTATACAAAAGCTGCTGCAGTCCGTCGGTTTTGTATATCTGCGAATGCATAGACGTTTCCGGAAACAAAATTATATCCGCGTTTTCCGGAGCGTCCGAATAGAGCAGATCGAGATATTTTTTCAGCATCTGATCGGGCGACGAGCCGCGTTTGCTGTTTCTTGGATAATTTCCTTGAACAATAACAGCCGAAAGGGGAGGGGAGTCGTTTTTTTCCGCCGTACCGCAGCTGTAAAAACCGAATGTCAGGTTCATTGCCGTTAAAAATACGGAAAAAGATGAAAATATGATTTTTTTGGCCGTATCTATCCGGCTTAAAAGCAATGCAGCAGACATATTTATATACAATATTATAAGCGATATGAAAAGCGTGCCGAAAACTGACGCCGATTGGATAAATACGGTAAAAGGGGAGGCGATGTTTCCGAGCCTTACCCAAGGAAATGAAAACGACTCCAATGAACCTTGCAGCCATTCGCCGAATATATAGACAAACGGGAAAACGGCAGCCGTTTTGAATTTTGACAATTGTGAAAGCCTGAATATATAAAACGGGAGCGTAAGAGTTACCGACAGTATCAGCGGTATTGTCAGAAGCATAACGGCTGATATAAGTATTTGCACAGCACGGCTTTCAGTCACCATTGATATGGAATTAGGCGTCCAGATAAGCGAAAAAAAGTAAAGAGCGAATGAATATATGAATAATTTATATATTTTAAATTTATAAAGCGCAGAATAAAAAAATGGTATTAGTGAGAAAAATATAAGAAATGCCGTTTTCCCGCCGTAAAATGACAGAGCAGTTACGATTCCCGATATAAGGGGACATAAAAAATCTATGGTTTTTGATTTATTTATCTTAAAAAATGATTTTTGAAAAGTTATAGCTGTTTTCCTCCCGGATGGATTTAGAATCTGTTCTCGGTTCCGACAAGCTTTACTTGCCGCATCTATATACAATATGATAGTCTTTATAAGGTAAAAATATACATAATGCACTATTTTTTAAAAATATTAAATATACGGCTTTAAGAGTTTTTTCAATTTGTGCAAAAATAGACTTGATTTTTTGTAAATTTTGTTGTAAAATAATATTGTATTGTTGGGTAAAGGAGCTGAAAAAATGAATCTGATATCTGTAATAGTTCCTTGTTATAATGAACAGGAGGTTCTTCCTCTTTTTTATAATGAGATAAATAAGATCATTGCAAAGATGAAAGACGAAAACGACGGTATTGATTTTGAGCTTTTGTTTGTAAACGACGGCTCAAGGGACGATACTCTTAAAATTTTAAGAGATCTTGCTAAAAAGGACGAGCGCGTCAGATATATTTCATTTTCGCGTAATTTCGGAAAGGAAGCGGGAATGTTTGCCGGACTGGAAAACTCAAAGGGCGATTATGTTGTGGTTATGGACGCCGATCTTCAGCATCCGCCTGCTTTTATCCCTAAGATGTATGATTATGTCACGAAAGAGGGATATGACTGCGCAACCACAAGACGTGTCAGCCGTAAAGGAGAGTCAAAGGTGCGTTCATGGTTTGCAAGAAAATTTTACAGAATAATGAATAAGATATCTCAGACGGAAATAGTTGACGGCGCGCAGGATTTCCGCTTTATGACGAGAGATATGGTTGACGCCATACTTTCAATGAAAGAATACAACAGATTTTCAAAGGGGATATTCAGTTGGGTCGGATTCAGCGTCAAATATATTGAATATGAAAATGTGGAGCGTGCTGCCGGTACTACGGCATGGTCGTTCTGGAAGCTGTTTTTATATTCGCTCGAGGGGATATTCGCTTTTTCGACCGCTCCCTTGGCGCTTGCCTCGCTGCTTGGCGTTCTGAGCTGTTTTATATCGTTTATATGGGTGATCGCGATAATAGTTAAGACTATCGCCTTCGGGGAAAACGTTCAGGGGTTTCCGACAATAATGTGCGCCATATTCTTTGTCGGCGGTCTGCAGCTTTTCTGTACGGGTATTCTCGGACAGTATTTATCCAAAACGTATCTTGAAACAAAGAGCCGTCCTGTCTATATTGTAAAAGAAACTGATGAAAAAACGAAAAATGAAAAAAAAGATAAATAGAGTCCTGATACGGTCGAGAGGGCTGATGACAAACAGATATTTCAAGTTTATTATTGTTTCGCTTTTGGTCTTGCTTGCGGTCATGACCGCAGTACTCATAAAGACTTATATTGACGTTAACCGTGAAGAGTCCGGAAAGGACGGCTCTGCGGAAAATATCATAGCTCAAATGGATAATAATATTGAGGAGTATACCGTTTTTGAGGACGAAAGCGGCTTACTCGGGGTGTCGGAAAAAGACGACCATGTTTTCATCGAACCTGTGTGGAATGACATTTATATTCTTTCAGGTGACAGATTCATTGTGAGCAGGGCGTTTGATGATAAAAATAAGAAAATGGGTATCATTGACCGCGATTCAAATATACTTGTGCCATTTATTTTCGAGACGTTTAAATCTATCAGCAGCGATTTTGTCGGCGGATTTACGGGAGATAATGAGGATTTTATCTTGTTTGACAAAAAAGGAAACGTCCTATCTGAAAATGTCTGGACGGGCTACAGATATTCGGAAAAAATAATTTATCTGTATGACGGCGAAAGCGAATACCGCGGTAAATATACCGACGGCGAAATGCAGTATATATATATCGATATAAAATGTTCTCCGGGAAATGTCCCTATTGATATTTCATTTGCCGATCCGGTTAAAATAAATGCTTTCGGGGTTGAAAACATTAACAGGATATCCGGAATAGTATGCGGTTATCTTGAATATCTTTTCCGTGGAAACGGCGATATTTCGGATATAACGACCGAGCAGTATTATACGGCGCTGTCGTCGAATAATTTCTTCAAGGACTGCCGTATTAAAAGCGTTTCGGATTTTAAAGCCGATATAACAAAAGAAAAAAACTTTTCCTCATATAATATAAAGCTGACCGTAAATTATGATTATGGTCAGGGAAATGCAGATTTAGCGAATATTACTTCGGAAATAACTTTTAATATAGTCGGAGACGCAAACAACAGGCTAATATTAAAAAGCATAAATAAAGCTGAATTATAGACGTTTGATAATTATGGTAACGGCGTTTATGCCGTTTGCTGTAAAATAAATATTTTAAGGTGATATTATGAAAAAAGTAGCGGTTATTATGGGCAGCGACAGCGATCTGCCGATTGTTAAGGGGGCGGTCTTAAAGCTCAAGGAATTCGGAGTTCCTTATGAGGTACATGTTATGTCTGCGCACAGAACTCCCGAACAGGCGGCGGAGTTTTCTGCGAATGCGGAGAAAAACGGTTTTGGAGTTATAATATCTGCGGCAGGAAAGGCAGCGCATCTCGGCGGAGTTTTGGCGGCTCATACGGTTCTTCCGGTTATCGGGATCCCGATAAAGTCGTCTGCTCTCGATGGACTTGACGCTTTGCTTGCAACTGTTCAGATGCCGAGCGGCATTCCCGTTGCCACGGTTGCTATAGACGGTTCTGCCAATGCCGCGATACTTGCTGTGCAGATGCTTGCGCTTTCGGATAATGAACTGGCGAAAAAGCTTCATGATATGAAGACAAAAATGGCAAATGATGTGATCGTTAAGGATAAGAAAATATCCGAGGATATAGAAAGTTATTTAAACTAATTTATGCCGGCTGAAACGGCGGAATGGAGAAAAAAATGGAAAATATCACAAAGGCAGAACAGCTTTACGAGGGCAAAGCTAAGAAAGTTTACGCGACAAACGATCCTGACTGCGTTATCGTTGACTACAAAGATGACGCAACGGCTTTCAACGGCGAAAAGAAAGGTACTATCGTGGGAAAGGGCGTTATAAACAACAAGATGACGAATTATATGTTCTCGCTTCTTGAAAAAGAGGGTATCCCTACGCATCTTGTAAAAGAAATAAGCGACAGAGAAACTATTGTCAAAAAGGTTGAGATCGTACCTCTCGAGGTAATCGTAAGAAATGTTGCTGCCGGAAGTTTTTCCAAAAAGCTCGGTATTGCCGAGGGTACTCCGTTAAAGCGGCCTACGCTCGAATTCAGCTATAAAAACGACGATCTCGGCGATCCGTTCATAAATAAATATTACGCTCTCGGGCTCGATCTTGCAACGGAAGAGGAAATAGAAACCATTACAAAATACGCTTTCAAGGTAAATGAGTTTATGTTAAAATTCTTCAAGGAGATCAATATAGATCTTATTGATTTCAAGATCGAATTCGGAAGATTCCACGACGAGATAATTTTGGCGGATGAAATATCGCCCGATACATGCCGTTTCTGGGACAGCACAACACATGAAAAGCTCGATAAGGATAGATTCAGAAGAGATATGGGCGGCGTTGAAGAAGCTTATAATGAGCTTATGAAGAGAGTTATGGGTGCTTGATCATGGGTGGATTTTTCGGAGCTGTTTCGTCGAACGACTGTATTCAGGACGTTTTTTTCGGAACCGATTATCATTCGCATCTTGGCACAAGAAGAGGCGGAATGACTTCATTTTCACCTGAGCTTGGTTTCCAAAGAAATATTCACAGTATAGAAAATTCGCCGTTTCGTACCAAATTTGAACACGATATTGAAAAAATGAGAGGCAGGATATGCATAGGCTGCATAAGCGATACCGACCCTCAGCCTATCATGGTGCGTTCTAAGCTCGGTCTTTACGCGGTCTGCTCGATAGGCATAATAACAAATGCCGAAAAGCTTTCAGACGAATTGCTTGAAAAGGGATGTGCGAATTTTGAAACGATGAGCAGCGGAAATATAAATTCTGCGGGACTTATCGGCGCGCTTATCGCTCAAAGAGATTCTTTTGTTGAGGGGATAAGGTACGCGCAGGAAAAGATAGAGGGCACGATGTCGTTGGCGCTTATGACGGAAGATTCTATTATATGCGCAAGGGACAAGCTTGGCAGACTTCCGATAATACTTGGCAAAAGGTCGGACGGATATTGCTTTTCATTTGAGTCGTTTGCGTTTCAGAAGATTGGCTATCAGACCTGTCATGAGCTTAAACCCGGTGAGATAACAAAAATTACAAGGGACGGCTTTGAAATACTTAGCGAAGGCACGGAAAATATGAAAATATGTACATTTCTGTGGACATATTACGGCTATCCGAATGCCTGCTATGAAGGCGTGAACGTTGAAGTCATGAGAGCAAGAAACGGTGAGATCATGGCGGAAAGCGATATTAAAAACGGTCGGCTTCCCGATGTTGATTATGTCTGCGGGATTCCGGATTCGGGGATCCCTCATGCAATAGGCTATGCCAATAAGAGCGGTATTCCGTTTGCAAGACCTTTTGTCAAATATACCCCGACATGGCCGAGAAGCTTTATGCCGACAAATCAATCCATGAGAAACAGAGTCGCAAAAATGAAGCTTATTCCCGTGCATGAGCTTATCGAGGGTAAAAAACTGCTGTTTGTTGACGACAGTATCGTCAGAGGAACGCAGATGAGAGAAACCGTTGAGTTTCTTTATGAAAACGGCGCAAAGGAAGTTCACATGCGTTCTGCATGTCCGCCTATAATGTATGGATGCAGATATCTTAATTTTTCACGCAGCACATCGGAGCTTGAGCTTATCGCAAGACAGATCATAGACGAAAAGGAAGGCGCCGAGGGCGTAAAATACATACATGAATACAGCGATTCCAATACCGAAAGGGGCAGATATCTGCGTGATGAGATATGCAGAAGATTAAAGCTTACCTCTCTTGAATTTCAGTCGCTTGAAGGTACTGTGAGAGCGGTAGGGCTTTCGGAATGCAGACTTTGCTCCTACTGCTGGGACGGAAGGGAATGATTTGAATGCTGACAGGATTGCATGAAGAATGCGGCGTATTCGGGATCTACTCCAATGCTGCGGAGGATGTCGCCGCACAGACTTATTTTGCTCTCTACGCTTTGCAGCACAGAGGACAGGAAAGCTGCGGCATTGTTGTAAACGATAAGGGCGTTTTCTCATACCATAAGGACTTGGGACTTGTGCCGGAGGTTTTTGATGAAGAGCAGATAAAAAAGCTTGGTTTGGGTAATATCGCCGTCGGTCACGTAAGATATTCGACTACGGGAAAATCAAATCGCTCAAACGCTCAGCCGCTTGTTGTAAGGCATATAAAAGGACCGCTTGCGATAGCGCATAACGGAAACCTTGTAAATGCAAGGGAGCTGCGTGAGAAGTACGAGCTGAAAGGCGCGATTTTCCATAATACAAACGATACCGAGGTTATCTCATACGCGATAACCGAGCAGCGGCTTATTCAGCCGTCCATAGAAAAATCGCTTGAACAGGCGATGTACAAATTCAAGGGAGCGTATTCGCTTGTTATAATGTCGCCCAAAAAGCTTATTGCGGCAAGAGATCCTCAGGGATTCAGACCGCTATGCATGGGAAAAACCGAGGACGGAGGCGTTGTGTTTGCTTCGGAAACGTGCGCTCTCGACAGCATCGGCGCGGAATTTGTCCGCAATGTCGAGCCTGGAGAAATAGTTGTTGTCGATTCTGACGGTATCAGGTCTATCAGAACGCACTGCGGTGATAAATCGTTTATGTGCGTGTTCGAGTATGTTTATTTTGCAAGACCCGATTCGGTCATTGAAAATGTAAGCGTTCACAATGCAAGGCTTAAAGCGGGCGAGATACTTTGGAAAGAGCATCCCGTTGAAGCCGATGTCGTTATAGGCGTTCCCGACAGCGGTCTTGACGCTGCGCTCGGTTTTTCAAGAGCCTCGGGCATACACTATGGAGTCGGTTTTATAAAAAACAGATATGTCGGACGCACATTTATTCAGCCGACGCAGTCGCAGCGTTCTAATTCTGTCAGAATAAAGCTTAATGTCATCAAAGATGTTGTGGAAGGAAAAAGAGTGGTTCTTATAGACGACAGTATCGTCAGAGGTACGACAAGCGCAAGAATTGTCAGTCTTATAAAAGAAGCCGGCGCAAAAGAGGTTCATATGCGCATTTCCAGTCCGCCGTTTACCAATCCCTGTTATTTCGGAACTGATATCGACAGCAAGGAGAATCTTATTGCCTGTAAAATGACTGTTGACGAGATCGCAGAGGAGATTGGCGCGGATTCGCTCGGATATTTAAGCGTTGACGGGGTAAAGAAAATAGCGGAGGGCGCGGGATGCGGCTTCTGTACGGGCTGCTTTACGGGCGAATATCCGATAGAAGTTCCTAAGGAAATGCCAAAAGATAAATTTGAAAGAAAAATAGGAGAATAAAAATTAATGAAAAGTTTTTCAGAAAGCTATAAAAAAGCCGGCGTTGACGTAACCGCCGGATATAAGGCTGTTGAATTGATGAGATCGCACGTTGCAAGAACTTCCACAAGCGGCGTTCTTACCGGAATAGGCGGCTTCGGCGGTTTGTTTGAACCCGATCTTACAGGTATCGATAAGCCTGTTTTTGTATCGGGTACGGACGGAGTCGGCACAAAGCTCAAGATCGCTTTCCTTATGGACAGGCATAATACTATCGGTATTGACTGCGTTGCTATGTGCGTTAACGATATAATCTGCTGCGGCGCCGCGCCACAGTTTTTCCTAGATTATATTGCCGTTGGGAAGAATTATCCGGAAAAGGTTGCGGAGATAGTTTCAGGTATCGCGGACGGCTGCGTTGAGGCAGGCTGCGCTCTTGTCGGAGGCGAAACGGCTGAAATGCCCGGATTTTATCCTGTCGACGAGTATGACGTTGCTGGATTTTCGGTCGGCGTAGTCGATAAGGATAAGATATTGAAGCCGGAAAATCAAAAGGCAGGCGATATTCTTATCGGAATTAAGTCGAGCGGAGTCCATTCAAACGGATTTTCACTTGTAAGAAAGATATTCACGGTAAATGAACAGACTCTTGCAAGACATTTTTCCGATTTGGGAACTACTTTAGGCGAATGCCTGCTTACACCAACAAAGATCTATGTCAAGCCTGTGCTCGAGCTGTTAAAGCAGGTAAACGTAAATGCTGTGTCCCACATCACAGGCGGCGGATTCTATGAAAATATTCCGCGTTCGCTTCCGAACGGGCTTTCCGCAAAGATCGAAAAATCCGCCGTTCAGATACTTCCTATTTTTGAGCTTATTGCGAGAACGGGTCACATTCCTGAAAGAGATATGTTCAATACGTTCAATATGGGCGTCGGAATGACTGTTTCTGTAGATAAAAACGATGCTGACAAGGCGGTCGGGATACTCAACGCTTCGGGTGTTGAAGCGTATATTTTAGGGGAACTTGCCGAGGGCGACGAGGGCGTTATAATCAGCTGATATGCGAAATGGAGTTTTATATGACGGATTTAAAAAGAATAGTTGTGCTTGTTTCCGGCGGAGGAACCAATCTTCAAGCGCTTATTGATGCGCAGAAAAGCGGTATTATCAAAAACGGTAAAATTTCCTGCGTTATTTCGTCGAGAGATGACGCTTACGCGCTTGTACGTGCAAAAGAAAACGATATCCCCGCGAGAGTTATCCCGAGAAGGGAATTTGAAAGTAGCTACAGCTACAGCGACGCTGTACTTTCGGCTCTGATCGAGGAAAAAGCCGATCTTGTTGTGCTTGCCGGATTTATGACTATATTGGGAGAACAGATAATAAAAGCTTTTCCTTATAGGATAATAAATGTTCATCCTGCGCTGATACCGTCATTCTGCGGTCAGGGATATTATGGACTTAAAGTACACGAATCTGCTTTGAACTACGGAGTAAAGGTAAGCGGCGCTACCGTTCATTTTGTGAATGAGGAGGCGGATGCAGGAGCTATAATTCTCCAAAAGGCTGTAAATGTTGAAAACGGCGATACTCCGGAAAGTCTGCAAAAAAGAATTATGGAACAGGCGGAGTGGAAAATACTTCCCGAGGCGGTTTCGCTTTTTTGTCAGGATAAAATTGAAATTATTGACGGTAAAGCTTATGTGAAATGAAAGGACAGTGCTATGGAAAAACTCGACATAAAAAAAGAACTAAGTTCAAACAGTTACCCCGGAAGAGGTATTATTATCGGTAAGTCCAACGGCGGAAACCACGCTGTGATCGCGTATTTTATAATGGGCAGAAGCGAGAACAGCCGTAACAGGATATTTGTTAAAGACGGAAACGGCATAAGGACACAGGCGTTCGACCCAACAAAGCTTACAGATCCGAGCCTTATAATATATTCGCCTGTGAGAGTTTTGGGCAACAAGACTATTGTTACAAACGGCGATCAGACAGATACTATCTATGATATGATGAACAATCAGATGACTTTTGAACAGGCTCTCAGAACGAGAGAATTTGAACCGGATAAGCCTAACTACACGCCGAGAATTTCGGGAATTGCGAAAATAGACCCGGGTAAAAGCTTCAACTACGCGCTGTCGATTTTGAAAAGTGCGAACGGAAATCCCGAATCCTGCAACCGTTTTACATTTACATACAATAATCCCATTCATGGCGAAGGTCACTTTATCCACACCTACATGGGCGACGGAGATCCGCTCCCGAGCTTTGAAGGCGAACCTAAACTTGTCGCTGTCGAAGGCGGAATAAAGGATTTTACAGACGGTCTTTGGCAGAGCCTTGATAAAAATAATAAAGTGTCGCTTTTTGTAAGGTATATCAATCTTTCTACGGGAAAGACCACAGACGAATTTCGTAATGTTAATGAATAAGGAGAAAAATCATGTCATCAGAAATGCTTTTAAAATACGGCTGCAATCCTAATCAGAAGCCTTCAAGGATCTACGTCGGGAACGGCGAGCTTCCGATAGAGGTGCTTAACGGGAAACCGGGATATATCAATCTTCTTGACGCGTTTAACGGCTGGCAGCTTGTAAAGGAACTGAAAAAGGCGACCGGTCTGTGCGCTGCGGCTTCATTCAAGCATGTTTCACCGGCGGGCGCGGCAGTCGGACTTCCGCTTTCCGATACTTTGAAAAAAATTTATTTTGTCGACGATTTAGGAGAACTCTCGCCTATGGCATGCGCTTACGCGAGGGCAAGGGGCGCCGACAGAATGTCGTCATACGGAGATTTTGTTGCGCTTTCCGATACCTGCGACAAGGCGACCGCTCTTATGCTTAAAAGAGAGGTTTCGGACGGAATTATCGCTCCCGATTATACCGACGATGCTCTTGAGATACTCAAATCAAAGCGTAAGGGAACGTATAACGTTATAAAGATCGACCCTGATTTCGTTCCCGAGGAGATCGAAACAAAACAGGTTTTCGGCATTACGTTTGAACAGGGAAGAAATAATTTTGTTATCGATAACGAGCTTTTGGCAAATGTTGTTACAGAAAACAAGGATATCCCTGACGATAAGAAGCGCGATCTTGTTATCTCGCTTATAACTCTGAAATATACTCAATCAAATTCCGTATGCTATGTAAAGGACGGACAGGCTATCGGCATCGGCGCAGGACAGCAGTCGAGAATCCATTGCACCCGACTTGCAGGAAATAAGGCTGATAATTGGTGGCTAAGACAAGCGCCGCAGGTACTTGAACTGAAATTTGTTGACGATATACGCCGTCCCGACAGGGATAACGCTATCGACGTATATATCTCCGACGAGTATATGGACGTTCTTGCAGACGGCGCATGGCAGAAAATATTCAAGGAAAAGCCGCCTGTATTTACTAAGGAAGAACAAAGAGCATGGCTTGAAAAGAATAGCGGCGTATGCCTTGGCTCGGACGCATTCTTCCCGTTCGGCGACAATATCGAAAGAGCTAAAAAAAGCGGCGTTTCATATATTGCAGAGCCCGGCGGTTCGATAAGGGACGACAATGTTATTGAAACCTGCAACAAATACAATATGGCAATGGCGTTCACAGGAATGAGATTGTTTCATCATTAAGGAGAAATTCTATGGATATACTTGTAGTTGGCGGAGGCGGCAGAGAGCATGCCATTATAATGAAGCTTGCCGAAAGTCCTAAAACAGAAAAGCTTTACTGCACTCCGGGAAACGGCGGAATCGCCAAATACGCAAAGTGCTTCGACGTTAAAGCGACCGATATCGACGGAGTTGTGAAGCTTGCAAAGGAACTGTCTGTCGATATGGTAGTTGTCGCGCCCGATGATCCGCTTGTACTCGGCATGGTCGATGCGCTCAATGAAAACGGAATAAGGGCGTTCGGACCTGATAAGTCGGCGGCTATAATTGAGGGAAGCAAGGTCTTTTCAAAAAATCTTATGAAAAAATACGGTATTCCTACCGCAAAATACGAGGTCTTTGACGATTCCGCAGCAGCGATCGCGTATATAGACAATGAAAATAAATATCCCGTTGTTGTAAAAGCGGACGGTCTTGCGCTCGGCAAAGGCGTTATTATTGCACAGAATTTTGAAGAAGCCAAAAAAGCCGTTAATTCCATAATGGAGGATAAGATCTTCGGCAGCAGCGGTCTTAATGTTGTTATAGAAGAATTTTTGACAGGTCCGGAAGTATCGGTGCTTTGCTTTACAGACGGTAATACGGTGAGACCCATGGTATCTTCAATGGATCATAAAAGAGCTAACGACAATGACGAAGGTCTTAATACGGGCGGTATGGGAACTGTCGCTCCGAATCCGTGTTATACCGATGAAATTGCAAAAAAATGTATGAATGAGATATTTATGCCAACAATAAAGGCGATGAACGCTGAAAACAGAAAGTTTAAGGGCTGCCTTTATTTTGGTCTTATGCTCACGCCCGACGGACCTAAGGTCATCGAATATAACTGCCGTTTCGGCGATCCGGAAACGCAGGTGGTTCTTCCTCTTTTGGAAAGCGATCTTGCCGATATCTTTGACGCCGTCATTGACGAAAAGCTTGACACTATTGATATCGATTGGAAAAACGGCTGCTGCGCATGCGTTATACTTGCGAGCGGCGGTTATCCGGTAAAATACAAGTCAGGATACGAGATAAGCGGTCTTGACGATAAGGGACAGCTTGACGGATATCTTGTATATCATGCGGGAACAAAGCTTGAAAACGATAAGCTTGTAACGTCAGGCGGACGTGTTATAGGCGTTTCGGCTGCTGCGGATAACCTGAAAGCGGCTCTTGACAAGGCGTATAGGGGAGTCGATTCCATAAAATTCAATGATATGCATTTCAGGAGGGATATCGGACAGAAAGCCCTTGATCATATTAAATAATCGGGAGTCGTTTGGATCGTTTTTTTGTTAAAAAGGAGTTTTAAAATGTTGTTGGATAAATATTTGCCTCGCATCGAATTTGACAGCTACGAGGATTTCAAGGAAAATTATAAGGTGAATGTTCCGGAAAATTTTAATTTTGGATTCGATATTGTCGATGAATGGGCGAAAACAGAACCGGAAAAGCTTGCTCTTGTGTGGTGTAACGATCATGGTGAAGAGAAAAAGTTTACATTTACCGATATTTCAAAGCTGTCAAACCGTACGGCAAACTACTTCAAGAGTATCGGAATAAAAAAAGGCACAGTCGTAATGCTCATTCTCAGAAGAAGATGGGAATATTGGGTCTGCGCAACAGCTCTTCACAAGATCGGAGCGGTTCTGATCCCGGGAACGCTTCAGCTTACGAAAAAAGATATTGTATACAGAGGAAATGCTGCGGAGGTATCGACGGTCATATGTCTGCCTGACCGGTTTGTAATAGATCAGGTAACGGCTGCCGAACCGGAGATACCAAGTCTTAAAAACAAAATTGTTGTTGATAAGAAAATTGACGGCTGGGAGTATTTTGAAGAGCGTATTGCCGAATTCTCCGATGAATTTGAGCGTCCTTCGGGAGAGGAAGCAAATAAATGGAACGATATAATGCTCGTTTATTTCACCTCCGGCACAACAGGCATGCCAAAGCTTGTACAGCATAATTTTGCGCATCCTCTCGGACATATTGTTACTGCTAAATATTGGCAGCAGGTACAGGAAAATAAACTTCATATGAGCGTGTCGGATTCCGGCTGGGCAAAATTCGGTTGGGGAAAGATATATGGTCAATGGATATGCGGCGCGGTTATTTTCGCATACGATATGGACAAATTCATTCCTTTGAATCTTCTGAAAAAAATATCCGAATATAAAGTCACGACATTTTGCGCACCGCCTACAATGTTCCGTTTCATGCTTCAGGAAGATGTAAAATCATTTGATCTGTCGAGCATAAAAACATGCTGTATCGCAGGCGAACCTCTCAATCCGCAGGTTTTCAACGATTGGTATAAGCTCACGGGCATAAAGCTTCGCGAAGGCTTCGGACAGTCGGAAGGTTCTGTGCTGATCGCAAACTTTATGTGGCTCGAACCGACAGCCGGTTCAACAGGCAAGCCTGCCCCGCTTTATGATATCAGGCTTCTTAACGATAAGGGAGAGGAGTGCAAACCGGGCGAGGAAGGAGTCATTGTTGTATATGACGTCAAGGGAAATCCTCCGGTCGGACTTTTTACGGGATATTACCATAATAAAGAAATGACCGACGAGATCCTTTTAGGGGAATATTACGATACGGGCGACGTTGCCGTAACAGATGAAAACGGATATTATTGGTTTATGGGCAGAAACGACGATGTTATCAAATGCTCAGGATATCGAATCGGACCGTTTGAGGTCGAAAGCGCAATACTCGAGCATCCGGCAGCGGTAGAATGCGCCGTTACATCCGCTCCCGACCCGATCAGAGGACAGGTCGTTAAGGCTACTATCGTTCTCGCTAAGGGATACGAGCCAAGCTTAGAGCTTACAAAGGATATACAGGATCACGTAAAAAGAGTGACAGCTCCGTATAAGTATCCGAGAATTGTCGAATATGTAGAGGAGCTTCCTAAAACAATAAGCGGAAAAATCAAGAGAAAAGAAATACGTCTTAAGGACAGTTTTATAAATTGAGAGCTTGTGTTCATAGGGATTATGTACGGATTTTCCGGCATAATTTTGATGATGACAAAGAATTTTTTCGCAGGAATACTTGCGTATTGCAAAAAAATGACGCAGCTCAGCAACAAAATTTGCGAAATGATGTGCGTAAAACCTATGAATACAAGTTCTAATAATTTGAACGGAGGAGAAAAATGAATCAGCGATTACCTTATTTGCAGGAAAAAACACTGAAACTGACTTCTTCTCCGGGCGTTTATCTTATGAAGGATAAGCATAGTGAGATAATTTACATCGGGAAAGCAAAAAATCTCAAAAACAGAGTTACAAGCTATTTCAGAAGCAATCCCGACCATACGCCGAAGGTCGCGAAAATGGTAGAGAATGTCCATGATTACGACTTTATTGTGACTGACAGCGAGTATGAGGCTCTGCTTCTTGAATGCAGTCTTATAAAACAGCATAAGCCTAAATATAACATTCTCTTAAAGGACGATAAGGGATATCACTATATTAAGATATCCGACGATGTTTTTCCGCGTATAACCGCCGAAAAGCAGCAGAACGATAAAACGGGAACGTATTTGGGTCCTTATATGAGCTCGTTTATAGCTACTCAGACTGTAAAAGAAGTGAATAAGCTTTTTAAGCTTCCGACATGCAAAAACAAATTTTCGGAAAAACAGAAGAAAATGCGTCCCTGTCTGAATTTTCATATAAATCAATGTATAGGCGTATGCAATGGAAATATAACCTGTGAGGAATACAGAAATCTGATCGGTCAGGCTGTGGAATATATAAAAAACGGAAGCGAATCGTCAATAAAAAATCTGCGTTTTCAGATGGAACAGGCTGCTGAGAATCTTGATTTTGAGCGTGCGGCACAGATACGGGACAGGATAAGGGCTATTTCAAAATCAAATGAAACGCAGAAGATACTCGATCTTAATATGGGTGACTGCGATATCGTCGCGTCTGTGAAAAGTCCTGCCGGATCATGTATATCTGTTCTTATGTACCGCGACAGCAGGCTTTATGATAAAACCACGTTTTTCTTTTCAATTAATGAGTATGAAGAAAATCTCATGGAATCATTTGTTTTGCAGTATTATTTTAATGCTTCAAAATGTCCGAAAAGTATTTATTTTGAGTCGGAATTTGAAAATTCTGATATTGTCAACAAGGCTCTTAATGAAAAGTATGATAAGCATATCAGATTCTTTTTTCCAAAAAAAGGCAATATGCTCAAATACGTCATGCTTTCAAAGAAAAATGCCGAGGAGTATATTTCGATCAAAAATAATCGTACCGGCAGGGAAGTGGAAGCGCTTGAAGAACTGGGAGAGATACTGGGACTGAAAAAACCGCCGATGTATATAGAATCCTACGATATTTCAAACTATTCGTCGTCGTCAATGGTTGCGGGAATGATCGTGTTTGAAAACGGTCGGCCGCTGAAAAAAGCATATAAGAGATTTTCAATAAAGGAAAGTGCGATGCAGAATGACTACGCATGCATGCAGGAGGTTTTGAAAAGACGCTTTAACGAATATTTCAAGGGGGAAGACGAAGGCTTTTCAAAGCTTCCTGATCTTATTCTGCTTGACGGCGGTCAGGGACATGTAAGCGCTGTAAAAAATGCATTGAAGGAATATGATCTGAATGTGCCTATATATGGGCTTGTGAAAGACAGTAAGCACAGAACGAGAGCTATTTCGACAGACGGCGGAGAGATCGAGGTTTCAAAAAACAAACCTGCGTTTATTCTTATGACAAAGATACAGGATGAGGTCCATAGGTTTTCGATTTCTTATATGAAATCAAAGCATACGAAAAAAAGCATTAATTTTGAGCTTACACAGGTAAAAGGAATAGGTGAAAAAAAAGCGCAAAAGCTCATGATAAAATATAAAACTGTTGCGAATCTGAAAAATGCTTCCGTTGAGGAACTTGCCAAGTCGGCAGGCGTTGGAACAGATATTGCAAAGGAGTTATATGATTTTATCCGTAATGAACTGCAATAAATGAAGGGAGATCGATATGAGAGTTATAACGGGTTCCGCTAAAGGCAGAAAATTGATCGCTCTTGAGGGAAATGACGTGCGCCCTACAACAGACAGAGTCAAGGAAGGAATGTTTTCCGCAATACAGTTTGAAATAGAGGGAGCGTCTGTGCTTGATTTGTTTTCGGGAAGCGGTCAGCTCGGTATCGAGGCGTTTAGCAGAGGAGCGAAATCAGTCGTTTTTGTCGATAATTCAAAGAGATCGCTCGATACCGTAAAAGCGAATCTTGAAACGACGGGTTTTGTTGACAGATCAGAGATCTTAAACATGAATTGTCTGGATTATGCTAAAATAAATGACAGAAAGTTTGATTTTATTTTTCTCGATCCTCCGTACAATAAAGGCATTTTGACGGAAATTTTGCCGTTTTTAGGAAAAATGCTTAATGAAAATGGGAAAATTTTATGTGAACATGAACAAAATCTCGTACTTTCTGAAGAAATTAACGGTTTAAGGTTGAAAAAAACATATAAATATGGTAAAATAAAAGTATCATTATATTGTTTGCCCGGGGAGGAATGATATATGCGTAAGATCGCCGTATGTCCCGGAAGCTTTGATCCGATAACGTTCGGACATCTTGACGTTATTAAAAGGGCGTCACAGTTGTTTGATAAGGTCATTGTTCTGATATCCGTAAATTCAGCCAAGATACCAAGCTTTACACTTAATGAGCGTATGATGATGATAAGCAGAAATATAGATGGGCTTGACAATGTTGTGATCGATATTCTTGATGGATTGCTCGCCGACTATGTTAAAAATGTAGGCGCGGCTGCTATTGTTAAAGGTCTTAGAGCGGTTAGTGATTTTGAATATGAATTTCAAATGGCTTTGGCAAACAAAAAGCTTTATTCACAAGCTGAAACGGTTTTTTTAACAGCTTCATCGGAAAATATGTATTTAAGTTCAAGCGTTGTAAAGCAAATCGCACAATACGGCGGAGATATAAGTTCCTTTGTTCCCGTGAATGTGCTTGAATTTATTCAGAAAAGACTTGTAAAGGAGTAAATTATACCATGAATAAAATTGATGATATTCTGGACGAAATGGACGAAGTGCTCGATAAGGCAAAGACTATACCGTTTTCGGGAGATAGAAAGGCAGTTAATACCGATCGTCTGAGAGATCTTATAGATGATGTAAGACTTCATCTTCCGGCTGAAATAAAAGAAGCAAGAGGTATTGTTTTTGATAAGGACAGGATCTTAAACGCTGCAAAGGAAAAATCAAACACCGTTATAAGACAGGCTGAAAAAAGAGCTGAAACAATGGTGATGCAGGATAATATTGTTAAGGAAGCAAAGAAAAAAGCTCTTGATATCCTGACGCAGGCTAAGACGAACGCTTCAAAAATTATGAAGGATGCCAACGAATATACCGAAAGTCTTATGAGTAAGACAGAAAGATTCATGACAGCAGTTTTGCAGGATATGAAAAAAACAAAAAGCTCTATGAAGATAAGAAAATGATGATGAAAGCGTACCTTTTGGGTACGCTTTTAGATTATAATGAAAATTACCCGTTTAACGAGTGGTTAGAGTGTAAAAAAATAAGCTTTTTGTATATGCTGTAATGTGTAAATACCGAAGTAAACTATAGTTGATGAATGGTAAAATTTATCATTTACAGTCCCCGACTATAAAGATAGTCATTATTTTTCGCTTCTGCGACTCACAGCGTGAGCTGTGCCGGAGCGGAAGCTTGATTTTCTTTGGTTCGTTTCTTGCATCAAGGCAAGAAATGAACATACACATTGTATATCGGACAATTATATTATAAATAAAAATTCATAAAAAACACAGCAACGCCGCACAAGGATTGTGTTTAATATTCACAGTCTTTGTGCGGCGCTGCCTAAAAGTATTATCCGATCAACTCAAGCGGGTCGATAAATGAGCCGTTTTTTGCCGTTTCAAAATGAAGATGAGATTTTTCCGAGGTTTCGATATCGGCTGTTTCGCCGACAGCGCCTATTTCTTCACCGACGCCTACTTTTTGCCCTACCTGTACCGTAATGCCTTCGTTTAAGTTGCAGTATCGGGTAATTATGCCGTTTCCGTGATCGATAGTTACCATAATTCCCCACAGCGGATCATTGTCAATGGCGGTAACAGTTCCCGAGCCCGATGACAGCACCACATCACCAAGCGCGGCAGAAATATCTATGCCGTTATGTGTCTGCCATGCGCCTGTGGTCTTTGATTTGACAAGCTCTCTATTGCTGAATTCGTTGAGTATTTCGCCCTCTAAAGGCATGGAAAACTTCTTTTCCTCCGACTTTGCCGCTTGTTCGGGCTGGTCGTTGTTTTCAATATTCTCTTCAGCTACGCTTTCGATCGCATCTTCCGCTTCGTCATCAGCTGCCGCTTCCGTTACGGCTTCGGTGGGCATTTGTGTATGCGGCGGCTGTGTGTTTTTGGGTATGTCCGTCTGTATCTCGGCAGCTTCTCTTTCGCTTTCTGAGGAACTTAAAGCCGACTGCAGTTCTCCCGTGAGATCATTTGACGTTTGTGTATATGCAAAATAACACGCCGCACCTACCATAGCGACACTTAATGACAGTGCAACATAAAAACCTTTTCCGCTTAGGAATGATTTTGTATTCTTCTTCATGTTTAACACCTCCAAAAATAGTTTGGACTGTTATCATGCTTTTATACACCGTTTATATTGTCTTTTTTAAGTTTTTTTCGCTGTTTTTAATAAAACCCCTTGCATTACAACAAAAAAAGTTGTATAATGTATTTATATAATATATTAAAGCGTGCTATGGTATGCTTTAGAAAGGTTGTTATACTGATGATAATTTTAGTTGTAAACGCAGGAAGTTCATCTCTCAAATATCAGCTTATTGATATGGACGATGAAAAGGTTATTGCAAAGGGAAATTGCGACAGGATCGGAATAGACGGTCATATTTCTCACAAGACTCACGACGGCAGAGAACTTAGTGAAGATTGTTCTTTCCCAACGCATACGGAAGCTTTTGAAAAGCTTGTCGATACGCTTCTTAACAGCGAAGCGTCCGTTATCAAGAGTATGTCCGAGATTTCGGCTGTAGGTCACAGAATCGTACAGGGCGCGGAGATATTCAGCGAAACGACTTTAGTAACAGATGAAGTTATTGACAAAATCGATGAACTTGCGGAGCTTGCTCCTGTTCATAATCACGCTCATGCGCTTGCGCTCAGGGCTTGCCAAAAGGTGTTTGATCCTTCTGTTCCTCAGGCAGCCGTATTCGATACCGCATTTCACCAGTCAATGCCTCCGAAAGCTTATATGTACGGAATCCCATATGAGGATTATGAAAAGTATCATGTAAGAAAATACGGCTTCCACGGAACATCGCACAGATTTGTTTCAATGGCTCTTGCCGAAGCTATGGGCAAGGATATCAAGGACTTGAAGGTCGTTTCGTGTCATCTCGGAAACGGTTCGTCTATCACGGCTATCGAAAACGGAAAATCAATAGATACATCTATGGGCTTTACTCCTCTTGACGGTATCATCATGGGAACAAGAAGCGGCGCAATTGACGCTTCCGCCGTTACATATCTTGAAAAGAAGCTTGATATGACTCCGGATCAGATGAGCGATTATCTCAATAAAAAATCAGGATTCCTCGGCGTATCGCATGTTTCATCCGATAACAGAGAAATCTATGCCGCTATCCACGACGGAGACGAAAAGGCGCAGCTTACTGCCGACATGCTCAGATATGAAATTAAAAAGTTTATAGGAGCGTATGCCGCTGTTATGAACGGTCTTGACGCGCTTATCTTTACAGGCGGTATCGGTGAAAATTCATGGGAAGTAAGAGATGGAGTTTGTTCAAATGTCGATTATATAGGAATCAAGATCGATCACGAACTTAATAAAAACGTAAGAGGAACGCTTACAAAGATATCTACAGCTGATTCAAAGGTTGAAGTTTGGGTAATTCCTACAAATGAGGAATTGCTTATTGCGCGTGATACTTTGGCGCTTATTTCAAAGTAGTAAGACGGGCGTTGAGCGGTAGTGTCAACACTCCCTAAAACGTTCTATAAGTTTTAACGCCATAATATTTATGATTTTAAGGTCATAAATACTATGGCGTTATTTGTGATTGAATTCAAAGCTCTGCTTTCAACAAGCAGACGGCTTACGGTAGTAAGCCGGATTCAGTCGGAGATTGTTCCTCCGACTGAATCTTAAGATGTTCGCCGCCTAAGAGGCGGGGGACATCGTCTGAGGTTATAAAAACGATAACTTAGAATTTATCCGTTTATATACCAAATATCCATATCCGCTTTACTTGGTTCTTCAAACAATGACAAAAGCTTGTTTAAAAGTCCTTCATCTACATAGAAATCCAAGCTGTTCTGTCCATTTTTGATTTTTTCATTTCTTTCTTTTATTTGTCTTTTCCACTTATCCTCATTCACGTCAACATAGTGCCATTCATAAGGAATGTTATTGGATTTTAAGAATTCAGAAATATCCCGTCTGCTTTCTTTTGTCCAAAACCCCCAATCCAAAATGACTGTTGCTCCTGCGTTAACAATTTCCACCGCTTTTTTTCTTAGATACATATTGACCCTATTTGCAAATGTGTTATAGAATTCTCCTTGTTCATTATTTATCAAGTCGTAAGTCGTTTCGTCTGTTGATAAGATAACGGCTTTTTCCGTTTTTTTCAGTTGTTTGGCATAATACGATTTGCCGCTGCAAATTTTGCCGCATATCAATATAACTCTTTTCATATTGCGCCTCTTCAAACACAGGTTCTTATTGTTCGTATGTCGAAAGTATATTTTGCGCAACCTCTTTTCTTGTCTGTCTTGTATCCATTGCCAGTTTTTCAATATACCTGTGAGCCTGCGGTTCGGAGAATTTTAAATACTGCATAAGGCATATTTTGGCTCTGTTTACAAGTCTTATTTCTTCGATTTTATTTTGAAGCTTGAAGTTTTCGGACTGTAGTCCAAGCATTCTTGAACGGGTAGCGGATACAAGCTTTACGGATTGGTGGAAAACAGCCTTGTTAACAGGCTTTGGAATAACGCAAACGCCGTAACTGCTGAGCTTATCGGAAACGTCGTCGGAAATTTCCGACTTACAGATGAGTATTATTCCGGAATTTGACGATTCTGCCGCCTTGACCGACAAATCGTGACCGAATTCGTCGGTCAAAGGCGTGTTTATTATCAGTAATTCAAATTCTGTCTGATCAATACAGCGTCTTGCGTCATTTCCGCTGTTTGTGTTGGTTATCTGATTGTATCCCGATTCTTTCAGAAGCTGGGAAAGAACAGCAATACCCTTATCAGAGCCAGACGCTAACAGCACCCTCCCCATAAAATTCACAACCTTTTAAATAATTTTAAAATAATATTCGTCCTCAAATAATTGTTTGTCATCTGCCGCATTATAGTGCGCGAGATCGTATTCAAGCTTTCTTATTACGGAATCATGTATCTCAGGCGAGAGATTTTTTCTTACAAAATCGCTAGATTTTGCAAGTTCTATCGCCTCGCCGAGCGACGAAGGCAGTTCGTCAAATTGACCTGCTGCGGAATTTGTAAAGGTATCGTCACGCAGTACGGTTTTATTTTCAAGTCCTTCAAAGCCCGCCGCAAGCAAAAGCTTGAAAGCAATATATGGATTGCATGCCGCGTCGGCAGAGCGGATTTCAATTCTCGGATGTTTTCCGCCCGATGTGTATGGGATCCTGATAAGCTGTGAACGATTCTCAAACGACCAGTTTACATATTTCGGAGCATAATCTTCTCCGAAACGCTTATATGAATTTGTGACAGGGTTCAGAAAACAAGTTATTTCACGTATTCTGTTTAAAATACCGGCTATAAAATGCTTTCCGCTTTCTGTCTGATTTTCGGCGTCGGGGGAGAAGAGATGTTTCCCGTTTTCCTTTACGGCAATGCAGATATGGAGTCCGCTTCCGGGTTTTTTCTCGATGGGTTTGGGCATAAAGGTTGCGTAAAGACCGTTTTGTGCCGCAATATTTTTAACGACTGTTTTATAGTAAACCATATTGTCGGCAGCGTTTAAAGCGTCGCTTCTGATAAAATCTATCTCGTTCTGACCCGGACCGTGCGTATGTCTTGAGCTTTGCGGATTAAAGCCCATTTCTTCGAGTGAAAGACATATCTCACGCCTTACGTTTTCGCACTTATCCAAGGGCGCGATGTCGAGATATCCGGCATGGTCGTGTGGGATTCTTGTAGGTTCGCCGTTGTCGTCGGTATTGAAGAGATAGAATTCAAATTTTGTACCGATCTCACAGGTAAAATTATTTTTGCGCAGATCTTCGATATAATTGTTAAGTTCAGCTCTAAGATCGCCCTTATAAGGAGTACCGTCGGTACATCTGATATTACAGAAAAATCTGATAACTCTTCCTGATTTCGGCCGCCACGGCAAAACGGAAAGAGTTGATATATCCGGAAAAAGCATAAGATCGGAATGTCTGCCTGCAAGAGCCGTGCCGTCAAAGGCTATGCCGTGTTCAAAGGCATGAGAAAGCTGATCGGGCATTATAGCTATATTTTTCAGCTGTCCGTAAATATCGGTAAACGTAAGCCTTATAAATTTAACGTCATTTTCTTCAACAAAGCTTAAAATTTCCTTTGGAGAGTAGTCCATATTCCAAACTCCTTTTAAAGATTAATAAAAAACCGGAAAAACAATAAAAGCTTTTCCAGTAAATAATTGGCGTCCACAAGAGGAGTCGAACCTCCGGCCTACCGCTTAGGAGGCGGTCGCTCTATCCAACTGAGCTATGTGGACATATTCAGCGATACCGCACATTACCTGAACGGTATCGCCATTTTTTTCAGAAATTATGCGCCATACTTAGCGGTTGCTACAGAAACGCCTACGCCCATAGTAGATGTAACTGTGCAAGACTTGATGTAAGTACCCTTTGCTGCTGCCGGCTTAGCCTTAACAACTGCTTCCATAAGAGTAGCAAAGTTTTCGTCAAGCTTAGCTGAACCGAATGAAGCCTTTCCGATAGGGCAGTGGATAATATTTGTCTTATCAAGACGATATTCGATCTTACCTGCCTTAGCTTCTGTTACAGCCTTTGCAACATCGGGAGTTACAGTACCTGCCTTGGGGTTTGGCATAAGACCTCTCGGACCTAAAACCTTACCAAGACGTCCGACCATACCCATCATATCGGGAGAAGCTATGACAACGTCAAAGTCCATCCAGTTTTCTTTCATGATCTTGTCAACAAGATCCATACCGCCGACAAATTCAGCGCCTGCTTCCTTTGCGGCGTCATACTTATCTTCCTTGCAGAAAACGCAGACTCTTACGTTTTTACCTGTTCCGTTAGGAAGAACAACAGCGCCTCTGACCTGCTGGTCAGCATGTCTTGAGTCAACGCCCAAACGGATATGCGCTTCAACAGTTTCGTCAAACTTTGCCTTGGCGTTCTTGCATACTAAATCAAGAGCCTCAACAGAATCATACTGCTTTGTGCTGTCAACAGCCTTGCAGCTTTCCATATATTTCTTGCCGTGTTTCATTATAAATCCTCCATATAAAGTGGTAATACCGGACCGCTTATATTCGCAAAGTCCGATTAGCGGAAATTTCCTCCCACCATTTCAGAAAACAAAGGATAAAGTTCCTTTGTATCCTCAGGTATTAGAAGTCGTCCTCATAGGCATAAGCAAACGTCTTTTCATCGGATTTACCCGATAACTACGTTGATTTTCCTTTGAGAATTACTTCTTAATCAACTACAACGATACCCATTGAGCGAGCTGTTCCGGCGATCATGCTCATTGCCGCTTCAAGGGAACCCGCGTTAAGGTCGGGCATTTTCTGTTCAGCGATTTTCTGAACCTGTTCCTTTGTGATATTTGCGACCTTTGTCTTGTTAGGAACGCCCGATGCCGTTTCAATACCGCAAGCTTTCTTTATAAGAACTGCCGCAGGCGGTGTCTTTGTGATGAATGAGAACGAACGGTCAGCATATACTGTTATAACGACAGGAATTATCATACCGATATCGTTTTTTGTTCTTTCGTTAAATTCCTTTGTAAAAGACATGATGTTTACACCGTGCTGTCCGAGCGCCGGACCTACCGGTGGTGCAGGTGTTGCTTTACCTGCCGGGA
The DNA here is from genome assembly GCA_023664445.1 of Clostridium sp. Lineage (GTDB taxonomy): Bacteria > Bacillota > Clostridia > Oscillospirales > Ruminococcaceae > Porcipelethomonas. The sequence goes on along the minus strand of JAMPFN010000006.1, from coordinate 19,460 downwards.
TCTGAAGCTTTATATAGCCGACTACTTTCTGTGCCATGCTTTTTTGCACCTCCAAAAATTGTGGTAAACGCCGAGACAATTAATGTTTTTTGCCTCTCCCACTTATAAGCATACGCAGCTTTCGCTGATTAGTCATCAAGCTTTATTACCTGGTTGAGCGCCAGCGAAGCCTGAGTTTCACGACCGAACATCGATACCAAAACATCGACTGTTCCGTCTTCGATATTGATTTTCTGTACTATGCCGACAAATCCGTCCATGGCTGTTCCGGAAACCTGAACCCGATCGCCTTCCTTGAAGTTGACCTCGACAGTACCGTTGTCGATATCCACGCCGAGCGCGCGAACCTCTTCCTCCGAAAGGGGAGTAGGCTCTGAAGCGGGACCTACAAATCCCGTAACGCCTCTTGTGTTTTTAACGACATACCATGAATCGTCGGTATATACCATTTTCAGCAAAACATAGCCCGGATAAACTTTCCTTTCAACTTCCTTTGTTTTGCCGTCGGTAATCTCAGTTACCTTTTCCGTAGGAACTCTAACTTCAAGGATAAGATCGTGAAGCTTTCTGTTTTCCACAACTTTTTCAATATTCTGTGCGACCTTGTTTTCATATCCCGAATATGTGTGGATAACATACCATTTTGCCGCTTCTGACATATTAAGTCCTCCTTAAAGATAAATTTCCGTTTTTACTCTCCGATACCCAAAAGGAATCTGAAAAGCCTCAAAAGACCGAAATCGAGCGCTCCGACAAAAACGCTTGAAACGACCATTGTTACCAAAACGACGAAAGTGTTGTTAAACACCTGTTTTTTGCTCGGCCATACGACTTTTTTGAATTCGCTTTTCAAGTCCTTGAACCATTTGGCTACTTTGTTTGGTTTTTTCTTTTTGGATTTGTCCGGGGTCTTCTTTTCCTTTTTGGTTTCATCCTTTGACATTACAAGACCTCCCGTCACTTTGTTTCCTTGTGAAGAGTATGCTTCTTACAGAACTTGCAGTGCTTGTTCATCTCAAGTCTGTCCGGATCATTCTTCTTGTTTTTCTTCGTACAATAATTGCGCTGCTTGCATTCTGTACAAGCTAAAGTCACCTTTACTCTCATATCGGCACCTCCTGACGATATTCTTCCGCTTTTTGCGAAAAATAAATAGTTTGCCTCCCTCAATTCAGAGGAACAAAAAAATAACCCCCTGAAAGAGGTGTTATCATTATACCACACATTTTTCATAAAGTCAAGCTTTTTAAATAATTTTATGGAATTTTTTTGTTTGCGCGGATATATAATATAGATGAAGCAGGTAAAGCTTGCCGAAATCTATTCGTGAGTTTCGGATTTTTATAAAAAATACGTTTTTTCGGTTTATATTTTAAATAATTATTGAAAAATACTTGAAGTTTGCCGAAAAATATGTTAAAATATATTGATACATAATCGTTCGGCGTATCTTTTGCATAGATTCAGCGCGGTGTCGTGTTGTATTCATTTTTATTAAAGGAGTTGTAAACAATGTCTAAAATCAAGGTTGCGGTATTGTTCGGCGGAGTTTCAAGCGAACACGATATCTCTCTCATTTCAGCCTCCAACATTATCGAAAACATGCCTAAGGACAAGTATGAGATCATTTGCATAGGCATTACCAAAAAAGGTCGCTGGCTTTATTATCCGGGAGATGTTTCAAATATTGCGTCCGGAGAATGGGAAAAGGACACGGACTGCGCGTCTGCGATAATTTCTCCCGATCCCATACACAAGGGTATACTTGTTTTGGAAAACGGCGAATATACGCCCCGCAAGATCGATGTCGTTTTTCCTGTGCTTCATGGAAAAAACGGCGAGGACGGAACGGTTCAGGGACTGCTCGATCTTGCAAGGATCCCTTATGTGGGCTGCGGACTTTTGGCTTCCGCTTCATGCATGGATAAAGCGCATACCCATACTGTTCTCGATTATAATAACATCAGAACCGCCGAATGGCGTATGGTCGGACTTAGGGATCTTAACCGCCTTGACAAGAAATGCATCGCTATTGCGGAGGAACTCGGTTTTCCGGTATTTGTAAAGCCTGCAAACGCCGGATCGTCGATAGGCATAAATAAGGCGACTGACCTTGAATCCCTCAAGGAAGCGGTGAAATTCGCGTTTTCCCATGACAATAAAGTCATAATAGAGGAATATATAAAGGGCAGAGAACTCGAGGTTGCGGTTTTCGGATATGATTCGCCTTTTGCGTCGTTTGTCGGGGAACTTTCCAAGAGCAAGGATTTTTATGATTATGAGTCGAAATATATAAACAATTCTGTGACACAGGTCATTCCTGCCGCGCTTCCCGAGGAAACGATAAAAGAGATCAGAGAAACGGCAATAAGCGCGTATAAAGCTATGGGCTGCAAGGGGCTTTCAAGAGTCGATTTCTTCTTGTCGGAAGACGACGAAGTCATACTGAATGAAATAAATACCATGCCCGGCTTTACTTCTATAAGCATGTATCCCATGCTTATGGCGGATCTTGGCATGACGTACGGTTATCTTATTGACAAGCTTATCGAACAGGCTATCGACAATTCTGAAAGAAACTATTAAGGAATACATTATGAATAAATACGCTATCGGTGTCTTTGATTCGGGTATGGGCGGACTTACCGCCGTAAAGGAGCTTAACGCTCTTTTACCGAATGAGGATATAATATATTTCGGCGATACCGCAAGAATACCTTACGGCAGCAGAAGCCGTGAAACTGTTTTAAGATACGCAAAAGAGGATGTTTCGTTCCTTTTAAAGCATAAAATAAAAATGATAATCGCAGCGTGCGGAACAGTAAGTTCTGTGATAGGCTCCGAGCCGCTCGTTGACACTATGCCTTTTACGGGAGTTATTCTTCCGACGGTGCAGACGGCGTGCGCCGCGACAAAAAACGGAAAGATAGGCGTTATCGGAACGCCCGCGACTATACGAAGCGGAAGCTACGCCAAGGCTGTAAGGACGATAAATCCGCACGTAAGAGTTATCGGAAACGCGTGTCCTCTTTTCGTTCATCTTGTCGAGAACGGATATACGGACAGAAACTGTAAGATAACGCGTCTTGCCGCCGAGGAATACTTGACTCCGATAAAGAATGAGGGAGTGGACGTGCTGATACTCGGCTGTACGCATTACCCTGTGCTGAGAGATATAATTTCCGATATAATGGGGGAGGGCGTAAAGCTTATTTCATCGGGGGCTGAAGCCGCAAAATACGCGCGAAGCTGTCTTATGGAAGCCGATTTGCTCAATGACGTAAGCCATGAAGGAAAAAATGTTTTTTATGTCAGCGACAGTATCGAGCTTTTTGAAGAAAATGCCGGACACTTCCTTGAACATCCTGTAGACGGAGAAGTGTTCAGCTGTAATTTAGGGGAATGAAAAAGTGAATTCTGAAAAATTTTTGATCGAAATGAAGAGCATACAATCCATATATAACGAAAAAACTGAAACGGAGCTTATAACCGCAGGCAAGTTCAGTATAAAGGACGACCGTTATGTTATCAGCTATCTTGATTCCGAGGCGACCGGATTTGAAGGCTCGGAAACGAGCGTTTCCGTTACCGGCAATAAGTATGCATCGATAATCAGGAGAGGCACGTCAAGTTCCGATCTTGTCATTGAACCGGGAAAAAGGCATCATTGCCACTATTCAACGCCTTACGGGGATATGGTCGTCGGCATCTATACTCATGCCATTGAAAACGAACTCGATGAAAACGGCGGCAGATTATATATGAAGTATACTATAGATATAAATACAAGTTATATGTCCGATAATGAAATAATAATGAATGTAAAAAAAGCTTAAGGCAATACCGCACAAAGAAGAAAAAAATTGTGTGATATGACGGAAAATCGCAAGCAGATGATGTGCAAAGCCGTCAGGCGCGCTTTGTGCGGTGTTGCCAAAGAAAGGAAAGACTACCAATGGCAGATCTGATAAGGCTTGCGTCGCAGCAGGCAAGAGATATAATCCTTGATTCAATGGGAAGAATGGTATCGTTCGGAAAAGTTCCGCCCGAACCGCTTCCGAATTTTATAATTGAGATACCGGCGGATAAATCACACGGGGATTTTGCCGCAAATGCCGCAATGGTTTCGGCAAGGACGTTCAGGCTTCCGCCGAGAAAAATTGCCGAGATGATATGCGAAGAAGCGGCGCTTGACGGCACATACTTTGAAAAGCTTGAAATTGCAGGACCGGGATTTCTGAATTTCTTCCTGTCAAGAAAGTGGTTTTCCGCTGTTGCCGATTCTGTACTCAAAGAGGGAGAAAGCTACGGCAGAACAAGTTCCGGAGGGAATAAGAGAATACTTGTTGAATTTGTTTCAGCCAATCCGACAGGTCCTATGCATATCGGAAATGCGAGGGGAGGCGCTATAGGCGACTGTCTGGCGGAAATATTAAGCTGGTCGGGCTATAGCGTTGAAAGGGAATTTTATGTAAACGATGCAGGAAATCAGATAGAAAAATTCGGAAAATCGCTTGAACTAAGATACACGCAGATATGCAGCGCAAAGGGACTTTTCGTTTTGTCCGAAAACAATAACGATACGGATGCGGTTTGTTCCGCTTTATATAATGATACCGAAAATTTCCCTATGCCCGAAGACGTTTATCTCGGTATGGATATTATAGCTCACGCACATAATTTCTTTATTGAAAACGGCGATTCGCTTATGAACGTTTCCGGCGAGGAGCGCAGAAAACAACTGGTTTCCTATGCGCTTCCGAAAAATATTTCCGGACTTGAAAGAGATCTCGGGAAATACCGCATAACGTACGATACATGGTTTCGTGAAAGTACGCTTCATAACGACGGTTCGGTAAAAAAGATCGTTGATATGCTGACCGAAAAGGGCTATACTTATGAAAAAGAGGGCGCAGTATGGTTTAAATCATCGGAACTCGGTGACGAAAAGGACAGAGTCCTTGTCCGCGCAAACGGTATACCGACATATTTTGTACCCGATATCGCATATCACTATAATAAACTTGTGACAAGGGGCTTTGATAAGGCTATAGATATCTTCGGCGCGGATCACCACGGATATATCCCGAGAATGAAAGCCGCTCTTACGGCGCTCGGTATCGATGCGGACAGGCTTGACATAGTTATTATGCAAATGGTGAATCTTGTGAAGGACGGTGAAAAGTACAAGCTTTCAAAGCGTTCGGGAAAGGCGATAACATTGTCTACTCTTCTTGACGAGATACCGATAGATGCGGCGAGATTTTTCTTTAATTACAGAGAGCCGAATTCTCATTTTGATTTCGATCTTGGACTTGCCGTTGAAAAGTCGTCGCAGAATCCCGTTTTTTATGTACAGTATGCCCACGCGAGAATATGCAGCATCATAACGGCTTTGAATATAGAGGGATTTACAGCAAATAATTATAAGGCAGACGACTTCGACGTTCTTGATAAGCCGCAGGAGATCGAACTTATACGTCATCTTGCATCGCTTCCGTCTGAAATTGACAGCGCGGCAAAGACCTATGATCCGTCGAAGATCACAAAGTATGCCGTTGAACTTGCAACGCTGTTTCATAAGTTTTATGATTCGTGCAGCGTAAAGAACGCCGAAACGCCGGAGCTTAAAAAAGCAAGACTTTTTCTTTGCGCTGCGGTGCGTCAGACGCTCAGAAATACGCTTACGATATTAAAAATTGACAAACCGGAAAAAATGTGATATAATAAAAACATAAGTTACATTTTAGTTACGAAAATAATTAACAATATTATATTTATTTAACAAATAATTACATGGGAATTTGTGCATTATTACACAAACGCTCGAAATGTTAACAGTTTGTTAACACATAAACGTTTGAAATGTGTTACAATTTGTAATATATTAGGTTCTTAAAAGGTATTTGTTATAGTAAACAGCAAGTTTATTTGGCGTTTACTATTTGCCGATACGCACGTAGCGAATGTGCGGGGCATTTTAAATTTTTATTTATACTAAAACAACAAATTATTTTTAGTATAAAAATCAGAAAGGATATTTATATGTCTAACAGATTATTTCAGGGTCTTGTTCATCAGATGAGAGATGCGGTTAATGCCGTTATCGGCGTTGTTGATGAAACAGCTACCATTATCGCGTGCAGCGATCTTGCAAAAGTAGGAACAACAAATGAATTCGTTTCTCTTGATCTGAACGATTCTCATGATATTTTTATCAGGGACGGCTATACATACAAGCCGTTTGGTTCGAGGGTCAAGCCGGAATACGCCGTTTTTGTCGAGGGCGTTGATGAAAATGCCGCTAAATATGCTACGATCATGGCGATAAGTCTTTCAAATATAAAGCAGTATTACGATGAAAAATATGACAGAAATAATTTTATTAAGAACGTTGTGCTCGATAATGTCCTGCCGGGAGATATCGTTATCAAGGCGAGGGAACTTCATTTCAACGCCGAAATAAGCAGGGTCGTTTTTCTCATCAGGATCGTTTCTTCAAATGATATTTCCGCTTATGACGTTATACAGAATCTTTTCCCGGATAAAAACAAGGATTTTGTTTTCAATATAGCTGAAAGCGATATAGTTCTTGTCAAGGAGATAAAGGAGTCTGTTGACTCGAAGGATCTTGAAAAGCTTGCGCGTTCTATTTCCGATACGCTGAGCAGCGAATTCTATACAAGAGTCAATGTGGGTATAGGTACTGCCGTTACGGGAGTTAAGGAGCTTGCCCGTTCGTTCAAGGAAGCGCAGATGTCTTTGGAGGTCGGAAAGGTATTTGATAATGACAAGAATATTATCAGCTATGATAATCTCGGTATCGCAAGACTTATTTATCATTTGCCGACGACTCTTTGCGAAACATTTCTGCATGAGGTGTTTAAAAAGGGAAGTATAGAGTCGCTCGATCATGAAACGCTGTTTACTATACAGAAATTTTTTGAAAATAATCTTAATGTTTCTGAAACTTCAAGAAAGCTTTTTGTACACAGAAATACGCTTGTTTACAGATTGGAAAAGATCAAAAAGCTTACCGGTCTTGATTTGAGGGAATTTGACCATGCAATAATATTCAAGATCGCGCTTATGGTCAAGAAATATTTATCCGCAAATCCGGTCAAATTCTGATTTGTTTTTCCGGTATTGCGGCGTTGGCGGGAGAATACTCCGAATTTAAGGAAGGTGTCAATATTGGTAGAATTGAAAAATGTGTCTGTTACCTATTCGACAGGTGTTGACGCGCTTAATAATGTAAGCCTTAGGATCAACGACGGCGAATTCGCGTTTGTTGTCGGGTCTTCCGGCGCGGGAAAAAGTACGCTTATCAAGCTGATTTTAAAGGAAATAGACGCTACGAGCGGCGGAGTTATGGTAAACGACTATAACCTTAGCACATTGAAAAGAAGCAGGATTCCGGATTTCAGAAGAACGATAGGATTCGTTTTTCAGGATTTCAGACTGATTCCGTCAATGACAGTATATGAAAATGTCGCTTTCGTGCTTCGTGTTATCGACGCTCCGAGAAAATACATAAGAAAACGTGTTCCATATGTTATAAGTCTTGTCGGGCTTCAGGAAAAATCACATTCCTATCCGAATCAGCTTTCGGGCGGCGAGCAGCAGCGTGTCGCGATAGCAAGGGCGTTGGTAAACGATCCTCAGCTTATCATTGCCGACGAGCCTACCGGAAATATCGACCCGGAGCTTTCCTATGAGATAGTTGATCTTCTGAAAGGTATAAACGAATGCGGAACGACTATTCTCATGGTTACTCATGAACATGACCTTGTACGGCATTTCGGCGGAAGAATAATTAATATAGATTCCGGTGAAGTCGTTTTTGATGAGGTGATTGGAGGAGTAAATGAAGCTTAGCGGTTTAAAATACCTTACAAAGCAGGGCTTTGAAAATGTTTGGAAAAACAGAATGATGGCATTTGCATCTTTCTGCGTACTGCTTGTTTCGATTCTGCTTGTGGGGCTTTCAATACTTTTTTATGTCAATATCAACTCCATTATAGGCGGAATTGAAAATAAAAATGAGGTTATAGTTTTTCTTGATGAAGATATAACTCAGGAAGAGATCGCCAAAACGGAAGCTCTTCTTGAGCGGATCGAAAATATTGATAAGATAACTTTCTATTCAAAAGATAAGGCGTTTGAGGATATGAAGGACAGCATGAGCGAATATCAGGAAATTTTTGATTCGCTCGGCGAGGACAACCCTCTCGTTGATTCGTTCAGGGTGAAGATCGACGATATTTCCCTTACGCAGGAAACAGTTGATCTTATCGGGGATCTCGACCATGTTTATTCTATAAGAGCGCCGTTTGACTTCGTTAATATACTGACGGAAATGAGAAAGATCATTACTCTTGTAGCAACTGCCATAATCATAGCTTTGACAATAGTATCAATGGTAATCATTTCAAATACTACAAAAGCCAGCGTATTTGCGAGAAGAAATGAGATAAGCATCATGAAATATGTCGGCGCGACAAATATGTTCATAAGAATACCTTTCTTTGTCGAGGGTATGGTAACCGGTATGGCTTCCGGATTGGTTGCTATGATAATTACATGGATAGGTTATGACGCTGTTTTGAAACTTCTTACGGAGGAAGTAAACATACTCAATATTATAGGTACTGGATCGGTTCTGCCGTTTGGCGATATTGCTGTAAAGGTTGCGGTATCTTATATACTTGCCGGAGCGGCGCTTGGCGCTTTGGGCTGCGTATTGAGTATCAGAAAACATCTTAACGTATAACAATATCACTTATATAATGTGATATCTGTATAAATTGAAGATTAAAGAATGGTGGTGTTCAGCCGGATGAGCCCGGCGCTTATTATGAAAATTGCATCAGGTAAAAACAAATTAAAGGCGACAGCGGTAATTCTCTGCGCGGCGATAACAGCAGGAACTCTTACATATGTTAATAACGATAAGTCTGTTATTATGACAGAAGCTATGACTGTTGATGAGATAGAAGCAGAGAAAGCTCAAAATCAAAAGGAGATCGATGAACTTCAGCAGAGTATTGACAGCTTGAAAGGCGATCTTGCCGAACAGGAAGCCTATCAGAATCAGCTTCAGGAGAAAATCGATCTTCAGAATGCAAACCTTGACAATGTTAATACTATTATTAACGATCTGAATATTAAGATCGAAGAAAAAAGAGAAAAGATCGATCAGCTTCAAAGCGATATATCCCAAAAAGAAAAGGATATAGAAGAGGGGCTTGAGCTTTTCAAGGATCGTTTGAGAGCTATGTATATTTCGGGAAACGACAGCTTGGCATCTGCGCTTGTCGGCGCAACCGATTTTTATGATATGCTTTCAAAAATAGAACTTATATCTCAGGTCGCAAAGCATGACGACGAGCTTATAGATTCGCTTAATACGCAGCTTAGTCAGTATAAGGAAGCACAGGCGCAGCTTGATATTGAAATGAGTGCGCTTGATACGGATCTTTCGGCACAGGAAGAAAACAGAAAAGAATACCGTGCCGCTATGGAAGAACTTCAGGCAGACTATGAAGAATCAGCGGATTACATAGCACGTAAGGAAGCGGATATTGCTTCGCAGCAGAGAGATGTTGAGGATCTTAAAGCAGATAATGACGCCAAGGATAATGAAATACAACAGATCCAGGATGAGATCGAAAGACAGCGTCAGCAGGCGATAGCCCTTGACGAAGAACGTGAAGAAAACAATTATTCTGACGATGACTATTCAGATGATGACAGCGGCGGCAGCAGCTCGGGAGACGGTGAAATAGCAGCTTCTACCGGAGGCGGAGGCTTTAGCGGCGCACTTTCATGGCCGGTTCCGGGATTCTATTCAGTATCAAGCGGTTACGGTTATAGGTGGGGTTCGTTCCACAATGGTATGGATATTGCCGGAGGAGGAATTGCCGGTGCGACTGTTACAGCTGCAGGTTCAGGTACGGTTATTGTGGCTAAATCCGGCTGCACGCATAATTACGGCAAAGACGGAAGCTGCGGCTGCGGCGGCGGTTACGGAAACTATGTTGTAATTGACCACGGCGACGGTATTTCTACGCTTTATGGTCATTGTGCAAGTATTTGTGTTTCCGTCGGACAATATGTTTCAGCCGGTGAAGCGATCGGCTACGTTGGTTCAACAGGTTGGTCAACAGGTTTCCATACGCACTTTGAGGTAATGGTAAACGGTTCAAAGGTTGATCCGTCAGGATACTTATATTAATATTTATTTATACAACAGGGCAGGGCATAATTCTTGCCCTGTTTTGCGCAGTAAAAGGAGAGAGTATCGGTAATGGAAAAGAAAATTAGTATCAGATCTGCGGTCCTGATTGCCGGGGCTGTTTCTGTAATCACATTTGCGGCAACATCATTTTGGGCATTTGAGGTATGTAATGACAGCGTTGCGATATACAGGGAAAAATCGAGATCGATCGAAGATATGTTTGAGGTCGATAAGTATATCGATGAAAATTATTATGAAGAATATAACGAGAAAGAGGTAATTGATTCTTCTCTTAAGGCAATGGTCAGCGCGCTTGATGACAAATATTCGGTTTATATGTCGTCTGACGAATACGAACAGGATATTATCAATGCCAAAGGAGCGGTGAGCGGTATCGGTATTACCGTAAACCTTGTTGACGAGAAAGATATAACGGTGGTGGAACTTAGCGACGGTCCCGCAAAAGAGGCAGGCGTTAAAGTTGACGATATTTTAATTGCGGTCGACGGCAAGGACGTAACTCAAATGGAATACCGCGATGCTGTAAAACTTGTAAGAGGCGATGTGGGAACAAAGGTTACTCTTACAGTTAAGCGAGGCGGCGAAGAGCATGATTTTACTATGATACGTGAAGAAATCGCTTCTCAAACTGTTTCAAGCCGTATGCTTGAGAATAATATCGGGTACATAAGAATATCTTCATTTAAGGAAACCACTTCTTCTCAATATGAGGATGCGCTGAAAGAATGTCTTGACAACGGAGCAAATGCGCTTATATTTGACGTCAGAAACAATGGAGGAGGTCTTGTCAGCGCATGCAATAGCTGTATTGATCCATTGCTTCCTAAGGGGGATATAGCGATTGCGGAGTTTAAAGACGGCAGCACGGAGGTAATATGCTCGTCTGATGCGGAAGAGCTTAATATTCCAATGGCAGTTCTTATAAATGGTAATTCTGCAAGCGCTGCGGAGCTTTTTGCGGCGTCGCTTAAAGATTTTGACAAAGCCGTACTTGTCGGCAAAAATTCATTCGGAAAAGGAATTATGCAAAATACATTTAACCTTAGCAATGGGGGAGGAGTAAGGCTTACGGTTGCGAGATACAGAACCACTAAGTCGGAGTGTTATCATGGTGTTGGGCTCGCTCCTGAATATGATGTGGATAATGATGATAAGTATAAAGATACAGAGATCGAAAAGATTCCGGAGGAGGACGACTTGCAGCTTAAAAAAGCTATAGAAGTTTTAAAGGAAACAAAGTGAAATTAACTGCAATTCAGTTTTTGGTAAGTTTATGGGGGACTTTGTCCACCATAAGCTTCTCAAAAGCGCTTCTTAACCTTAACAATTGTGTAAATATTTACAAATAAAATCAGATGTTTATTTTAAAGCGGCTGATTTTTTGTGCTATTACACAAATTTTATAAAATTGCTTGACAAATTCCTGTGTAACTGATACAATATATAAGTATGCTTGATGTCAGAGTTTTCTGCAGCATGCTTTTGGGCTTTAATGCCACACAACTTTAAAGGAGAAATATAAACATGACAACATCGATAACCCTTGCAATGCTAATGGTATACATTGCAGTTATGATGGGGATTGGTCTTTACACATCAAAAAAGACCAGATCTGTCAGCGATTTTGTACTTGGCGGAAGAAATGTCGGCTCATGGCTGACTGCGTTCGCTTACGGTACGTCTTATTTTTCGGCGGTAGTATTCATAGGCTACGCCGGACAATTCGGCTGGAGCTACGGCGTTTCGGCTGCGTGGATAGGCATAGGCAACGCTATTATCGGAAGCGCTCTTGCGTGGGTCGTTCTTGGACGCCGCACGAGGATAATGTCCAATCACTTGAACGCAAAGACGATGCCGGAGTATTTTGAGAAGCGATTTGATTCAAAGGGGCTGAAAATAGCTTCCGCTCTTATCGTATTCATTTTCCTGATACCATATACGGCGTCTGTTTACAACGGTCTGTCAAGACTTTTCAATATGGCTTTCAGCCTGGATTCAGACAGTTCGTATAAAATCATAATCATTGCAATGGCTGTTATAACTGCAATTTATGTTATACTTGGCGGATATGCCGCAACGGCTATCAACGATTTTGTACAGGGAATAGTAATGCTTATTGGAATTATAGCGGTAGTGATCTGTGCTGTAGAGAATCAAGGGGGATTTTCTGAAGCGCTTTCAAAGCTCGGAGAAATGCAGGTAAACGGAAAGACAAATCAGTTCAACAGTCTTTTCGGACCCGATCCTGTAAATCTTTTGGGAGTTGTGATACTTACATCTCTTGGTACATGGGGACTTCCTCAAATGGTACATAAATTCTATGCTATCAAAGATGAAAACGCCATTAAAAAAGGTACTGTCATTTCAACTGTATTTGCGCTTATTGTTGCTGGAGGCTCTTATCTGCTTGGCGGATTTGACAGACTTTTCTGCACTCTTGACAATACCGATTCTTCAAAGACGTTTATCAGTACCCTTTCAAACGGAAAGCCTGAATTTGACGCAATGATACCTGCGCTTTTGGAAACGGCGCTTCCCGATATACTGATCGGGCTTGTTGTGGTACTTGTTCTTTCAGCGTCTATGTCAACGCTTTCTTCGCTTGTACTGACTTCGAGTTCGACTCTCACAATTGACTTTATAAAACCCAAAATGAAAGATCTGAATGAAAAGAAAGAAGTTATTATAATGCGTGTTCTTATCGCAGCGTTTCTTATCATTTCAGTTATAATCGCTTTCAATAAAAACGCTTCTATTTCAACGCTTATGTCTTATTCATGGGGCGCGCTTGCCGGAGCGTTTTTGGGACCGTTTATGTTTGGTCTTTTCAGCAAAAAAGTTACAAAGGCGGCTGTCTGGACAAGCTTTATTCTCGGTATCGGAATAACTGTAGGACACATGATCCTGTTCGGATTCGGTTGGTTTCCCGAACTTACAAAGAGCGCTGCGTCATTCAAGCTGAATTTGGCGTCGCCTATAAATGCGGGAGCTATAGCCATGCTCCTTTCTATCGTGGTTGTACCTGTTGTAAGCTTATTTACCAAAAAAATTGATGACAAGCATGTAGACGGAGTTTTCAAGTGCTATGAGTAACTTATGTGTAACTTAGGATCTGTCTTCATAGTCGGGGACTGTAAATGATACTATTTACCATTCAGCAACTATGATGTGCAATTTTGAGGGCTTTATCTCCCGATTTTTGCCAAGAATGTTTTGTATGGGTACTTTTATTTTTAGTAATACTTCCCCTTTGGGGAAAGTATTACTAAAAATCACGAGGATTCCAAAGGTGACTCCCCGCGGGGCGTGGAGATGTCACGAAGTGACAGAGGGGACGGCTCTGTAAGAGGCATTTCCTTTGGCAGGGGTATGGGGGACAGCGTCCCCCACAAGTTTCTCAAAAATAGATTTTCGTTTCAAAAATATACCTATTAACGGAGGGATTGAAATTGAAGTTTTATCGGTATACTCTTGCTTTTACTGCATTTTTTATAATGATAATGGGAGCATGTACGACCGTATCGGCCGAAGAAGAGAATATTGCCGAATTATCTGCCGAGTCAAACGCCGATGAGGAAGCGGTTTTTGACGAAACAGAAAGTAAAACCGGCTGGGTCATAGGTGATGACGACAGATTATATTACTTTCCGGAAAGCGGAGAGAGTGTAAACGGACTTTTGCAGGCAGACGGAGAAACATATTATATTGCACGAAATGGCGCTGTGAAAACCGGTTGGTATACTGTTGACGGAATAAGAATGTTTTTCGATCTTGATACGGGATGCAGAAAAAACGGCTGGATCGATTATATGGGTGAGAGGTTTTATGCCGATCCCGATAAGGGGAAGCTTGTCGGCAGACATGAGATCAACGGTATGGAATATATTTTCGATGAACAGGGAAAATTGTGCGTCGGTTGGGCAGAGATAGACGATACCAAGTATTACTGCAATGATGACGGAGTTATAGCGAAGGGAAATATTGAGATCGACGGTATTCCTTATCTTTTTTCGTCAAGCGGCATATATCAATGCGGTTGGCAGACTGTTGACGGAAAAAGAGTTTTCTATGATTATGAAATGCAGAAGCCGCTTTACGGTTGGATAAAACATAACGGTTATATATACTATGCTGATGAGAGTACGGGAAAATACATCGGCGACTGGGCTGTTGACGGAAATATATACCGATTTTCGGATAAGGGCTGCCTCATGCTTGGATTTCAGAAATTCAATGACGGAACAAGATATTATAATGACGACGGAACGATCGCTAAGGGATTTTTAAATAATAGCGGCAAAAAATATTATTTCGATAACAGTGGATTAATGCAGACAGGTTTTACGGAGATATCAGGAAAAAAATATTACTTTGACAGCGACGGCGCAATGCAGACGGGACTTATAGCTATTGACGGTGATAAGTATTATTTTGACAGCGACGGTATCATGAAAACAGGTTGGCAGACCATAAACTCGAAGAAATATTACTTTAAATCGGACGGAAAAATGGCTGTCGGGCTTTATAAAATAGGCAGCGATAGCTATTATTTTGGCAGCGACGGTATCATGAAAACCGGTTGGCAGACCATAAACTCGAAGGAATACTATTTTAAATCGGACGGAAAAATGACTGTCGGATTCCTCAAAATCGGTAGTGACCAATATTATTTTGACAAAAGCGGAGTTATGCTGACAGGCTGGCAAAAGATAGGCGAAAAAAGATATTTCTTTAAGTCAAACGGCGCTCTTGATCCCGAATTCCCAAAGGTATTTGTAGGCGTCGGACACGGCGGAGTGGATTCGGGAGCTGTGAAATACATTGTTGAAAAGGAATACACGCTGAAAACAGGCAAGCTTGTGGCGGAGCATTTAAAAAATGCGGGTATTGAATTTATCATGAGCCGTGACGCCGATATTGATACAACCATGGAAGGCAAGCTGAAGCTTTGCAACGACTATGATCCCGATCTTATAATTGATATCCATTTCAACGCTGTCGGAGGTCATGGGTTTGAGGTATATTATTCCATGTACGGCGGAATGTCATTAACTCTTGCCGAAAATATCAATGCCGAGGTATCTAAATTCATGTACAGCAACGGCTGTAAAACATTTATAAGAAACGGCGCTGACAGATTTACTATTATACGCGAAACGAATGCTCCATCAGTACTTATCGAAGGAGGATTTGTCGATGACTGGGACGATGCGCAGTTTATAAAGGCAAATTACGATAAGCTTGCAAAGGCTTATGCAGACGGAATATTGAAAACGCTCGATATTATTATGGCGAATAAGAATTAAGAGGACTTTGTCCCCCTAACCTTTTGCCATATTTGGGGACTCTGTTCCCCAACCCCCCTGCCAAAGGAAATGCCTCTTACAGAGCCGTCCCCTCTGTCACTTCGTGACATCTCCCCGCCCCGCGGTGAGTCACCTTTGGAATCCTCATGATTTTTAGTAATACTTTCCCCAAGGGGAAGTATTACTAAAAATGTAAGTACCCACACGAAACATTCTTGGCAAAGATCGGGAGATAAAGCCCTCAAAATCGCAAACCGCAATTTCGAAGCGTAAGCTTGATTTCTTTTGGTTCGTTTCTTACATCAAGGCAAGAAATGAATATATTACATAAATTAATTTTGACATTCACTATAAGATCCGGAAGTAAAGACTGCTTTAGCGTGCATTTTAGTCTTTACTTCCGGATCTTTTGTGTATACTTATATTAGTTATTGTTGTCGTCGTTCTTATTCGCTTCTCAAAGCTTCGACAGCATCCCTTTTAGCAGCCATTCTTGCAGGAATGTGTCCGCCGAGCATTGTAAGTACGGTACTTACGGCAACAAGTATAAGAGCATGCGATATTTTAAGCTGCGCGACGTTCTTAAGCTCTGTCATATTGTATATTATTAAGTTTATAGGATAGGTCAGGATCTTGGAAATTATTATTCCCAAAAGTCCCGAGCATACGCCGAGTATGAATGTTTCAGCATCGAATACTCGTGTAATATCTTTCTTTCTTGCGCCGAGCGCTTTGAGGATACCGATTTCCTTTGTCCTTTCAAGAACTGAAGTATAAGTAATAATTGCGATCATGATAAGGCTTACTATAAGATTTGTGCCTGCAAATGCTATAAGCACTATGGTGATGCCGTTCATTATACCGTCAGACATTCCCGATATAATGCCCGCCGTATCTGTATAAATTATCTTATCCTCCTCGTCCTTTCCCTTATTGAAATCATCAAGATATTCGAGTATTTTATCCTTGGTTTCAAAATCATATGGATAAAGTTCAATAATGAAAGGTATCTCGTCACCGCCCATGTAGGAAATAAGCTGCTGTTTTTCTTCTTCGGTGACAGGTTCCATTGACATCACATTAAGATCCGAATCATTTTGAGCCTTTACGATATCCGAGTTAAGCGAATCTGCAATAACCTTTTGGGAAAGTTTGTCGTTGTACGCGATCATTCCGCCGTTTGACATCATAGAGGTAGGGGAGTCCTCATTAGGTCTTATGATTCCTGAAATCGTGAGAGTTATGCTGTTTGGAGATTCATACATAGCCTTGTAATCGGTATTGAATGTGTAAATCCCCATTTCTTCATTTTTTACATAGAAATCATTATTCAGGATAACCTTGAATTCCGTTCCGATTATATCGCTGAAATCGATTTCATCTCCGTTTTTTGCATCTATACCGAGTTCTGTTGTGAGAGTGTTGTAAATTCTGTTTTTAGTATCGATCACAAGGATAGCTTCCGTTTCGTTTTCCGGCATCTTGCCCGCAAGAATATCGTAATGCTCTTTCATTAGCGAGTTTTCATCACCGTCGATCGAGAACGGAGATGAAGAAAAATTCATGTTTGCCGTTGTTACAGGAAAATATTCGTCGCCCGTTTTTCTTATCATATTAAGATTTACAGTTCGTACAAACTGCAATCCTTTGCATATATCCTTGTCGATATTGTTGATATAATCAAGATATTCTTTATTGAATTTATTTGTATGCATCATAGTTTCCTGCATGGAATCCATGACGAACACCTTTTCTTCATCGGGGAACTCTTTATATTTATCTTCGTCCTCGGCAAGCTTTTCCATAGTTTCAATGTCCATATCCATACTTTGCTGCGAGATAATAACGGGCATTTGCTGAAGAGTATCGCTTTCAAATTTATCTATCTGCATTTGAAATCCGACCGATAGGCTTAGTATCAATGCAATACCGATAATTCCTATGCTTGACGCAAATGATGTAAGAAACGTTCTTCCGAGCTTTGTTTTTATGTTATTTGCGGAAAGCTTCAAAGCCGTAAAGAAGCTCATGCTCGTTTTCTTTAATGAAAAATCGTTTTTGCCGTCCTTTTCATCAAATGGATTCGTGTCGGAAATTATTTTGCCGTCCTGAAAGCTTACGATCCTGTCCGCATATTTTTGAGCAAGATCGGGATTGTGAGTTACCATGATAACAAGCTTGTCGCCCGCAACTTCCTTGATAAGATCCATTATCTGTACGCTCGTTGTCGTGTCAAGAGCGCCCGTTGGCTCGTCGCACAGCAGGATATCCGGATCGTTCGCAAGCGCTCTTGCAATGGCGACTCTCTGCATCTGACCGCCCGAAAGCTGATTCGGCTTTTTGTGTATGTGTTCCTTTAGTCCGACCTTTTCAAGCACTTCCATGGCTCTTTTGTGCTTTTCCGATGCTGAAACGCCGCTAAGCGTCATACCTATCTCGACATTAGAAACTATACTCAGATGAGTAATAAGATTATAACTTTGAAAAATAAATCCTATACTGTTGTTGCGGTATGCATCCCATTCTTTGTCCTTGAAATTCTTAGTGGACTTTCCGTTGATTATCATATCGCCGGAGTCGTATCTGTCCAAGCCGCCGATTATGTTCAAACTGGTGGTTTTACCGGATCCGCTTGTTCCCAATATTGCGACAAATTCCTTTTCTCTGAAAGAAACCGTTACATCATCGAGAGCTTTTGTTTCGACATCGCCTACATGGTAAGTCTTTTTAATATTTTTAAGTTCAAGCATGCTATACTAACCTCCATAGGGCAACAACATACTATAAAGGAATTTATTTGTATTTTTGCTGCCGCAAATTTTCAAACTGACATGTAATATAATATCATTATTTAAAATGAATGTCAATTAAAATTTGATTTTTTCATCTATTCTTCACAAAAAAATATAAAATTATAAAAATACTATAGTTTTTTTCATAATAATATGGTATAATCAATACTATTCCATGGATAAATCAATAATGAAAGGAATTTTATAATGGAAAATACTCAATTGGAAAAACAAAAGATTGAAAATTATCAGGCGTCAACCGCTCCTATTGGACAGCTGAAAACAAACAGAGGACTTATTAAGTTTATTCTTCTAAGCATTGTGACTCTTGGAATTTATTCTATAGTAGTCTTGTCGGGTGTATCTACTGACATCAATGTTATTGCTTCAAGATATGACGGCAAAAAAACTATGCATGCCTGTCTTATTATTTTTATTTTTAACGGATTGACATTCGGCATTGCAACCATAGTATGGTATCATAAGATGTCCGCACGTATCGGAGCGGAACTTAAACGGCGTAATATCTATTACAGCTTCGGCTCAGGAACATTTTGGGGTTGGAATGTTCTCGGTTCATTGATCGTCATAGGACCTTTTGTTTACATACATAAGCTGCTTAAGGCTATGAATCTTCTTTCAGAGCATTATAATGTAAACGGTTGATATTTTATTTGTGCATTTTATGTTTTGTGTATTTTACTGCATTTATTGTTAAAAATCCGACGCTGTATCGTCATATTCGACAAACATATAAAAAACATGAAAAAACTATTGACATTTCATTTATAATTTGATATAATATTAAAGTACTCAATGCGAGTGTGCTGGAATAGGCAGACAGGCACGTTTGAGGGGCGTGTGTCATTGGCGTACGGGTTCAAGTCCCGTCACTCGCACCAAAGTATTGCAGTTTCCCCTACCGTAAGGTAGGGGAAACTATGTTAATATCATAAACGGAAAGATGGCTGAGTTGGTCTAAGGCGCACGACTGGAACTCGTGTATACGTTAACCCGTATCGAGGGTTCGAATCCCTCTCTTTCCGCCATTCTACGCCGTTTGCAAGCAGTTGTGAACGGCGTGTCTTTTATGTAATTTTG
>JAMPFN010000069.1 GCA_023664445.1 Clostridium sp. | reverse complement strand
TTTTAGCATTTGAAACGTTTAAGATGCAACGATTATGCCCGCGAATACGTTTAAGGCAACTATTCTCTTGCAGTGCGTCCTCTTAGAAGCTTTTTTAAATTAATTTGCGCTGATCTTACGATTGACATAACACTTAATAAATAGTATAATTATAGTAATATTATCATTTTAAGGAGTTTTATATTATGAAAAAGAAAATTTTGTGCGCTGTTACGGCAATCACATGCCTTATAGTACTTGCGCCATTTACCGCAAACGCTGAACGTTTCGGCGATATAATGTATTATGAAAACTATCTGCGTTATCAGTATATGGACAAAGATGACGACGGCACATTCGACTATATTGAAATCACGGGCTGTGATAAATCTGCTGAAACGGCTGATATCCCGGCTGAAATTGACGGTATGCCGGTAAAATGTATAAGCGCAAGCGCTTTTTACGATTGTTCGTCCTTAAAAAACGTAACTATCCCCGAAGGTGTTATCAGCATAGAACTCAGCGCTTTTGGTAACTGTCCGCTTGAAAGCATAACTATTCCCGACAGCGTTGAAAATATAGGCGATTATGCGTTTAACGGTACGCCCTTGCTTGAAAATCAAGCTGATGAAAAAATAAAATATGTCGATTCATGGGTAATAAAGGGCGATACTGACTTGACCTCTGCTGAAATCAAAGAGGGAACAAAAGGAATTGCCGATAAAGCGTTTTCAGGATGTATGGACTTGATAAACATAACACTCCCGGACAGCTTAACGATTATAGGCGCAACTGCGTTTTCCGAATGCTTTAAACTGACAGAGATAACGCTTCCCGACGAATTAAAGATCATAGGCGGAAGCTCTTTTTATAAAAGCGGACTGACAAGCTTAACAATTCCCGAAAGCGTAACGGATATAGGAACAAATGCGTTTTACGGCTGTTATGATCTGACAGGCATAGACGTATCGGAAAATAACGTCAGCTACATCAGCGAGGACGGGGTATTGTTTAACAAGGAAAAAACCGAATTGATACGCTATCCTGCCGGAAATGAAAGAACGGAATACATAGTTCCCGACAGCGTAACAAGCTTTGCAGAATGTGCATTTTCTCAAAGCATAAATTTAAAAAAATTAACGCTTTCGGAAAATTTAACAAGCATAGGATTTCGTGTGTTTTCCGCATGCGGAAGTCTGACAGACATAAATATCCCCGATAGTGTAACGAGTATAAAAAGCAGCGCTTTTGAGTATTGCGGAAGTCTGACAGGCGTTATTATCCCACAGAGCGTGACAAGTATAGAATGGGGAGCTTTTAGATATTGTGAAAGCTTGACGAATATAAACATTCCAAGTGGCGTAACAAGCATAAAAACCAGTACGTTTGAAGGCTGTGCCGACTTAACGGGAATACTAATTCCCTATAGTGTAACCGGCATCGATGCAGGCGCATTTTCCTACTGCGACAGCTTGACAAACGTATTGATCCCGGATAGTGTTGAAAGCATTGACAGGAACGCGTTTGAACATTGCAAAGGCCTGGAAAGCATAACTATCGAAAATCCCGAATGTAAAATTTATGATGCTGCCAATACTATATGCAACGGTTATAATTATGATTATTATTTCAATGGAGTTATCCGCGGCTATGAAAACTCAACCGCGCAGGAATACGCCGAAAAATACGGTTATAAATTTGAAGCCATAGGCGACGGGCATTGGAGCATTTTAGATTTGGTTGAATTGCAGAAATATATTATAAAGGCAGGCATGTCGGTGTCAAAAAGATACGACCTTAATTCCGACGAAGCAATCAACGTTATCGACGCGGTTCTGCTAAGAAGAAAATTGATTTACGATTGAATTTGGTAATATGTTCATTTCTTGCCTTGATGCAGGAAACGAACCAAAGAAAATCAAGCTTCCGCTCCGGCACAGCTTACGCTGTGAGTCGCGAAAGCAAGAGGTAGGGACTGTTTTTATAGGCGGAGACTGTAAATGGTGGTATTTACCATTTAGTAATTGTGGTTTGCAATTTTGAGGGCTTTATCTCCTGATCTTTGCCAAGAATGTTTTATGTGGTTACCCACATTTTTGGAAATACCACCCAAAGGACGGTATTTCCAAAAATCATGAGGATTCCAAAGGAAATCATTCCCTTGGGCAGGGGGCTTGGGAGACAGCCTCCCCATATGGCAGAAGATCAGGGGACAGAGTACCCGCAAACTTTCTCAAAAATCGAATTGAGGAGCGATAAATATGGCAAGGTCAAAAACGCTGTTTGTGTGCAGCGAGTGCGGATATGAATGTGCAAAATGGAACGGGCGGTGTCCCGAATGCGGCGAATGGAACACCTTTGAGGAAGTGGAACAGGCAGTTTCGGTAAAAACGGGAACTGTCAGGAGAACCAACGCCATGACCGACAAGATAATGTCCCTTTCAGATATCGACGTGAATGCCGACGTAAGATACGATACGGGGATCGGCGAACTTGACCGCGTTCTCGGAGGAGGACTTGTAAAGGGATCGCTTGTGCTTTTAGGCGGCGCTCCCGGTATCGGAAAAAGTACGCTGCTTTTGCAGGTTTGCAAAAATCTCGGAAAAAAGTATACCGTTTTGTACGTGTCGGGTGAGGAATCCGCAAGACAGATAAAGCTTCGCGCCGACAGACTCGGAGTTGATACGGAAAACCTTTACATATTGACCGTTACGGACGCCGAGGCGGTGAGCGACACCATAGTATCGTCAAAGCCCGATATCGTGATAATCGATTCCATACAGACGATGAATATACGCTCGATCGCATCAAGCCCCGGAAGCCTTACGCAGGTGAGAGAGTGTACCAATCTTTTTATGCACACGGCTAAAAGCAACGAGATACCGATAATAATAGTGGGACACGTCAATAAGGACGGCGCTATCGCAGGTCCTAAGGTTATGGAGCATATCGTTGACGCTGTGCTTTATTTCGAGGGAGAGCGCAATCTAAGCTGCCGTATTCTGAGAACGGTTAAAAACCGTTACGGCTCAACAAACGAGATAGGCGTTTTTGAAATGCTTGACAGGGGGCTTTGCGAGGTTGAAAATCCCTCACAGATGCTTCTTTCAGGCAGACCCGAGGGCGTTTCCGGCACATGCGTTACATGTACAATGGAGGGACTGCGCCCGATTTTGGCAGAGGTACAGGTTCTTGTGGCGAAGAGTACGTTTGCGGCTCCAAGGAGAATGGCAAAGGGGTATGACTTCAACAGAATGTCGATAATCATTGCGGTCATGGAAAAGCGTGCCGGAATGTTTTTCGGAAATCTTGACGTTTACCTTAACGTTGTCGGAGGCTTCCGTATAGATGAAACTGCCGGAGATCTTGCGGCGGCAATGTGCCTTTATTCGGGAACGCTCGATAAACCGCTGCCCGAATCAATGATAGCGTTCGGAGAGGTCGGGCTCGGCGGCGAGATAAGAGCCGTTTCCAATGCGGCGCAGAGAGTAAAAGAGGCTGAAAGAATGGGTTTTGAGATATGCGTTTTGCCGAAGCAGTCGCTTTCGGGAATAGACGCTAAAAATTATAAGATAAAGCTTGTCGGCGTTTCAAATATCAGAGAAGCGTTTGAGCTGATATAAGAACCGACTTTACAGACGGATTTAGAATTTCCGATACAGAGCGTCCAAAAAGTCTTTCCCAAAATAAAAGTTTAGGTCAAGCCCTTTCAAAGGCTTGCGGATTCCAAAATCAGAGCCTTTGGCCGCTCTCCACAGAAAGCGAAACTCCTTGCCGTAGAGCGCTCCGCAATGTTGACTAATCATAAAGAAATTTTAAAATAATTTTTAAATGATAAGTACAGCGGATTAAAAACCAACTGCGTTCAATAAACACAGTTGGTTTTTTAATAATAAAATTTGTTTTTATGTCATAATCGCATATATCTATAAGACTGTGGTGCACAGGAAACTCCTATATCTTTTAAAGTAAGTGGCTCATCATAAATGATAAGATTTTTCAAATGATATGCCACTGCTTTTTTCTTTCCTTTATAGTATTTCCTGAAGAATTTGTAAGTAATTCCGGAATGTTCCTTAGTTAAATTCCATACTGTCAGAATATCATCTTCAACAATATCTGCAATTTCTGCTTCTCCAACTACTTGTTTTTGCGGTGCTGTGGCATAAATAATTATTTTATCAACATCATCTCGACAACGAAATTTTCTGTATTCATACAATTTTTCCCCTTGAAGAATGCTTTCTACATACTCCGGATTAATTGATAATAACATTTGACACATCGACGTTACCCTCCGTTAAAATGTTTTTAAATTGTTCTTGAGATAATTTTACTTCTGTCGGATATTGATTTTGTCCGGCCCAATAACCATTCTTTGCAACCAGTCCATAGTTACATTGTTTCCAACTCCAAAATATCCATAATATAACAGTTCGACAATTGTAACATTTTTAAAAGTATTATATTGATTAATCAGCTCATTTTCATTAAATACAGACTTATTTCCAATCCTCATTTTTAATTCATCAAATTAATATTTTGGCGCTATGTATAGATTTTTTGTGTTTTGCTTGTCAAATTATGCTAATTATACTATAATAAAATATAAATGTCAATGCTCAAAATCTAAAATTTTACATTAATATTCATTAGCGGCTCGTTCACAAAGCAGAAAAACTATAACAAATATTACGCAACAATATAATTTACATATATATCCATTTAACACGCAAATCAAT
Source organism: Clostridium sp. (assembly GCA_023664445.1). Classification (GTDB taxonomy): domain Bacteria; phylum Bacillota; class Clostridia; order Oscillospirales; family Ruminococcaceae; genus Porcipelethomonas. Next base: position 8,496 of record JAMPFN010000069.1, on the reverse strand, counting down.
TTTGAAAACTTGACAGGATATGATATAATAAAAATATGAAAAATAACGGAATACTTTGAAGAAGTAGAGACAGAGGCAGAATATAACGGATATTTTTGCAGGATACCGGAAGTGATTACAATAGTGATACTTGAAAGTATGTGCGGACTAAAAAATATCAGTCAAATACATCAGTGGACAGCAAATGACAAAGTAAGCGAGTTCTTAAAGGAGAAATTCGAAATTAATCATGTACCATGCACTTGTTTTCATCGTCGATCATGTTGTAAGTGATCTTGTCAACGGTGTATTCCTGACCGTCGGTTTCGACCTTGTTAGTCTTGACAGCGTACTTTTCATCATAATCGTAGGTGAAGGTTTTCACAAGCTTGTCGCCGGTCGAGTGACCTCGACGGGACATTTCGCGTATTTTTGTTGTCTGAAACTACAGCTGCCGGCTCGCGAATGTAACATTTCGCGAATTTTTTGCGATATCAGAAACATTAAATCACAATTTGTCCTGTGCGGTCACGCACCCGGATACGCTTGTTGCAGACACCAATTGGAAATCACTATTATACTGATATGTAACGATTCTGTCGCCGGAAGTATCCTCGATTTTTGTTACACGGGAATGCTCTTTATTGCCGTTGTAAGTGATTTTGTAGGTTCTGCCTGTGGAATCCGTGACGATTCTCTGATTATTTTCTTTTGCAGAAACGGCAAGCTTATTGCCGTTGGCATCCTTTACCCAATCGAGTTCGCCGTCTGTATTGAAGTGATACTGAGACTGAGCTGCGTTTGTAACGGTATACTCGCTGCCCGATTTTGTCATTTTGCTGTGAGCGTTAAGGCACTCAAAACCGCCGTTTCCGTCGTCCTTGAAGGTTGTGTTTGAACCGTCGGGAAGCACAACCTGATAGTAACCCTTTGCAGGAATTACAATTTTGCTTACGTCAATGTTGAAGTCCCAAGTCGGTGACCCGACAGGACAATTTGCGGTATGCTCTCCGTATAATTATAGCATAATCCGCGTGATGTTACATTCGCGAGTTCCCTGCTTCCGTTTCATGCAACAGAAATACGCGAAATGTCCCGTGCGGTCACGCACCCGTCCTCGTTGTCAATGTAAGTTTCTGGATTATCCCAAAGAATTGTTTGCTTGCCATCTTCATAACCGAAAATTATGATATGCTGACCGGAGGAATAAATTGACTTATCGCCCGAATGCTCGTTAACTTCCCATGTCGGTCCTGCAAAGCGTATCTGTCCGGCAGTCCATTTGCCCTGCATATCCTGATTGGTGATGTAAGTCCAGTTGCCGCCCACATAAAGTCTGTCGGCAGCGTTTGTCATCAGAATTGTGTCGTAACAATTTGCCTGACCAAAATCAAAGCAGTCGCCAATGTAAACTTCACCGCCGTTGAGCTTCATCAGCTGACCTGTATTTCCGCCCCAACCATCCGGCGATGCGGTTCTGAAAACAAGATTATTCTGTATCAGCAGCTGACCGCCGTGAATATCGAGAGTTGCTCCGTTGCCCGACCAGAACTGCGGCATATCGGTCGTGAATGACATACAGTCTTTGACGATTACAGTCTGACCGTTGAGGTCGAGATTGGTGTCGTGAAGATTGAAGCTGTACGGGAATTCGCCGCCTGCAAGGACTTTCATGTTTCTCTTGAAAGCGTGATCCCAATCGCCGTGATATTGTGCGTTGGCGAACCAAGCTGCATCGTTATCACCAATTTCTCCATCGTTGTTCCTGTCCATATATTCCTTGTATTCGGGATCTCCGACATACGAACCGCTGTGATTTTCAAGAATGTAGTTGTAGTCGTCAGCGTCGATTTCTCCGTTACCATTGATGTCAAGTTCGGCAACGTAGCCTGCCTCGCCCTTTTTCTTTTCATAGTGATTACGGTCGATAATTTCTAAATCTTCAGCGTCAATGCTGCCGTCGCCATTCATATCAAAATCCGCTTCATAATCTCCGCAGGCTTTGCGCTTGCCGATAAACTGACGAACATATGCGGCGTCGTTGGCGTCTATTACATCATCACTCCACTGATCGTCATTATCTGCATTGTAAGTAGTATCGCCCGGCATAAGGGTTATGGTATCCCAAGAATCACCTGAACCTACCTGATATGAACCAGTTCCGAAGTCTCTGAGGTAAAACGGCAGATAGCCGTCACACTCAAACTTGACGTGATATACGTCTGAACCACTTGCTGTCACGCTGAAATGTCCACCTTGTGAATCGGCAACTTTTTTTGAGGCGATTTCTGCCCAGTCACCGTTAAAAATACGCACATAAATTGGCGTATTTTCGTTGCCTTCTGTTACCACGTTTCCGGTTATAGTCAGGTCGCTTGCCAAACCTGCATCAACGCTGCTTTCAGCCTCGCTCATCATCATAATTCCGGATTCGGGCGATCCGAAATATTCTACTTTGCCCAATCCGTCAACAGCGTTTTCAAATTCTTTTTGCAGTTTATCCGCATTCTTAGAAAGCTGCAGGGATTCCTTAATCGCTCCGATAGTTTCCGCATGGGCAATGCCACGAGAATTGCCGTCGCCGTAGATCATGACCTGTCCCACAAACATCACCGACAAAATGCCTGAAACTATTCGTCTGAATTTTTTATTCATCAATTTCCTCCATTTCTGACAAACAAATTTAAAGAATGCTGCATAAGACACTGCTAAAACAGTCCTTCTTATGCAGCATTCTCATCGATTTGCTTTTACTTGTCTTTAAAACTTGCGAAGCTTTCTTACTGCTTCAGGTTCTTTCGGCTGATGACAGGCTCCCCATGATGTAGACCCCGCCGCTTTTACTGCTGCAAACTTGCCGGCAGCAGCAACCTTCTTAAGTATCGACTTTGTCATCTTCTGCATCTTCTTTCACTCCTTTCTCAATTCTCGTTATTACAATTAGCACAGCTATCCCTAACTGTGTTAATGTTGGCAATATTTATTAAAGTTAAATTTTGTTCTTTCTGCAATTATTTTGTAAGAGTTATTGCTTTTAAATTTGATATAGTGAGTCTGGGATTATGAGATTTAATAATATTTCTTCCATAGCAAATACCTACAGCACCACTTTCTATTATTAACTTTGTCTTAGTACATAATCTCCTATCATCTAGTATTTCATGACCACCTGCTACGACAATAGGAATTAATGATGTTTTGACAATATATTGTAAATTCTCATAATTTTCAGGAAAAGGTATTTTCACTATATCTGCACCTAATTCTGTTGCTATACGAACTGAATGCGTAATTTTTGACATGTCTAAAATAGTTTCATTTTTATTATTACGAACATACATCATTGCTAACAATGGAATTCCATACTTTTTACATTCAAATGAAACACTCGCCAAATCCTCCAACATATTATGTTTGTTAAGTGACAAGCAAAACACCAAATGCGTGAAATCCAAGAAACAGCGGTGAAAACACGAAAATACACTGACAAATCGCGTATCTACGGGGTTTATGAAGCGTAAAAAATCTTAAAAAATTATAATTAAATATATTAACGTGTCGCAAAAAATCCACGAAAATGAGCTGAAATTGCTCCTTCGTGGATTTTTATTTTTTTTATTAAAAATCGTTTTAGAACCGTTTTAAAAAGTTTGAGAAAATCCACAAACCGCGTAAAATAGGCGTTTTAAAGCTAAAATATTTTTGAAACGTTCTTTCAACAATTCAAATTTTTATGTTGAAAAAAGGGATACCAACCTACCAACTAAATTTTATTGAGATACCAACCAAGTTGGTATCCTAAATACTATTCTTGTCAAATAACGTAACTACGCCGTTTTGGTCTTATTTGTATATAAAATCATTCGTTGTTAATTAAAAATATAACAAAATATAGGATACCAACTAAATTCAATAAGAAAATATATGATTATTACTCACTTTTTATAAATAACTAATACTCTTCCGTACTAATAATATCCTCCGGCTCGAGAGCGCCAATAACCTCGCCGCGGCAGCGAACGTCGTCATATTCATGGAGATGTATATTGTCATATTCAGGATTTAAAGAGATAAGCTCTCCTGCCCCAAGTTTTTTTATATACCCGTCCAAATGTCTCCGTGATGTGCTTATCAGCAGAGGAGAAGAACCTTACGGTTATCATAATACATAAATAAGAAAGGAAATAGAGGAAAAAATGAAAATAACAATTGAAATCGAACCAAAAGAAATAGCTGATCTTATAAATTCATTACAAAATCAGCTTGGTGAAAAATTTTCAGAGGCTGTAACTAACGTTCTTGTTTAGGCAATTCATTCTGATCCTCCTGAAAATAGTTATATTTAATCAAGGTGTTAAATGCCGGTGTAAAAATATCTGCCGATACTTTTGCAAGCATCATAGACAAATTGTTTTTGTCATCATCATCAATATGACGAAATTGCTTATATTTGTCAAGAACTTTTTCAACGAATTCTTTGTCAAGCATATTCACATTTTCTCATCTCCTTCCTAATTTTATTATACAACAAATAGGAAGAAATTTCAACAGAAAGGATTATAAAAATGAACGAATTAAAAGTATTTCACAACAGTGAGTTTGGGGAACTGGGAGTTCTCACAATTGACGGAAAGGAATTTTTTCCGGCTAACCAATGTGCTAAAATTTTAGGGTATTCGAACCCTCGTGATGCAGTAATCCGTCATTGTAAACCGGAGGGGGTCGTAAAACACGACGGGGTCTCTTACACAACAAATCAACACGGAGTTACTTCACAGCAGATAACGGAAATCAAATATATAAGCGAAGGAAATCTTTACAGGCTTATAGTCCGTTCCAAGCTTCCGGCAGCAGAAAAATTTGAACGCTAGGTATTTGACGAGGTGCTTCCTGAACTGAAACGCTCCGGCTCATATGGCAAAAATATAAATATTGAAGAAATTATTTCTAAAACTGCAACGGCAGTTGTGTCGGAGGTTATGAAACAGATAATACCTATTTTCGATTCGGATGTTATTAGAGAGCATACTGAAACGGAATCGGTCAGAAGAAAACGACCGCCCGGAATTATAGATAAACTTGATCCCGCTATTATAAAAGAAGTTGAAGAAATGCTTATGTCCAACAGATTTAGTTATCTTGAAATTGCTCATCACTTACAAGATATGGGAGTAGAAATTTCGATTGGCTCAGTACATAGATACGCTAAAAGAATGAGGAGTATAAAATAATATGAATGAAAAAATAAAAAATCCTGCTCAAGATGAAAAGTATTTCGACAATTTAGGAAAGGATGATTTTAATGACATTAGGTGAAAAAGTAAAATTCAGGCGAACGCTTCTTAGAATATCTCAGCCGGAACTATCACAACAAATTGGTATATCCCAATCATATGTATCGGGAATTGAAAATGGCAAACATAAACCGACAGCGCCCGTTTTAGCATCGCTCGCAAAGGCTTTAAAGTGTACTACCGATTATCTGGTATACGATGAAAAGAAAAAGGTGAGCTGATATGAAGAAATACAGATTTTAGCCGAAACAGCGGTATTATCCGCTGCCTGCCGGGGACGGTCTCCCGGTACTGACGAGGCAGACCACGAAAGGACGGTGAGATAATTGGAACTTAAAGAATTCAAGCTTCGTGCAAGACATATCGTATTCAAAATGGCTATGCTTATGCTTCAAACCGCAAGCGATGAAAGCATAAAAAAAGAACCGGAGATTCAACACAAAATTGTTTCTACAGCATTAGCGCTGCCGATAGAAGCAGAAGCTCTTGAAAAAGAGTTAGATCAAATGCCAAATCCCGGTTCTAATAATTTGCATGGAACAAAGGCGGCAGCGGTATAGAGCCGATAATATGGGACGCTTTTCTTTGGTATTGGCTTGATGAAAATCAGCCGACAGCCGCTAAATGCTACAAGGAAACCATTGAATGGACAAACTACTTTTATCCTGAGCTTGTAAGCGATATTCCAACACTTAGAACCTTTCAGCGGCACATTCAAAATGACGTTGAAAAGGCTATAAAGGTGCTGATGCGAGAAGGCGAAAAAGCGTTTTCAGACAGATGTATGCCGTATATTGTGCGTTTGTATGATAAACTCGAAGCTAACGACTGCTGGATAGCGGACAACCATACTCTTGATATTCAGTCTATTAACGATAACGGCAGCATTCACAGGCTGCATCTTACGGCGTTTCTGGACGCTAAATCAGGAGTTCTGGTCGGCTGGAATATTACAGATACGCCGACGTCATGGTCAACGATTCTCGCATTAAGAAACGGCATAAAACGTTTCGGGATTCCAAAAAGCGTATACTTTGACAATGGTCGGGAATTTTTAACTCATGACATCGGCGGCAACGGAAACAGAACAAAGAAAAATACTCCTGCTGTAAATCCCCTTACAATTCTGCAGCGTCTTGGCATTGAAATGCATGACGCGCTTGTCAGAAACGCTAAAGCAAAGCCTATAGAAAGGACCTTTGGAACGGTCAAATCTCAGTTTTCAAAAACTTTTTCCGGTTATTGCGGCGGAACGATTTTTGAACGTCCCGAAAGTCTGAAAAGGCGAATCAAAAACGGCGATTTGCCAATGGATCATGAAATAAGGGTATTTATCGACGCATGGATCGACGGAGATTACAACCTCCAGCCTTACGGCGGAGCTGAACCTAAATACAAAGGTATGACAAGAATCGACGTTTGGAACAAATCTATCCGTCAGGTAAGGCTTGCAGATGAAGCCGAACTTAATCTTATGCTTATGCGTTCTACAAGATTCCAGAAGATCAAGCGAAACGGCGTTTATGTTGATATTTTCGGCGAACGTCTTTGGTATATGGATACTAAAGAAACCGTTATGAACCTCGACAAGGTTGTAGGCGTAAGATTTGATCCGGCAGACCTTTCAAGAGTGCGTATTTACGATGAAAACGACAGGTATCTGTTTACATGGAAATTAGCCGATATTCTTCTTGTTGATTACATTGAATCGGTAAAAGAAAGAATTTCGGACGCACAGGAAAGAGTCCGTTCTGTCGGAAAGTTTGTCAAGGAACAGTCTGCCGGTATTACGGCAAACCTTACCAATGAGCAGAAAATTACAATGCTTGACATGTCAATGCGAAGAAACTGCAAAAATGCAAAGGAACAGTTTCAAATCAAAATGCCTACGAACATTATACCCGTTAAAGCTAACGAACCTACCGATAATGAGGTTAAAAAGGCTGCCGGCGCTGAACACGCAGTACTGATCGATTTGAACAAAATGGAAAAAAATTATTTTAAAAGAAAGGATGATTGATCATGGATATCAAATATACCCCTCGTCAGCTTGAATTACTTAACAGAGTGAACGAAGAAATGAGATCCCGAAACCTTTCACAGGGGAAAATGGCAGGGCGAATAGGGATATCTAAGGGGACGTTTTCGCAAATCATAAGCGGAAATTATCAGGCAAATCCCCAGAAAATTTTTGATACCATTGAAAGCTATCTTGAAGTTAAAGAAGAGGCAAAGCTTAAGTATACTGAAATAAAATACGCTCAAACAAGTATCTCGTCTGAGATCTACAGCATTATAAGAACTTGTACCGATAGGATTTGTGTGTGGATTTTCGAGCACAATTTTTCTGAAAACAAGGCGATTTTTTGAAGGCATACCGGCGTATGGCAAGGAAAATCAACGCTGTTTATCAGGAAAGTTTGCCGAAAATACATATGCAATAGCCTATCGGTACAAGTTCTAAGGATTTGCCAGGTAAAAGGCGGACTTGCCGTAGCCTGCGGCGATGCGGGAATAGGCAAAACAAAAGCTGCAAGGCAGTTTTTAAAGGATAACCCAACAAACAGCGTTCTGATAACGGTTAATCCATGTAATTCTGCGATCAAACCTCTGCTTGAAAATATTGCAGATAAAATAGGCGCTGGCAACGAAAGAACAATCGATAAGTTATGGATTTCGATCGCTAACAAATTGTCGGACGGAATGGTCCTTATTTTTGACGAAGCGCAGCATTTGTCATACAAGGCGATAGAAGCGCTGAGAAGCTTTTCAGACTATTTCGCTGATCAGGACGAAACGCTTGGGATCTGCTTTATCGGGAACACCGATACGGTCGGCAGGCTTGGCAGCAAACGTGCGGAATTTGCACAAATAGCCAATCGAACTAAGCAAAGAAAGATTTATAGCAAGGATACTATCACAAGAAACGATATTATAAAGCTGTTTCCGATACTTAAATCGGAAAACAAAGATAAAGAGATCGACTTACTGTGGAGAGTCGCTAAAACGCCTCAAGCTATAAGAGGAGTGATAAATGTTTTTTCCAATGCTTATGACAATGGAAATTACAGTTATGAAGGAATCATAGCTATGATGAAATTTATGGATATAGCAATTTAGGTCAATCAAAAATATACAAAAAGAAAATAGTGAAATTACGGAGGGTAAAAAATGACCGAAATTGAAATCATAGACGCGCATTTGCCGGAGCGTGTAAAGCGCG
>JAMPFN010000068.1 GCA_023664445.1 Clostridium sp. | reverse complement strand
GAAAAGGCTTGACCTAAACTTTAGATTTGGATTTTTCGCTTCTGCGACTCACAGCTTATGCTGTGCCGGAGCGGAAGCTTGATTTTCTTTGGTTCGTTTCTTGCATCAAGGCAAGAAATGAACATACTACAATTCTTAAGGGGATTTGTTCCCTTAAACAAGGGGGTATGGGGGACAGAGTCTCCCATAAACTTTTCAAAAATCAAATTCCATACGTTACTGCAATTGACAAACCCCATACACTTATGATAAAATATTTTTGCACTAAAAACTGCAAAGGAGTACGGCAAATATGAAAAACATGCTTGAATCGGGAAAAATTGTCAACACTCACGGTATAAAAGGCGAGATCAAAGTGGTGCCGTGGTGCGATTACCCCGAATTTCTATGCGAATTTGATACTATATATATTGGGAAAGAAAAAACGCCTTATACGGTCGATTCCGCAAGAGTACATAAAAACACGGTACTTATCAGGCTTTCGGGAATAAACACTCCCGAAGCCGCAAACGCCCTTAGAAACAAAATCGTTTACATAGACCGAAACGAGATAGAACTCGAAGAAGGCGCTTACTTCATTCAGGATATAATAGGTCTTACGGTTAAAAATGCAGACACAGGCAGGATATACGGCGAAATAAAAGACGTGCTTCAAACGGGAGCGAATGATGTATATGAGATAAAGAACGGCGATAAAACCTATCTTGTCCCCGCGATCGAGGACGTCGTGATAGAAACGGACATTGATAATTCAATTATGCTTATCCGTCCGCTGGAGGGACTTTTCGATGAGGATTGATATCGCAACGCTTTTCCCCGAAATGATGGAAAGCATACTTTCCGAAAGCATAGTCGGACGCGCAAGAAAAAAAGGAGCTGTCGAAATAAACTGCCACCAGATAAGAGAATACACCCTTGACAAGCACAGACGCGTAGACGATATTCCCTATGGCGGCGGAATGGGAATGGTCATGCAGGCAGATCCTATCTACAGGTGCTATAAGGCTGTATGTGAACAAACGGACACAAAGCCGCATACTATATATATGACGCCGAAGGGCTCGGTTTTCGATCAGTCAAAGGCTGTCGAGCTTTCCAAAAAGGAAAATCTGTTTCTGCTGTGCGGTCATTACGAGGGCGTCGACCAGAGAGTACTTGACAAAATAATTGACGAGGAAATATCTATCGGCGATTATGTGCTGACAGGCGGCGAGCTGCCTGCTGCGGTTCTTACCGACGCCGTATCGAGAATGTGCGACGGAGTGCTTTCCGATCCCGAATGCTATAAAGAGGAAAGTCATTTTTCGGGACTTCTTGAATATCCGCATTACACCCGTCCCGAAATATGGGAGGGAGAAGCCGTACCGCCCGTGCTTCTGACAGGACATCATAAAAATATCGCCGATTGGAGAGCGGCTCAAAGCCTTGAGCTTACAAAGGAAAAACGTCCGGATATGTATGAAAGATATATAAACGAGTTTAATATAACTCCTCGGAAACCGGAGAAATAAAGATTATCGTTTATTCAAAATGCCGAACTTCCGGTTGTTAAATATGCATATATTCCATTGTTGAAACTTGTATGCAGTGAATAACACTAATCAACACCCAAAATGTTTCGTTATATTCAACAAATATGAGGCTCAAGAAAATCTCAACATTAATCAAAGCGTAGAAAATTTGCCCAAAAGGTATATTTAGTGTAATTTTTCCGTTGACTATGGAGAAAATAGCTTGTATAATTGTAATCAGCAAAAGAAATAAAAGCATTGAGTAATGTGAATTTTTTGTAATCTATGCAAAGATAGGAGAGTTTGTTATGTTTGTGAAAGATGTTATGGTTCAGAATCAGGTTGGACTTCATGCAAGACCGGCAACTTTTTTCATCCAGAAAGCCAATGAGTTCAAGTCGTCTATTTGGATCGAAAAAGAGGAACGCCGAGTAAATGCCAAGAGTCTTCTCGGTATCCTTTCACTGGGAATCGTAGGCGGCACATCCATCAGAATTATTGCTGACGGCGCTGATGAACAGCAGGCTGTTGAAGCGCTTGTTGAACTCGTTGAAAGCGGATTCAGCAACTAAAAACTGATTATATTAAAATCCGATTTAAAATGAGGGGTACTGTATTGCGGTATCCCTCATTTTTTATTCAGAACCTGCTTCATAAACAAAAGCTAACCTTTTATTCCCCATTCATACATATTTTCCGCAAATATCCCATATCCTCTTTCGGGATCGCTTACAAAAACATGCGTAACCGCTCCGACAAGCTTTTCGTTTTGTATTATCGGACTTCCGCTCATACCCTGAACAATTCCGCCCGTTTTTTCAAGCAGACGCTTGTCCGTAACCTTTATGACCATGTTTTTCGTACCCGTATTACGGCTGTCGATCTTTTCTATCTCTATTTCAAATTTCTGCGAACCGCTTTCATCTATAGTCGAAATTATATATGCCTTTCCGACCTTTACCTCCTGCTTTAACGCCATAGAAACGGCTTTTTCATTTGGCACATCCGAAAAAAGCTCTCCAAAAACGCCGTACTTGTTATTTGAAGATATGATCCCCGTAAGCCTTTTTGAAGAAAAACGCCCTTTAAGCTCTCCCGGCTGACCGGGATCTCCCTTTACGACACCTGTTATCTCGACCTCTGCCGCTTCTCCGGAGGATATGGGAATTATCTCTCCGGTATCGGTATCGCAGACAGGATGTCCCAAACCGCCGAAACGTCCTGTTTCAGGCTCGTAAAATGTAACCGTACCTATCCCTGCCGTAGAATCTCTTACCCAGATACCCGCCTTATAACAGCAGTCGGGAAGGGAATACGCAGGAGTTATAAGAGAAACCTTTTCGCTCTCGCCGTCCGTATAAACTACCTCGAGCGGCTGTCCCTTTGAAGCGGATACTATTCCGGCAATATCATTGTTTGACGCGATTTTTTTCCCGTTAAGGGAAAGTATGACGTTCCCTATCTCTATTCCGCACTCCGCAGCAGGACAGATCATACCGTTTGCGGTTTTGACTTCTCCCGTACCGACAACCATAACGCCGTCCATTAAAAGCTTTATACCGAACGGATCTCCGCCGGGTATAAGCACAGGCGTTTCAACTGTGTGGAGTTCAACGTTTTTTACAGGTATAACTCCGAAAAGTTTAAGATCGACCGTTTCGACATTCGGTGAGATTTCTCCGGCAAACGCTGCGGCAATATCATTTTTTTCAGCTTCTATGGAAAAACGCGTTGAAAGCGTCAGCGGACTTTCTGTTGAAACGTAAAAGCTGTCGGGAAGATTTATTGAATAATAACCGACAATTGCGCAGATATTAAATATAAACAAAGTAACAACAGCAAATATCGGTTTAAAAAAATTTTTCATTGCATTCTCCTTTCTTTATTGCTCACAATAATACTATTGACTTAAAAGAAAGGTTTTATTAAGGCAATTATCATATTGATTAATTGCTGATTTTTTGAAAATGCGGTTTTATGCGATGCTTTGAAAGATCATAGGTATTTTTAGGATTTTATGGTAATTATTTAAACGTTTTCATGTAGGCTGACTATAAAGCAGATGCGCGACTTGTACTGTCGGGTCGCCGACCGTATGTCAAAGAGGGGACGCTTTGCAAGCGAAAGCGTCCCCTTATAGTCATAACTTATTCGTACAGAGCTGCCTTATTTTTCATACGCACTTAAAATCTCTCCTATAAATACCTTGTGATACGGATCGTTTTCATAAAATTTCAAAAGGCTCTTATCGACAAAATCACTTTCCTCCATATCCTTTACATAAAGCTTTCTGCATACAAATACGGATCTTGCCTGTTCAAAAGAAGTCGTACCATCTATTTCGATCGGTACAAGACCTGTTTCCTTTGCCTTATCGCAGTCCCTGCCCGAATGGGAGCCGCAGAAGTTCAGGACATTTCTATAGTCCTCATCAAAAAACGAAGCGGAAAAAAGCTCGTTGCTTTCCATAAATTCAAATGTCTTTCTTGAAGTCCTGACAAACGCCGTAAATACAGGCTTATTCCAAAGAATACCAAGCTGTCCCCATGACGCGGTCATTGTGTTATAATTATCGGAAGTTCCGCTTGTAAGCAAAAACCATTCTTTTCCTATAAGACTGAATGGATTAAAGCTTTTGTCATAAATATCCTTTTTGATAAGTTCCATTAAAATCATTTCCTTTCGTGTGATAGTATTCGGCTGCGTTTTGGAATACGCTTTAGAAGTTGCTCTCATAGGCATAATTGCACGTCTTTTCTTATATAACAACTCTTATATTATATTATCATATTTTTATTTATATTACAAGAGCAATTTTCAAAACACAAAAATGCACCAAATTTGCAAGCAGATTTGGTGCAAAGCCGTTAGGCAGTCTTTGTACGGTGTTGCTTTGATTTTGTTAGATAAGGGGACGCCCTGCAAGAGAGGGCGTCCCCTCGCCTAAAAACAGTCCTACGGACTGTTTTTTTACGGCTCACCCCTTGCGGAGCTACGGCTAAAGAATTTCGACATTTAGCATAAAATATTGTTTCTGCCAATTTGGCAAGGCTTAATTGGCGGATCAATATTATAAGCTCACGCCCTTTTCAATGCCTGCGAGGACTTATATTGAAGTCTGAGCTTATCCGTTATGAGAGCGATAAATTCCGAATTTGTCGGCTTGCCCTTGCAGGTATTGACAGTATATCCGAAAAACGAATTCAGCGTGTCAAGATTTCCCCTGTCCCACGCTATTTCGATAGCATGACGTATAGCTCTTTCAACCCTTGAAGACGTGGTATCGAATTTTTTCGCGACTGTCGGATAAAGCATCTTCGTAACGCTTTCCAAAAGCTCCTTATGTTCGAGAGAAGACAGTATAGCCTCCCTCAGATAATGATATCCTTTAATATGTGCCGGAACGCCCAGCTGATGTATCACTTCCGTAACGACTATTTCCATATCCTGCTTATCATCGGAGGAATGCCTTATCCCGTTTCCCTTCATAAGCGAAAGTATTCTTTCGCCAAGAACCGCCATATCCAACGGTTTTAGCATAAAATATGCCGCACCGCTCTGCATTACCTGCTTTTCGATAAAAGAATTGTCATAAGCGGAAGTTATGATAAATTCCGGACTTTTTCCGCCAAGAGCCTGAACCTTCTTAATAAGCTCAATGGCGTCCATGTGAGGGAGAATAGCGTCGATAACCACAACGTCGGGCTTGTCATTCTTTATTGTTTCAAACAATACTCCGCCGTCCTTCGGTCTTGTTATAGCATACATTCCAAGTCCCCTTAAGGTACTTGCACAGGCTATACCGTATTCGACGCTGTCATCTCCGATCAAAACTTTTATTTTGTCTATCATTTTGCTCTACCTCCCGATTTTTCCTACAATTTTATAATATCACAGAAAAAATAACGTTGCAATAGCAATAAAAAAATATTTTTGGAAAATTTTGGAAATATTTGTAAATAATATGTTAAAGTTTTGTTAATTGACAGCAAAAGTCTGTGAAATATACTTTTTTAATAAAATTTATCTCATTAAATCCGATAAGGCAACACCCAATACAGTCAAATAAAATGTCGATATCTATAACACAAAATCCCTTGAAATATGCAAATCAAGGGATTTTGAAATAAAATGACAAATTGACAATACCGTAACCGTCATTTTTCTCTGCAAATTGATAGGGTAAGCGTTCTTTCGGATCACTCGTTTTTATCAAATTCCCGTAGGCTCGTCCTCTAAGTTTGTATTGGGTTTTACTTCCTCCTGAGGTGAAGATTCACCCTGAACGCACGCTTCATCTGCCTTTTCCGCCGGAATATCGCAAACGTCGTCGCAGCATTCCTCGCCGCAGTCGCAGCAGCAGTCGTCGCATTCGTCTTCCGTGTAATCTGCGTCGCAAACATAGTTTTTGCTTCTTGCCTTGTAAACAGCGGCAGCCGCAACTGCCGCGCCGGCTGCTAAAAGTCCGAAAAATAAAACTTTTTTCATAATTTTCCTCATTTCTCCGCTGAAAATATTGTTTACACGGTCAGCGGTCCGGTAGTATGTTTATCAGCCCAAATATCAAGGTTTTATACTAAATGACAAAATAATTTGTTTTTAGTATAAATAAAAATTTTAAATTTGCGCATCTGCAAGGACTTTAGATAAACTATAATAAATGCTTTGCATTTATTATACCACAAACAAAACCAAATTTCAACATTTTTATAAATTTTTTGTAATAAACATTAATATCGATATCGCGGCAAGCGGCGCGGTTTCGCACCTGAGTATGCGGTTTCCAAGCCAGATCGGAATTATTCCCGAATTTTTCGCGTATTCCGCTTCTTCCGGGTCAAAGCCGCCCTCGCTTCCGACAAGAACGGAAAAATTTGTTTTATTTTCCGTTTTAAGTTCGGAAAAGCTTGATCCGCCGTTTTCATAGAGCATTACAGGACACTGCGTTTCCGACATTTGCGAAACAGCCGTCCTGAAATCGATAAGCGGCGAAATATCGGGAATAATACCTCTTCCCGACTGCTTTGCCGCCGCAAGAGCGATTTTTCTGAGTCTTTCAAGCTTCTTTGAAAAATCCTTTTGCGATGGTCTTGAGATGCATCTTCTCGTCATGACCGGAACTATTTCCGAAACGCCAAGCTCTATTGCCTTTTGCACGATAGTTTCAAGCTTATCAAGCTTTGGAAGCGCCTGATAAAGCGTCAGGTTTATCGAAGGCTCGGCGGCACAAGGTATGCTTTCCTTTATCTCCAAAAAGACTGTGTCCCCTGTGATTTGCTTTATAGCGCAGTCGTAGTCGATCCCGTTTGAGCAGACTGTGATCCGCTCTCCCGGTTTCATTCTTAGCGAAAAGCCTATATGCCTTGCGTCATCTCCGATTATCACAGGAGAATGCGCATCTATATTATCAAGAAAAAATCTCGGCATAAATCCTCCGTTTTATTTTTAACGTTTATTTTTGATAAATTCAACATTCGTATATGTAAATTATACTATATACGGTTTGATTTTTCAATATTTTTTTACAATTTTTCCGTAAATCCATTGACATAATTAAATCAATAAGGTATGATTATAATAGTAAATTTCCTTTTGAAAGAAGGTCTTTAAATTGATAAGAAAAATATTATCCGCTGTGATATGCGCGGTATTTGCGGCAGCGATGCTGACAGGGTGCGGAAAGGAAGACGAATCCTCGGAACTGATTTACGGACAGACTATAAAAGAAGTCGGCGGCAATGATATTTATCTGATTTATGATGGAAATTTCATTTCTGATGATGAAATGTCGGTTCTTTCCAATTATTATATTTCTTTGAAGAACAAGGATAACGATTTGTTCCGCACAACTATGCCCGAGGAATATATAAAATATCTTGAAGAAAAAAATTCTTACGATATTGATCAATTTGTTGAAAGCGAGTACAGTTCTATGGAAAGCGAACTGGGAGAAGGCTTTGATTTTTCTCAAATAGAAGTGCTCAACTGCGGAAACAGCAGTACCGATAACAGAATTGAAGAAATAGAGGAAATGCTTGACAGTATCTATAGTGAAGCGGGACTTGAAAAAAGCTTTTCGGATACCATAAAAGACGCTAAATATCTCAACTACGATGTAACCGCTCTGACAGACGACGGAGAAGTATACAAGCTTACAGAACAGATAAAATATATTTTCAACTGTGAGGACGGAATATATATTTTCTAAAGGAGTGATAATTTTGAAAGAAAACGCTGTAATACAAAATACCGCGCAGCTTTTGAAAAAAAGCTGTGAAGAAATAAAAAAAATTTTTCTTATAAGCTATAAGGTAAACAACGAAGGGGAACTTACAAGCTTTAAGCTTGCGCTGATACTTGACGACAACGCTCGGAATCTGCCTGAACTTGAATGCCGTCTTTATCTTGAAGTGGACTGCGATCTGCCGTTTGATCTCGTTATTTACAAGGAAAGCGAATTTGAAAAGCTTAAAGCCGAAATAGGTACGTTTGCGTGGAAAATAGAAAATTCGGGAGCGGAAATATATGGGTAGAGGATATCGTGAAAAGGACAGCAGGCGGTATTTCGACTGGCTGTATTATGCCAATCTCGATCTGCTTGCCGCAAAAAATCTTTTGGGAGATGAAAGATGCTATAACGGCGCGGCATTTCATTGCCAGCAATGTATAGAAAAGGCGCTGAAGGGCTATCTTCTGTTCAAAAAGCATCATCTTTACGACGGTCACAATCTTACATGGCTTTGCAAACAGGCTATGCAGATAGACTATCATTTCAACAAATGGCTTGAAAAAAGCACGCTTCTTAATCATTACTATATCGAAACAAGGTATCCGGCGGATCTGCAATTTGATATAGATACGGAAACCGTAATGGAGCTTATCCATTCTTCCTCGGAAATGCTAAGCTTTATAACGGAGATAATTCATTTTGATTTCAGAAGCTATCATAAGAGAGAATGATTTTTATAGTGAACGTCAAATTATTTTTGACGTTCACTATAAATATTTTAAGGGGACGCTTCCACTTGCAAAGCGTCCCCTTTAATTGCTTATATATTCATTTCTTGCCTTGATGCAAGAAACGAACCAAAAAAAATCAAGCTTCCGCTCCGGCACAGCTTACGCTGTGAGTCGCAGAAGCGAAAAAACCAAATCTAAAGTTTAGGTCAAGCCTTTTCAAAGGCTTGCGGATTCCAAAGGCAGAGCCTTTGGTCGACGTCCGCAGACGTCGAAATTCTTTGCCGTAGGGCGCTCCGCAAGGGGTGAGCCGTTAAGAAAACAATCCTGCGGATTGTTTTTAGGCGAGGGGACGCCCTGCAAGAGAGGGCGTCCCCTTAAAAGCAACTTTTTGTATAAGCTGCAATTTTATTTTTAAAAATTGATTAGTGTAGTCTGTTCATTTCTTGCCTTGATGCAAGAAACGAACCAAAGAAAATCAAGCTTCCGCTCCGGCACAGCTTACGCTGTGAGTCGCAGAAGCGAAAGATAATGACTATCTCTATAGACGGGGACTGTAAACGTCACTTTTTTGCGTTCCGCAATTATAGTTTACACCAAATTTGATTTTCAGAATTTTGAGGGTTTTATCTCCCAATCTTTGCCAAGAACGTTTCGTGTGGGTCACCCACATTTTTTGCAATACTACCCTTTGGGTAGTATTGCAAAAAATCACGAGGATTCCAAAGGTGACTCCCCGCGGGGCGGGGAGATGTCAGCGAAGCTGACAGAGGGGACGGCTCGTAGAGAATGTTCCCTTAAGCAAGGGGGTTGGGGGACAGAGTCCCCCACACAAACTTCTCAAAAATTTATTTCTGTGTTTTTGCAAAAAACTATTGACAAAACGAAAATAATAGTGTATACTAAGTGTATTAGAAATCATAATACGCTTAGAGAGGAGGAATAAAATGTTTGATATCGATCTGCAAAGCCGCACGCCTATATACGAACAGCTTTACAAAAAAACTGTCGAGCTTATCATAAAAAATGTGCTGAAGGAAAACGATCAGCTTCCGAGCGTCCGCAGTCTGGCAAAGGAATTGGGTGTAAATCCAAACACGGTCGCAAAGGCTTATCAGGAACTTGAGCGGAACAAGATAATTTATTCGATTTCGGGCAGAGGAAGCTTTGTGGCAAAAACGTGCGACTCTTCGATCAAGGACTACATTCTTGCCGATTTTGACGAAAAGGCGTCGGAGGCGCTGAAAATCGGTATATTGAAAAGCGAACTCAAGGAAAGAATAGAGAGGTTATAATTATGTTGGAACTTAAAGAAGTCACAAAGCAGTTTGATGATTTCAAAGTGCTTGACAAAATCGATCTGACTATCCCCAAGGGAACGGCATTCGGGCTTTTAGGCTCGAACGGCGCGGGAAAATCGACCATACTCCGCCTTATTTCCGGAATATATTCCCCCGAGGAGGGAACGGTCACAGCCGATGGCATGAAAATATTCGACTGCCCCGACGTTAAAGAACGTATATTTTTCATAAACGATGAAACTATACAATTCACTTCGCTCACTCTTGAAGAGCTGAAAAACTATTATAAAAGCTTTTATCCGAAATTTTCCGACGAGCTTTTTGAAAAGCTGCGCACTACGATAGATCTTCCGCTGAAAAAGAAGATGAGCGCATTTTCAAAGGGCATGAAGCGTCAGGCTGTAGTTATAACGGCGCTTGCCTGCTGTACGGAATATATGCTGCTTGACGAGGCTTTTGACGGTCTTGATCCCACAATGCGCATAATCGTAAAACGAATGCTTTTTGACGCTATGATGGACAGGAAGCTTACGGCGGTCATCTCGTCGCATAACCTTAAAGAAATAAATGAAATATGCGACAGCGTAGCTTTGCTGCACAAAGGAAAAATAGTATTTTCAAGAGAACTGGACAGCGTTAAGGGCAATATACATAAGATACAGGCGGTATTCAAGTCTGCCGACTCCGATATGCCGCAGTCCTATACAAAGGAAGAGCTTCTCGGTACGGGAATAGACATACTGCATTTCGAGAAAAACCAGAGCGTATATCATATAATCGCAAAGGGCGAGGTCGACGAGATAAAGGAAAAGCTTGCTCCGAAGTCCCCTATCGTGGTCGACGCGATTCCGCTTTCTCTCGAGGAAATATTTATTTATGAAATGGAGGCGTTGGGTTATGACTTTAACGGCATTGAAATCTAAAATCAATACAAAATTTATGAAAAGTTTCCTTCTTTCGATAAAAAGCAATAAAAAAATGCTGATATTTATATCAGTCATGCAGCTGCTCGGACTGCCCGTAATTTCCACTCTTGCTGTTATAGCAAGTTCGGATCACGATTTTTCGGACGGCGTTTCCTCTGCGGCGTTTTTGATGATAGCCATATTCTGTCTTGCGGCAGCGGTGATCTGCGGAGTTTTCGTAGCCCTTACAAATTTCAGTTATCTGTATAAAAAATCACAGGTCGATATGATATATTCCCTGCCGATAAAAAGACGCACCAAATTTCTGAGCGATTTCTTTTCGGGGCTTGCAGTTTATGTAGCGCCTTTCATAGCGGCATGTATCATAGCCGATATTATACTTTTTGCAAAGATCTTATGCGAACCCCAAATAATAGCTCCTACTATATCGGAAGCTCTAAAGGTATTTCCCATAATATTACAAGGGGAACTCGCGGCTGCCCTGATGATGACAATGCTTTATACGCTCACCGTAGTTGTAACGTGCTGCTGCGGCGCGCTGTTTGAATGTATACTGAACATGTTTTTGATAAACGCGCTGATACCCGGGGCTATAGCCGTTGTTGCCGGACTGTTTTTCGCAAATCTTTACGGCGTTCCGATACTCGAAACAGCCTTGCCCGCTTTGGGATATACAAGTCCTGTCGGAGCGGCAATATATCTGATATCAAGCTTGGTTCAGGCTTTGGATTATAGTGAGGAAAACTGCATACCCGCCCTCGTATACGGAAAATGGGTATTTATATTCGTTTTGTTCATTGCGGCTTATTTTCTGCTTTCCATGTTCCTCTATAAAAAGAGAAAAGCGGAGGACGTTTCAAAGCCTTATGTATACAAAATGTTCTACTACATTATCGTAACCGTTATTATGATGGCGATATCTCTTATCGCAAGATTTGAGATCGAAGTACTGCTCCCTGTTATTCTTTTCTCGCTTATCGTCTACATGATATTTGAAGTCATAACAAACAGGGGCTTTAAGAAAATCCACATGTCCTTTATAAGATACGGCGTCACCATGCTGGGAATACTTGTGATGTGCGTTATTTCATCGGCTACTAACGGATTCGGCGCAGAGGGAAGAGTATATCCCGCCTCGCTTTTAAGCAGCGTCGAGGTAGACTACACCGGTATAGATGATTTTCAGGTTTCAGATGACAATCAATATTACGGCACCTATTATTATGATGTTTTCCATGGAGATTCAATAAAATACAAGGACAAGGATATCATCAAGAAAATGACGGAGCTTCACGAGGATATTATCGACACCTACAAGGAAGGAAAATATGATACTCTGTCCGATATAGACGGCTCATATTATCACCATATATATGACGTGGATCAGAAGCTCGACGAATGTTACGACTATCCTATGTACCATGTCCAGTTTAAATACAACCTAAAAACGGGCGGATCTATGGTAAGAAATTATCAGCTCAGCGTCGATCAGGTAAAGCAGCTTTTCGTACTCGACCATACGGAGGAAATGGCTGAATACAGAACGGAACTCATCAGAGAGTATGCAGAGCTGAGCGAATATCACAGACAGCATAAAACCAGTTATTATGAGCTTGACTATTCGCTTATCAAGAATGTAAGCGACTATACTTCTATTCCGTTAAGCGATGAGGAAGGAGAGGAATTCCTGAAGATCTACAAGCAGGATTACATGAATGCGACCACAGAAGAGCTTATGACTTCAAAGCCCGTATGCTATATAAACGCTTATATTCCTATAAGAGAAAGCTTTACGAATACGGTTGAATTTATAAAGTCGCACGGGGGACTGAATGAGAAAAATCTTCCGTCCTACATATCGGAAGCCGAGGGTATACTATACAAGCCCGAGGGCTACAAAAGCTGGGGAAGAAACGATATAACGGCGTCATTCGGCTATGTGGAAACGCTCGGCTATTACCGATATCTTGATTCAGAGCAGATAAACGAGCTGATGAAATACGCGCGCAGCAATTATTACGAGGAAAGCGACTGCTATGTGCTTTCTTTACGTCACGAATATTATGTTATACCGTCAGAATATTCGGATATTGCCGAGGAAATATATAATCAGGCTTCGGATTCGCAGTATACATTTGAAAATTTTATGAAGGATCTTCGCGCGTCAAACAGTATTGAATCATATATTTACGATCATCTTGACGGCAATTACAATTTCTTCGATGATATTTATAGAATATATGATATGAGATTTTATGAAACGCAGCGCGATGCTGTTGTTCCGGAAGAATACACGCTCTTGAAAAAGTTTTTCGGATATACCGCTTTTGAAGAGTATGAGGAATATATGGCAAAAACGGGCGGCGTCTACGACGGCGAAACCGCATTTGAGGAATTCTGTAGATATAAAGAAGAATTTCCGGAAATAAGTGATGAACGATTGAAATTTTTTGAATATATAAATTAATAATTGATGAAGCCCCGTCCAAAAAGAACGGGGCTTCAAAATTATTTTTAATGGGACGCTCTGCAAGTGAAAGCGTCCCATTAAAGTGTTTAGATGTTCATTTCTTGCCTTGATGCAAGAAACGAACCAAAGAAAATCAAGCTTCCG
>JAMPFN010000067.1 GCA_023664445.1 Clostridium sp. | reverse complement strand
ATCGAGGACGACTACCATCGCAAATTTCAATCGGGAAGAAAAATGATAGACAGCAGGCTGCAAAGAGTGATTCAGGAGAAGAAGCAATCGCTTGGTATTAAGCAGGAGCATGGTCAGGTACAGGAATATTAAAAAATCGGCATATCGGATGTGAATGCATTCGATATGCTTTTTTCGTCAATTCCGTCAATTGATGAAGGCGGTTTTTGACAATTTTCGAGTGGATTTAATGATAATATATGATTATTATAGCACAATTTTTGTAAATGTAAAGTGTTTTTTGAAAAATTAAAGCTGAAAAGTGGATTGAAATGCAAAATTTCAAGCTTTTAAACCGTCACATTTCAGTCGGAACGGGAGGATTATATGGCTAAAAGAGGGAGCAATATATATAAACGCAAAGACGGTCGGTTTGAGGGACGTGTCCCTGTCGGTTATCAGGATAACGGAAAAATCAAGTATAAGTCCGTTTATGCAAGAACGCTATCCGAGGTCAAGGAAAAGATGTCTGAGCTGTATTCGATAAAACAAAATCACAGCGTTTCTGCAATAAAACTGACTGTTCGTGATGCGGCGCAGCAATGGCTTTCCTCTGCAAAGCTGCGTGTCAAGGAATCAAGCTACGCCAACTATGAGAACATTATTTCAAAGCATATTCTGCCAATCTTAGGAGGCGAGCATATGCAGAATCTGACCACAAGCAAGCTTAATGATTTCATTCACCACAAGTTAAATCACGGCAGACTCAACGGCAAAGGCGGTCTGTCTGCCAAATCCGTTCGTGATATTATGACCGTATACCGCAGCATTGAGGCTTATGCGGCGAGAGAGTATGGCATTTGTGAAACTCATTTTACCATGCCTAAAACCGAAAAAAAGCAGACCGATGTGCTGAACGCTTTTGAAAGAAAAAGACTTGAAAATTATCTGCTCCATAATCAGAATAATACAAATATTTCTGTCTTACTTTGCCTTTTTACAGGACTTCGTGTTGGTGAACTATGCGGTCTGAAGTGGGGCGATATTGATTTTGATAACGGAACAATTTCTGTCAGCAGAACAGTTCAGAGAATCAACAAGCATGGTAAATCTGAGGTTGTTATTGGTTCTCCGAAAAGCAAAAGCTCTGTACGTACTGTTCCGATTCCAAATTTTGTCCTTAACATTTTAAGGCAAAAAAGAAAGGGCGATGATTTTTATATCATCACCGGAACGTGCAAGCCTACCGAGCCGAGAACTATGCAGAACCGTTTCAAGGCTATTTTGAAAATTTGCGGTATCAGAAACGTAAATTTTCATCTGCTTCGTCATACCTATGCGACCGTTTGCATTGAAAACGGATTCGATCCGAAAACTCTCAGCGAGCTGCTCGGACACGCCGATGCAAGCATTACTCTCAACCGTTATGTGCATTCTTCTATGCAAATGAAGAAAAATTATGTTAACAGATTAAAACTTACCGCTTAATCTTTTAACCGTCAAAATATTGTAATTGGTTTTATTAACAACGCCTATTCTGCGCTGTCTACGGCTTTGATTTTACTAATTGGTGGAATTGACGAAAGTCAAAACGACTTCCCTACGTTCTATTATATCACAGGTTTTACGAAAAATTTCTTGAAATATATGTAAACTTGTGATATTATGGAAAATACGGAGGTGTTCTGCATGATTCGGATTGCGGTTGTTGACGATGATAAAATTTTTTGCAAATCGATAGTAAAAATGCTTAAAAAGTTTGAAACCCCGTCAAAAGATATTTTTAGAGATAAAAGAATTTTACAGCGGAGAAGATCTGCTTGACGATATTGAAGAATTCATTTCGTACGATCTTATTCTTTTAGACATTGAACTCGCCAAAATAAATGGGGTGGAAACCGGACATAGACTCAGAGAAAATGATAAAAAATGTCAAATTATATATGTGTCTTCTAAAACAGAATATGCAATGGAACTTTTTCAGATACGTCCTTTTAATTTTTTAGTAAAACCAATTGAAGAAACTGTACTTTTCAATTGTCTTGAAGAATACGTATCATGTTTTTATAAAGAAACATATTTTGAATATAAAAACAAAAAGGCGATAAAGCTTATCCCCGTAAATGAAATAATTTACTTTGAAAGCATGAAAAGAAAAGTTATCGTTCACTGCATAGATGAAAAAACATATGAATACTATGGAAAGCTTGAAGAATTGTTCTCAAATAAATGCCTGAATATGTTTGTAACGATCCATCAATCTTTTTTTGTGAATATTTTTCACATTGATTTTTACAGCTATGATGAAGTGACAGTAACCGGCGGTCAGATACTGACCGTCAGCAAACCAAACAGAAAGGAAATCAGGCGGGCTATACTTCAGCACAGAGCCGGAGATTTTAAAACGAGGTGAAACAAAATGGCAGAAAACATCATATATTTAGTAGGAAATGCGTTTAGGGTTTATATTTACTGGAAACTGATAAACTTCTTGTTTAAGGAGACTAAATTCAATAAAGTATGGACGTTTGTGGGAATAGCAGTTTATTATCTGATAAACAGCGGCGCTGCGTTAATGTTTGAAAATTTCACTTTGAATGTGATAACAAATATCGTTCCATTATTTGCTCTTACCTTTTTGTATGAAACGAAAATTTCAAGCAAAATTTTTGTTCCGGCGGCGTTTTACGCCGTAAATATGCTTGCGGACGGGATCATGTATACGACCGCACGGGCGGCGGGTCTTGATTCGATAATGATAAGCAGCGGTATGGCAACGGTTCTTATAACGTTTTTAGCGGATCTGCTGTTTGAATATAAACTTAAGCGCGGAACGCTTTGTGAGCTTAAAAAGCTTCACTTGGCGACTATTCTTACAGTTCCGCTTGGCAGCATCGCCATTGGAATTCTGACAATGTACAATTACAGCGTTAAGACGATAATAACTGCAGTCATCCTTATAATTTTTAATGTTTTGGTTTTCTGTCTTTACGACAGTCTTCAAAAAAATTATGAAGCGGCATATGAAAACAGACTGCTTGAACAGGCAATCAGAGCCAAGAATAACGAATTGGAGGTTATGAAAGAATCACAGGAAAAAATTTCTTTTATAAGGCACGATTTTAAAAATCATCTGATAAGCATAGAAAAATATGCCGAAAACGGCGATTGTAAAAGTATTATTGAATTCGTTAAAAATGCATTTGATTTTCTGAAAGTTGACGGTCAGCTTATTAAAACCGGAAACAGCGAAGTCGACAGTATTATCAATTATAAGCTTCAGGAAATGCGTCAAAAGAACGTAGAAACAAAATATTCAATTGTGATACCGGATAAGTTAAAAATAAGGAATTTTGATATAAATATTGTGTTGGGAAATCTTTTAAATAACGCTATGGAAGCGATGGAAAAGGTTGAAAATAAAAAGTTTTATCTGGATATTTCATTTGACAAAAATATTCTGTTTATTCATATGGAAAACACTTTCAACGGTAAAATCAAAATAAAAAGAGAAGAACTGATAACAACAAAGGATAATAAGCAGGCGCATGGTATTGGATTAAAAAGCGTAAAAAACGTTTTGGAAAGGTATTACGGAGATATGATATTCGATACTGAAAACGATAATTTTATGACAGACGTTATGCTTTGCAATATGGACGTTAATGATAAAAAAAATTAAAAATTACAATGAACTTTTAACAATATTGAAATTGGTCAGTTCTATTAGAGCAAGATCTGCATAAAGCAGATCTTGCTCTTTTTTGTAAAATGTTGATTTAAACGCTTGATCTTCACTAACAAAAAAGTCTGTCAAAAATTTACATAAAACGGAATGCAAGAGTAAAAATGGTCGAATTATTACATTATCATGGGCGAATTATTACAAGAAGCACAAAAATAACTATTTTTATGATAGAATTATTTTACAGACCAATATAATATAAGCGAGGTGAATATAATGAAAAAGATCATAAGCAAGTACAGCGGAATATTTGCGGCGTTGGCTCTTGTTTTTACAACGCTGACTGTAAATTCTGCTTGTACTTGGATGACTCATCAGGAAAAGCTTCCTGAGGCGGCAAAAAAGCTGCGTAAATTCTGATGTTTGAGAAATTATCCTGTAAAATTACGGATAAGCTTGAAGAAAACGGAACGGTTTCAAAGCCGGACAGAGAGTTGTATGAATATGGTCTGCGGCAGATGCTGATGACGCTTCTGAATGTTGCTACGGCTCTCTTGATAGGCTTGGCAATGGATATGACGAGTTATGCCGTTATATTTATTTCGGCATACATACCTGTCAGAATCTATGCCGGCGGATTTCATGCTTCCACTTTTCAGAGATGCTGGGCGTTTTCAGCGGTAATGCTTGCGGCTGCGTTGTTTGCGGTCGAATATGTTCCCGAAGAATACTTTTGGGCAGTTAGCGTATTATCGCTGGCAGCCTGTGCAGTAATCGTGATTTTGTCGCCTGTGGAAGATGAAAACAAACCGCTTGACCAAAAGGAAAAGCACATATACCACGTAAGAACAATTTGGCTGCTAAGCGTTGAAATTGTGATTTCGGGTATGCTGATTTTTCTTGGATTTCGTAAAATTGCCATGACATTTGAAATCGTATGGCTGACGTTATCTATTATGCTTATTGCAGGAAAAGTAAAAAACGGCATTATTGCCAAAAGAAAAAAGGAGGAAATGAATGAATAAAAAATTCAGACGAATAGTTTCAGGTGTTTTGTCTGTTATGTTCGTGGGACAGGTTCTGATATACGGCGACGGCAGTTCACAGGGCATCGCTCATGCTGAAACCATCGAAGCGATAAAGGAATCCTTACAACTTTCCGAGAACGCAGACGATCTACAGCAGGAATATGAAAACGCCGTTGACGGATTGGGCGAGGTAGAATATTTCGGAAATCCGGATGAGGTTTCCGCACATATGTCAAGTACGGGTGAACCGTCTACTGTTGAAGCAGAAGGTTTGGTTGTTTCCGGATTTGTTGGACAATACGGTACGCTGTCAGATTTAACGAAGGTAAAGATTCTCATATTTGACGGTTGGGATCTGGCAAGCGAAACAACGGCAGACGCCGACGGATTCTTTACTGTCTCAGCATATGGACTGGGACCGGACACGAATGTAAAAATCGAATGCGACGGTTATCTGCCTCGTTTTTACAAGGGAATGGGATACGGCGTATATTGGCTTGGAAGCTCTGACGAACCTGAAATGCTGTTGCCTGGCGACACCACATGGAACGAGGAACAAGATAATCAGTGGAGCGACGAGCAGATAACTGAAGCTGATGCGGCATATGCTCAGAGTTGTTTAAATGCGACTCGTGGCGACAGCGATTTCAATCCGAGTATGGACGCTGACGGCGATAATGTCATAAGTCAAGCAGATCTTGACGCATTTAATGCGTTTTATGAAAATCTTGGCGATGACGAATATACACTACCGCAGGAAATTCAGGATTTAGATATAAATCTTGACGGCGTTATCAACGATACCGATTATGAGATTTTAGAGGAATCCGGCGCTTCCGAGGAATACTTGTCGGCTTTTGAAAGTGAACTCAGCGGAGTTCGCCAGCCAGGCACATGGGTCTATATTTACAACCATGAAATGACCGGAGACGTAATCGTAAACAAAGATGATTATGATGAAGGCATTGCAAAAATAAATGAAGCCGCTAAGAAAAGAGGTCGTTCCGAAAATTACTTTGAGTATATGGACAAAAATAAAAGCGGAACGATAGAGCAGAGCGATTGTGACTGGTTTGCGGGATATGTCAAGGAGTATGGCGGTTCAAATTCAGAAACCAGCTACAAGAAAAACATTAAACTGACGGGCGATTGTTATAATCCCGGGGTTTTCAGCCTTCACGACGCAAATCTTGATCTTAATGGACAGGTTCTTGAAGTAGCTGATTGTATGTACTTCACAACCGATAATCCGTCCTTGTGGTCAGGAAATAAGGGAGCGACTCTAAACCTAAATGGCGGCGGTATTTGGGTACATAATAATTTTGTGTTCCGCACTGCATCACCTGATGGCTGGAGTGGAAATGCCGGTATGGATCTGGAAATGAACGGCGGATTTCTTTGGATTGATCAAAACTTTGATTTTGGTCAGGCAAATTGTTACGACCGTATTATCATGCAAAATGCCATGGATGAATTAGAGGTTGATGGCAACTGGCAGTATGTAACTCTTGCCGATATGGAAGGACAGTGGACTGCCGGACATATTTATGTACTTGGACCGACATGGCAGGTAAACGAAGCTTCAGGTCCAAAATCGGTTTATTCATCTGGTGAGCATATTATTACATTTTATCGTTTAGACGGCGGAAAGCAGACAATTCTATGGGATAACTGCGAAACCTACATAGACAATGAGGATGGTTCATATAATACTGAGAGACGCTTTAATTTTGACGGTGGAGTAGATTTCCCTTATGGATATTCGGAGGATAAATATTGGTTCAGACCATGGTGGAGACCTTATGACGAACCGGATTACACTCTCTACCGTAAAGGCTGGGAAATGGGCGACGGCGTACATATCGCAACAGGTAACTACACAAAATCATTTACAGATCTGAGTGTTGAATCACCCGGAGTTCAGTCCGATTTTGTAAGAACCTATAACTCAACAAGCGATGAAGAAGGCTCGTTTGGTATTGGCTGGGACTTCAATATTGACGTCAGCAAAATGGTAATTCCTGCGCCGGGTTACTATCAGGTTGTACTTCCCGACGGTTCTAATACGACTTTCAAGGATAAGGAAAGCGGCGGTTATGAATGCTTAAATGCTCACAGTACAATGACAAAATCGGGCAGCGAATATATTG
Source organism: Clostridium sp. (assembly GCA_023664445.1). Classification (GTDB taxonomy): domain Bacteria; phylum Bacillota; class Clostridia; order Oscillospirales; family Ruminococcaceae; genus Porcipelethomonas. The sequence continues at coordinate 6,486 of JAMPFN010000067.1, read as the reverse complement.
TAACCAATGCTGCACAGTCGAAGTATTATTTTAATGCAGACGGAGAAATGTACAAGGTCGAGGACGCTGAGGGCAATAAGCTTACCATTTCTGCAAAGGAAAATAATCAGAGAATCGTCACGGATTCCACAGGCAGAACCTACAAAATCACTTACAACGACAATAAAGAGCATTCCCGTGTAACAAAAATCGAGGATACTTCGGCAGACAGAATTGTAACCTATGAATACAATTCCGATTTTCAGTTGATTTCCGCAACAAATGTTGCAGGCGGTACTGAAAAGTACGAATACGACGGCAAGGGCAGACTTTGCAAGATCACAAACTGCTATGACGAGATGACCGATCAGATAGTTTACAATGATAACGGTTCTGTAAACTGGCTGAAAAACGCATCAGGTCTCAAGCAGGAATACACATATGATAAGGCTAAAAAGCATACCGGCACAAAGGAATTTGACGGCGACAATCTTGTTAAAACCTTTGAGTATGATTATGATGAAAAGTATGCTGTAAAGACCAACAAAGTCGAAACGGACGGTCAGAAATACGACGTTGACAAGATCACCTATAAAATGGTTGACGATGAAAACAAGTATGACGAAATGTCCGAAAGCGTTGACATCATGGGCAATACTACCAAGTATGACCGTGACGATAACGGAAATGTGACAAAGACTACAAATCCCGACGGCACGTTTACTTTAGCAAATTACAACAGCAAAAATAATGTGATTGCTGAAGTTGACGAAATGGGCTATGCGACTATCAAGGCGTATGAGAAAGACGGAGTTCGTTTGGTCAAGGAAGCGCAAAGTCTGAATACGCTTTCACAAACAGATATTGATAAAGTAACCGCAAAGAATTTTGATCCTATAACTTATCTCGCTGCAAACGAAAGCAGCTATGCCATTACAAGCCACGAATACTATCCGGACAGCTATGTCAGCGGAGTGATCGGACTTATTCATATGACAACCGATCCTGAGGGGAATATCACAGAATATGACTACCACAAATCCGGAAACGGTAAAGGTCTTGTAAGTGAAAAATGGGTTTATGGAAACGGAATTTCAAAGCCGGAACACGGTACTCGCTATGAATACAACGCACAGCTTCAGGTTTCAAAGGAAACAAGCTCCGAGGGTTATGTAAAGGAATACGAGTACGACAAATTCAACAATGTAATAAAAACTATTGATAAAGGAACTGATCCTAATTCAACAGCTGCCGTTACAATTGCAGAATATGACAAGTTAAGCAGAAAAGTTGCCGAATATGCTCCTAACTATTCTGCTGATAAGAGTCATGGAACTCTGACTTCATATTACCCTGACGATAACAAGAAAACAGAAACTGACGCTGAGGGTAATGTAACATCTTACAAGTATGACGCTTATGGAAATGTTACAGAAAAAACAAATCCCGACGGTACGGTAAATGTAACCGAATATGACGGTTTACAGCGTGAAAAGGCAACATATTTCAAGTCCAATGCGAAAGCAGAAAAGCAGATTCTCACTTCTACGGATTATGAGTTTGTAAAGGGTCACGGATTTGATGTTTATACCGTTCTCGATAGTTCTTCCTCAAAGTCATGCAGTGGTCTTAAAACCATAAAGAAAACATACATTACTGCTGATAAGCAGATAGTAAACGAGACTCTTTCAGACTGGAAAGAAAATACCGTTTACGAAAAAACCAACGGCGAAACCAAGCGTACAAACGCTTACTATGCAAACGGTCAGCTTGCCCGTCAGACCGACGCTCTCGGCAATACCACAAAATACGAGTATGGTACTCTGAACAAGCTGACAAAAACTTACGCTCCTTTTAACGGCAAGGAGAAATATTCCGTTACTGAAAATCAGTATGACAAGAATGGAAATATAATCATTACAAAGCAGACCGTTCAGAAGGAAGATTCAAGTACCGCAAAGTACAGCATTACTCAGAACGAGTACAACGGACTGGGACTTCTTTCAAAGGTTACTTTAAGCGGAACAGGTTCAAACGAAAAGAATATTACTCAGTATTTTTATAACAATGACGGTATCCAGACAGAAATGCGTACAGGTCTGTCGTCTGACAACGATACCTCATATCTGAAAACAGAGTATGTTTATGATTCACGCAATCATCTTGTTCGTACAAAGGACAGCGCCGGTTATAATTCGGGTACGATAACCTACGATCTGAACGGTAATGTTCTTACAAACAAGGATGCAAACGAAAACATTACAGAAAACACTTACGACGCGCTCAATCGTGTGCTTACGGCAAATACTGTAAATTCAAAAGATTCCTCCAAAAATGTCAGCAAGTCCTATACTTACGACAGCATGGGAAGAGTTACAAAATCTGTAAGCAACGAGCTGACTACAAACATAAGTTATGATGCTCTCGGCAGAAAGTATACCGAAACAGAATCTGACGGCAACGGCTATTCCATCTTCAGAGGCTATTTCTACGAAGGCGTTTCACAGTATGTAAGAGAGGAACTTACAGGTCAGACGCATTTACTGTTCTATTCAGACAAAATCTATGAATATGATGATGAGATGCGTGTTGTTAAGGTCAAGGAATCGGGAAATGAGACCGCATCTTACTCCTATGACGCAAATGGAAATAAGAAGTCCGAAACTCTTGCAAACGGCGTGGTTTCGACCTATACCTACAATAATAACAACAAAGTAATCGGAATCACCAATAAAAAGGGAAATTCCACAATTTCAAGCTATGAATATTCGTATTATTTAGACGGTTCTGACGCTTGCAAAGTACGCAATGAAAGTGGTATAATAGAATCAACGTCATATGAATACGACGGTCTGAAAAGACTGACTGAGGAGTCTGTCAAGGTTGGCAACAACACGACTGATACCTATGAATATGAGTATGACGATTACGGCAACCGCTCTAAGATGACAGCGACCGGTACTGAGGATTATGTCACCGAGTACAGCTACAATGACGCTCAGGGTAAATATACCGCTCTGCTTCAGAAGGAAACTAAAACTGTCAAGAATGACGGCAAAAATCCTCTGGATAAGAATGATAAAGTCGAGCAGACAGTTTACACCTATGACAAAAATGGTAATCAGGTCAAGAAAGTTGCTGACGGCAAGACCGAAACCAACACCTATGATGGCTTAAATCAGCTTATCGGATTTACCAATGGTGAAACAACTGCAAGCTATGCTTATAATGTTGACGGTCTGAGATATGAAAAGACTGTTGATGGACAGAAAATAAATCATGTCTGGGACGGCGGTAAGCAGATCGTTGCTGACGTTATCGACAACCAGTTCTATGAAGCTGACTGCTATATCCGCGGCACAAATCTTGTCGCTAAGTACAACTATAGAAACGGCGATAAGTCCGAGTACACTTACTATACTCAGAACGCTCATGGCGATGTTGTAAACCTCACTGACAAAAATGGTAAGGTAACTAAGAAGTACACTTACGACGCTTTCGGCGTTGAGAAGAATATCGACGAGAACGATACCAATGCGTTCCGTTACTGCGGTGAATACTACGACTCCGAATCAGGTACTATATACCTTAGAGCAAGATACTATGATCCGGAGATCGGTAGGTTTATTTCGAGGGATAGTTTTAGTGGTAAACAAGGCGATCCATTAAGTTTAAACCGCTATACTTATTGTCATAATAATCCTCTAGTATATGTTGATGCAGAAGGTAATTTAGCATTTCTTGCAGCAATAGGAATTGGTGCGGGTGTTGGTGCACTAATTAGTGGAGCTGCCAAGGTTATTGATAATGTTCGCCATGATAAAGATTGGAATGATGGATTAGGTAAAGCGGTATTATCTGGTGCAGTAAGTGGAGCTGTTTCAGCAATACCTATACCGGGCGCCGGACCTCTTGCAAGCGCTGTAATAACAGGTGGAGCGTCAAATTTAGCTGCCGATGCAATAAATGGAGATATTCACTCATTTAAGGATGCTGCTTGGTCATTGACAGAAGGCGCTGCCATAGGAGCAGCGACTCATGGTGTTAACAAATGGACATCTAAATTAAAATCTAATTCCAAAGCGTTAACGGAAGGAAAAATCTTAAATGATAATCTTCCACATTATGAAAATGTATTAACGGATGGTCCATCTGTAGGTGCAGGTAAAAATTTCACTGCTACTCAAAAGAAAAAAATAATTGAAGAAAATATGCGACGTAATGGAGGAATTGTAAAATCAGATGATATTAATGATTATTATGAAATACTAAAAAGACCTAAAAAAAGTCAAAAAGGCATTACTCCAGACCCTGATGAATGGCAGATAGACCATATTATTCCTAAAGATAAAGGTGGCTCTAATAGTTATTCTAATGCAAGAGTAATATCAAGAAGGTTGAATAGGGAAAAATGGAATAAATAATATATTTTGGCTGAAAGCTGTTTTATATATAATGGAGTATAGAAGAGATAAATTGTAAGATGTATTTCTTTTGAATTTTTTGACATTTGCTAACTATAGATGGCATATGTCCTTGAAAAGTGTGGCATTGTGCTCCACACTTTTCAAGTAAATTTTTATATAATAGACAATATCTGATATATAGTCTAATTATTAACGAGAGGAATTTGTTATGGAACAGTATAAATTTAGTAGGGATAATTTGTATGATGGCTGTTTAATGGCCTCCATTGTTCACGCAATTATGATGTTAAGGTTTCCGGAAATGTCATATGAACATTCATGGGACGGTAATAATTATTCTATGAATGATGGATGTGGGTGTAGAGGCACAATCACATTTGCTGCCGATATAACGGTAGGTGCATTTCAAAGTGTGAATAACGAGCCGATACCTTATAGAGCATATTTACCAGATAATGAAAAAGTAGTGCAGGTTGCTGAATATGAAACATTACAATATCTTTTAGAAGATATTAATGGAAAAACTTATCCAGTAGTTACTGAGATATTCTGGGGAGAAGGAAAGAATATGTTTGGAATTGACTTGATGGATGTGTTTTTTGAAAAAGGAGGTTATTTGATATGCAATCATCTTTTGCCAATAGAGAGAGCATTAAATTATTGGCAAGAATATTATGAAATGACAGATGACGAACGCCAATTAGCTATGGATATTTTTCTTATGAAAAAAAATATTGACGTGTTTACTTTGAATGATATTTTGTTGGATAAGATAAAAGCTCTTTTTAGAAACGGAGTTGATGGAGGAATTGAAGAATGTGTTACATCTTTTAGTGAAATTAACATTCATATAGCCATATAACAGAGCTTACAAGTTTTATAAAACCCAGGTCAAACGAAGGAAGTATAATATGAATTTAGAGGAAACGGTTTTTAAAGAGGCATATAGAGCTTTTAATGGCGAATACAAGGTTTTTGAATATCTTGACGAAAAGGAAAAGAAGGCAATTGATATACTTAGCTGTTTTGATACGCCTTATGAAAATGTAAACTCCTATGCTACGCTCGGACTTTGCAATATAGATGCAAGACTCGAGTCCGGCGGAAAACCGCTTTTGGCTGAACTGGTTTCAGCTTGTGAAAGTAAGTATGACTTTTTTCCTAATATTATGTCTACAAGTGCTTTCCAAATTATTGATGGTATAATAAGTTATGCACCCGGAGTAGTTGTTCCAAATGTTGTATCAATGTATTATTCCGATAGAAAAATGAAGCATATGCTCATGGCATACCCATTTTTATGGGAGCATGAATTATACACTATTTCAGCTGAAAACAAACTTATTTCATGGTTGCAGTTGATACCTATATCTGATTTGGAATATGAATATTTGCTAAAATATGGATATAACGCGCTTGAAGATGCTTTTGAACAAAATGAAATAGATGTGGTCGACCTGAATAGGAACTGTATATTTAGTTGAACTTATTTCTCCGTTCTGCATTAAGCGGAACGGAGATTTTTTTGTCAAAATTTAATATGTTTAAGATGAATCGTGAGCCTGCGTATGAAAAATACGTAGGTTCTTTTTTTATGCCATGACAACGTTAAACGGAAAGGACAATCATGTTTTTAACAGCAAAATGGTCTTGTCTGGCAGCAAAGTATCCATAGCCTTCGTTTGATTTAAAATCGAACGGAGGTGAGGAAAAGTGAGCTATAATCATGGCTTGGAAGAAAAAATCTTTGAGGAGCAGTGGAAGAAAACTGCTGAAGAATACAGAAAATCTGGAATGACAGAAGAACAAATAACGGCAATTTATAGGTTTGACCGAGAGATTTTCAACTCGAACCGACGCTATAGAGAAAGAACGGTTTGTATCTTTGATAATCCGAATATAAAAAAGCTGAAGGTTTATGACGATTATTCAGTAAATAATCGCTGCGGTTGGATAGACAAAATCGAGGACTCTGAGAAGTATGAAAAAGTAATGTCTCTGCCGGAAATTTGGCGTGAAGCATTTACGATGTACATATTTGACGGGTACTCTCAGAAAGAAATTTCGTCAAAATTACTGA
>JAMPFN010000066.1 GCA_023664445.1 Clostridium sp. | reverse complement strand
AGTCGCCTGTAGAACAAGTATCTCCGGCATTATTTTTGCTTATGATAAGCTGCTTGTCATCGTTTACGACCCACTTTATATCGCCCGTTTCCCCTTGAGTAGGAACAGGTTCAGTCGGTTCTGTGGGATTAGGTATTGTCTGATATACCGGAACGGTCACTATAATGTAATTCGCCTCCGTAGGATCGGTCGCAGATACATTTTCGCCCGTACTGCCTGTTTCCGCATTTGCTTTGTTGAGCGTCATAAACGAAATCGAAATACCTAACAAAACAAATATAAACGAAACCGCAAATATTACTGATGCTTTCATGGTTTTCTTCATGGTTACCTCCTACTGTTCATCATTATCGTTTTCCGCCGCAGGCATCGTATTAAGCAAGGCTCTTTTCATAAGCGTCAGATCAAGTACGTCAAGCTTTCCGTCCGCATAGAAATCCGCAGCTCTCCAATTGTCAAAATCTGAATCGGGCAGATTCAAAAGACGTTTCCGTAAAAGCACAACGTCGGCAACATTGAATGATCCGTCGCCGTTTATATCTCCGTCCGCAGGAGCTATATCGCCCGCAAGCGGCGGAAGCGTCGATTCTATCAATTCGTCAGGCGGCAGCGGATCGCCTGCCATTGGCGGAAATTCCGGTTCTGTAGGGTCTATCAATTCATCGGGCGGCAGCGGGTCGCCTGCCATTGGCGGAAATTCCGGTTCTGTAGGGTCTATCAATTCGTCAGGCGCTAACGGCACGCCGGCTGTCGGCGGAAACAGGGTCTCCGTTGGTACTTCTGAGGGTATTATCTGAACCTCCGTCGCACAAACAGTTTCGTCCGGAACCATTTGTTCACCTGCCGTCTGAACTATTTCCTCGGAAGACGCTGAATAAGCGCCAACGCCTACGGCAGTACCAATAGCCGCAGAAGCTATAAGAGCGGATATTTCTTTTGTGAACTTTCTCATTGTGTTATACCTCCGTTTTCCTTAGATAAAATTTCAAGCGCAGTAAGAATATGTACTTGTTCTTCAAGACAGGCTGCCTCTGAAATGTTTCTTACCGTGCCTGTTGTTCCCATTTTTCGGCAGGCGCATGAATTTCGGCAGTATTCGGATATCTCACAGCCCTCGCATCTTTCTGACATCATCGAATAATCAGGATGCGCCGATTTGGCTTTTTCAGCTTCGATCCCCGCATAAATACTTCCGCACAGGTATTCCTGTTTATTTTGGAACTGTATGCATGGATAAAATTTTCCGTCCCAATTTATAAACAGCTTCTTTTTGCATATTTCACAGGTGCTTCGCTTTGCCTCCTTTATTGTTTTCGTTTTCAGAGCAAGCTCGTATACAAAAAGATCTTGTATTTCAGAAATTTTCTTCCATTGTTCTCTTAAAAGATCTCCGAAGCTGTCGGGATCATCGGGAACAAGAAATGCGTCCATTGCCGCGGACACCTTTTTCACACCAAGATTTTTCAGGTAAATGATGTTATCGTATAAGCAGGGAAGAGTCTGTTTTGTATAGACAAGCTGAACCAGCGTTTCCGGCTGATACTTTAACAGTAATTTGAGATTTGCATCGAGAAGAATCGTATCGACTCCGCGTTCGGTACATTCAGAACCGTCGTGCGACATATTGATAATGACCTTTTTCTCTGCGCACCATTTTATAAACTCTTCGTCAAGAAGAGTTCCGTTTGTTGTGATAACAAACTGTCTTGCCTTAAGGTTTTCGCAGAAATATTTCACAGTATCTTTATAAAGCAGTGGTTCTCCTCCAAAAAGATATACCGTTCCCGCATCGCCGCGACGATTTACGAATTCTGTTATTTGATACATTGTATCGTCGGTAATGCAGCCGTATTCCGTATTCAGACGTCTTTCATAGCAGTAATCGCATTTCAAATTGCATCTGTTAGTAATGCTTATGGTGTAATCCAAAAAAACACCTCCCTGATATCGGTGTACTTTATTTCAAATTATACTTATATGTAAATTATACCATACTATATCAGAAAAGTCAATTGTCCATAAAAGAAAATTCGTAAATCAGTTTTTGAGAAACTTGTTGGGGGACTCTGTCCCCCAAACCCCCCTGCCAAAGGGAATGATTCCCTTTGGAATCCCCGTGATTTTTTTATAATACTACCCAAAGGTAGTATTATAAAAAATGTGGGAAACCATACAGAACGTTCTTGGCAAAGATCAGGAGATAAAGCCCTCAAAATTTCAAAACAGTAAACCGTATCTGCTGAATGGGAAATTTTATCATTTACAGTCCCCGACTATAAAGATAGTCATTATTTTTTGCTTCTGCGACTCACAGCGCAAGCTGTGCCGGAGCGGAAGCTTGATTTTCTTTGGTTCGTTTCTTGCATCAAGGCAAGAAATGAACATACAACATAATTTGATTTTTACTTTTGCAAATTTATACATCATATATGCTGTATAATATATTTTAACATCAAAAAATACGTTTGTCAATACAACATATGTAGTGTAAAATGAAAATTGTAAAATATACTAAAAAAGGAGAGGCATTTTGTGCAAAATCACTTATATCTATATCCGAATCTTGTTGAAGTACGAAAGGCTACATGCTCTCAAAAAGAAATTGCAGAAAAATTGGGGATAACTCAGCAGGAAGTCAGTCGTTATGAGCGTGGAGAAACGAAAGCGCCGATTAATTACATTATAGATGTAGCGGCTATTTGCAATGTAAGCGTAGATTTTATACTTGGGATCTCGCAAAAAACAACAAGTATGATGTTTAACAATGAATTTGAAATATTGTCTATTTATAAAAAACTCACAAAAGAAAATAAAATAAGATTAAAAGAAAGGGCAGAAGCTCTTCTTGAAATGCAAAAAAATAAAAATATATAAAAGGATTTTTTATTTGTGTTGTTAAGGGCTTATTCAAGTCTTTTTCAGTAAACATTTTTGCAAAAAGAAACCACATAAACACGCCGTTTAGCGTGTTTATGTGGTTTTCGTAATCGTTACAAGCAATAATGCTTACGATGGTTCAAAAGCTCTTGATGTAAGATGAAGTATTTCAATTTATGTTTCAGGCGTGCTTTTGGTTCCAATAACGACTTGCCGCTGCTTACCGTCGTCAGTACAAGTAATTATGGTAATTCTGTCGTCGCCAAAGTCGTTAAGAACCCATGTTTCATCGGGATCGACTATAAATTTTTCGCTCACATCATATGTATAGCATTTCTTTTCCTTGTCATAAAGATTGATCTGCATTCCTATATCCGCCTTTTTCAGATCATTAAAGTATTCCTTATAAATTGTGCTGCTGTGCCCTGCGATACAATAATTTCCCGAGCCCACCTTACCTGTACCGCTAAAATGTCCGGCAGCCTTAGACAGAGTTTTGCTGTCTGTTCCCTCCAGAACAGGAGCTTCAATATCAAGGTCTGTGATCTCAACGACTACATTTTCTTTTAACAGCTTTTGTTTTTGAATCTCCCGATGAATTTTTTTGACGCAAAAAAAACCGCAAATCGTTATTCCGATTAATATTGCAATGAGTCCTGTTATAAACAGAACCCATTGCTTTTTTGTTCGATTTTTCACGGCGTTATCGTTAACACTGCTTTTCATCTTTTTTATGCGGTATTATACCGGAGATTTTTATAATACATACGCCTGCCGCTATAAGTATGAGAGCGACGGTAATAACCAAAATCTTCGTCTTTGAGTTGTTTCCGGTCTGCGGTAAATTAACCGCTTCATTATTTGAGTTAGTGCCGATTCCCGTATTGGGATCAATAGTATAAGTATCGAGTACATTTCCCGAATCGTCTAACAATGTTATTTCATACTCGTCATCGGAGATCACTTTTATTTCGGCATTATCAGCGGTTATACCTGTTTTGCTGCGGAGATCCTTAATTGCCCAATCGCAAAGCTCTTTATCGGAAGCGATGTGTTTTACCGCAGTTACGCTTGAAGCCGTACCTGTTTCAGTATTTTTAGCTGTGCTTACAGTCGTATCTGCCGACGGTTTTCCGGTAGCTACAGTTGTATCTGCCGACGGCTTTCCGGTAGCTACAGTCGTATCCGCCGACGGTTTTTCGGTTGCGGCCGCAGTTGTTACATCGGGGTCTGATTTTAATGTGGTAGTTGAATTTGTTGAAGGCGTTGTAACGGGAGCCGTTGTAGTCAAGGGAGTATCCTCGCTAAGTTCATTGACGCTGAAAAGCGTATTGTTATACACATATTTCAAAGAGCTTTCCGCCGCATTGATCTTAACGTCAACATTTTTTCCTTTTTTATTTACTGCGGATACAGTACCTATATCCAACGAATCTTTGCCGTCAAATAGGGAAGATGTATCAGACAGATAAATATTGATGCAGTCCGACTCTTTATTGTAGCGATAATCTGAAACCTTAGCGGTATTCTCGGAATCAAATTCAAAAGTGACCTCGGCGTCTGCGTCAGTTTCAACATTCAGACTTAACTGTATGGTATTAATTTCCTCGCTTGCCGCATGATCCGACGTCAATATCACTTTGTTGGAATCATCGACCTCGATTATATCTTTGGCTTCGGCGTTTACAGGACGAAGCGCACAGAACATCAATGCGGCAGCCGCACCTATTAAGATTTTTCTTAACATATTTTGCTCCTTTTCAGACAGCCCTTGACCCATGAGCCTCGGGCTGTCTTTAAATTTATTTTTAATTAAGCGTAATATCGGGAAGTTCATCCGGTACACTTTCAAATAGTGAATCGCTGACCAAACGCTGTCCTTCATTTGTAAGAGCGTTATTTACTCTGTAAAGTTCGGCGCGTACGGTTTCAGGCATTTTCATATTGTTCATATCCTGCGGTTCGATCCAATAGATCCATGTGCCGTCTGATACATTTGCGATATTGCTGTTGTCAGGTACGTCTGCCAGAATGATCTGACCGGCTGTTATATTATTTTCAGCGTCAACGCCGCCTACGATATTACCCTGTTCGTCATACAGCAAAACTACATTGTAAGCGGGATTGCCTTTATAAGAACCTGTAAATATAATGGAGTTTTCAGGAATAACATCTTCGGGATTTTCACCGTATTTGTAATCTGCGCTCAAAATTCCGATAACCGGCTTTGTATCCTTATCGGTTCTGCGGAAGTCAACATTATCTCCCGTTACTCCGAGAACGTCCAACTCTGCTATTGAAACTGTACTGTCTTTCTGATCAAGCAGAACGAATTTTAATGCCGATGCGGAATAAGTGCTGATATACTTATCGTCATCATTTGCAAAATAAACCGTTTTGCTTCCGTTAAGCGTTCCCTCTGATGTGAGGATCCATTCATTGTCCGACATCACATAAATTTCATATTTTCCGACAGGGTTTTCATTACCGGCGGTATATTTAAAACCTGTAGCTGTCAATGTAGAGTTGAAATCAATAATTATTTCAGCCGTATTTCCGTCTACTGTCGGGGTATATACCGTTTTGGCGTCATTATCGATAGCCTGTTCAGCCGGATCGATTTTTGTCTGTTCGCAAGGCATTTCGTCTGTAGCGTCATTGATTATATAATCTGCCGTAAGACCTGATGTATTGACAGTCCAATTTGTTTTATCAATATTGCCTTCATGCTGGATCTTAACCATTTTTGTAGTGAAAGTCGCCGAGCGGTTAAGATATTTGTCAATAAGAGTGATCTTATAGAATACCGTACGGTTATTTAATGTTGTTACCGTATCTGTAAATTCGCTGCCTTCAGCAAATCCTACGGGAGTTTCCTCATTTTTTCCTCCCGATATCGTACAGCGTATAACTTCATAGCCCAGTATATCGTCTTCCGGAATATCAGCGGAACTGAATTCAAGTTCAACCTGATTAGCTTCCGCGCCTATGTTTACCGAAACGTTCTTTATTGCGTCGGACGAGCCGTCGGCGTCTAAAACGCTTCCGCTGCCTTCAAGCGCATAAATACGCGAATCATCATTTGCATAAAAGATAGCGCGCGATTCCTTTTCAAACTGTTCCGCATATGCGATAGTGGTTTTGTCAGGAGTTTTGCCCCAGCGTTCAAAGAATTCCAGAACGTTCCTTTCAGCCGCCGCGCATGCAAGACGCATAAGATTTTGGTCTGTACTGTTTCCAAGCGTCAAAGCTGTTCCATTGGGGGCGGGAGCGGATTTTGGATCTCTTGAATAAGTATCGACTCTCGCATAGAACAGATTTTCAAGCTGTTCATTATAATCGGAGTATGTCTTATAGTTCAGACCCTTGTCGTAAGCCAGGTGAAGCTGCCAGTACATACCGAGCTGAGTCGCTATGTTTGAGGAATTTCCCTTTGCTCCGGAGGTCACCTTGCTGAAAATGTTCTTGTAATTAAAGCGCATACCTGTGTTTGTATCCTTTGCCTGTGCAAGCTGCGCAAAATAGTTATTGGTGATTTCCGCTACAGCGTAGCTTCCCTGATTGATACAATGTCCGATCTCATGCGCAATGCCCCAGCCGAAATAGCGTCCGCTGACATATTTTCCGTTTTCGTCCGCTGTTACAGGCTCGCAGTTTACCATACCTTTGGTTTCATTCCATTCGATACCTATATGATTGCCCGAGGCATACATGAATGCGCCTGAGAACATACGCTGATAACGTATATTAAGATGTCCCTTAGGTATCTGATTCAAGGCGTTAGCAGCCGATTCGTTCAATCCTTTATGCTGATAGAAAAGATACATCATATCTTCCATTGCTTTTGCGGATTCAAGAATTGTTTCAGCCTTTTTCTGAGCGTTTCCGCTGCCTGCCCCTGCAAGTATCTGCTGTGCGGGAAGAGAAAGCATCATAGTATCGAGCATAATGTCGGAAGCGCCTAAAATGCAGTTTTTATTATCATAGTCGTATTTTACGTTTTTGTTGTCCGAGCTGCCGTGGAGCTTATTGTGAAGCTTCTCCATATCGGAAACATACTGTTCCAATTCTTCAACATACTTGACGGTTTTTTCCATTCGTTCGCTTTCGTCTGTCACTTTATAAAGATCCAGGAAAGGAACCTCCGCACCTCCGCTTACACGGACTGCATATCTGTCGTTTGCATTGTTTCCCGTATACTGGATATACAATGCGCCGCCTGCTTCTGCTCCTACGCTCGAAGTGATCGCGGGTATAGTAACCTCGTTTGCTCCGACTTTCAGGTTGGCTATGGATTTGCCGACTCCGCCTGCTTCGGAATGATACTGTGAAGCTACCAGCTGCAAATTAGCGCTGTCGCCTGTACTCTTTGTATTGTGACCTACATAAACTGTTATCGTTTCGCCGGCAGCGGCAGAAATTCCAAGAGGCTGCCATGCGTTCAGACCGCTGAATCCGCGTGCGGTGTCATTTGTGGAAATACCGTTATGTACTTCCAAAGAACCTTTGAGCGATTCGTCGTTCAAGATCTTTTCCGCTGTTTCAAGCTCGCGCAGCAGAGCGGTTTTATTTGGGTTTTCTTCTCCGAATTCATCGGGAGCGTTTACCTTTTCACGTAAAATATCAATAGTTTCCTGAGTAACGTCATCTTTAAGAACCGTATGCAGATCGTCTGAATACAGAGCCATGATCTCGTCTCTCAGCTCGTCATAATGGAAGAAGTATGCTTCCGAAACCGTGATAAGGTTGTAAGCGCCGCCTGCCAAATAACGCGCAAGTCCTATCTGAACCTTATTAGCCGTTACCGCATAAGGAAGCTTGATAACGTAGTATACTCTGCCCTCCGAATCCTTTCTGGCCTGAACAGACGGAGAAATAGTTGCGGCGTCGCCATTGTCCTCCCACCATCTGAGGTGAACGTATGAATATTGCATGTCTTCTGTTGCGAGCAGGGCTATGGTATCCATTTTATATGTTTTGTCAAAAGTATAAGTCAGGCCCTTGCTGCCTAAATTATTGAAACCGCCGTCGTCCCATGTGGCTTTTGAATAATATGAAGCCGCATTGTTATCAATCGTACCCCAAGCGGTATTTTCCAAGTCTGCGTCCGCATCGCTTTCTATCATCGAACCGCCGTTTCTTGTTGCAGAGATGATATGCGTACTGCCGGGGATTCCCGATTCATCACGGTTTATCAGATTGTATTTTGGAATTTCGGCAGGATTGAGATCGGTCGTTACTGCCGCGCAATGGATAGATTGAGGACTTTTGCCCAATTCGTTGATTCCTATAACGTAAATTTCGTATTCTTTAAGATCCTCCAAACCGGAAATAGTATATTTATTTTCTTTGATATCGGAGATCTCGGTATATTCTTCGTCGCTGTTTCTAAGCTTATAGAAAAGGTTATACGATAAGGTATCGTCCATGTTTTTCCAGCTGACAGTTATGCTTTTATAGCGACCGACAGCGGAAACATTGTCGGGCTTATCGGGCGGACCTGACGGTTTCGGAGTGACTTCGACAGAATCGCAGTAGCCGCTTTTCCAAGTACCGTTGATCGACTGAACGCTTACGTTATAAGTTGTATAATTTTTTATTTCCTTTCCGTTGAATGTAGACACCTTAATTGAATTTGTTGTAGCGATGACGGTTTCAACTATATTGCCCTGCTGGATTTTAACTTCATAACCCGTCACATTCTTGCATGCGTCCCATTTCAAGGTGAAATTTTCGCTGCCTTCATTTGCGGTAAGATTTTCGGGAATATCCATTTCAGGTTCGGGAATACGGCTTTCCATACCGTTAACAAATTCAACCTTGCTGATTTCGGCAAGATTATTATTGTTCTGCATTTCCGTGATAGTCAGGATAACCCTCTTGACCGCTATTTGATTTCCCAAATGAACGTTGATATTGCCGTTTTCGTCAAGCTCTGCGTATACTTCGCTTTCCTTGAGCAAATAGTTGATTCCTGATTTTACGGGAACTGTAATTTCATATTCTTTACCGTTTTCGGTATAAGAAATATCTATAAACGCTTCAGACACAGGATTGTCGCTTCCCGTTTCAAAGGTAATACCGTCAGCCACAGAAGCATTTCCGCCCTTAAGCAGATCAAATTCGAGGGATACGGGATTGTCTTCTGAAATTTCACTTTCATCAGCGGGAGTTAAAGTAACCGTATCTTCGCCGCAGAGCATTTTTTCCGGATCTCCTGTTATAGCTGTATTTTCCGAAACGTTTAACCCTATAGCCAAAGGAGAAATAAACTCTTCAACAGCCGCAGCCGTATCCTTGTCTTCCTTATAGCTTTTTGTAAAAAACATTAAGTCCAACAGATCTGTTTCACCGTCGCGGTTCAGATCCGTTATGCAATCTTCCGATATGTCAATACCGTCAACGGCGTCTATCAGAACGCTTTTATCGGTATCGTCTATAATATTGCTGCCGTCAACATCTCCGACCATAATAACTCCGGGATGAAGAGTATCCGAAGCATAAGAATAGCCTTCGCAGAAGCCGGCTGTCAGCTTAACGTCATACAGCTTTTGAGCTACCGTTATATCCTGACTGTAAGCTGCGAATCCGTCGGCGCTGACCGTAAGAGTATATTCTCCGTCTTCGACATTGTCAAAAGCGATTTTTTCTTCATCGGAATTTCCAACGCTGATGACGTCTGATCGAGAGTAACCGTCATTGTTTGTTAATGATACGGTAAAGTCAACGGCGTTGTCAAAGAATAAAGCCATTCCGATCGAAACATCAATCTTGCCTGCGGCAGGGGGGGCATTATCCGTGACATCCGCATTATTTTCCGTTGTATCTGTCGGAGCGGTATCGGTTTCCGCCGTGTCTGTCGGAACGGTATCGCTTTCTGTGATATCTGCCAAAGCGGTATCGCTTTCCGACGTATCTGCCGAAACGGTATCGTTTTCCGTGATGTTTGGCGGAGCAGTATCATTTTCCGTTATACCTGTCGGGTCAATTGGTAATACGTCGTTTTTACCGTCCTCAAGTAAAGCTGTTTCGCTGTTTTGCTGAGTTCCGACGATATCAGAAGCCGCTATTTCCGCACTGACAGTTTGTGTGAAAGTGCATACCATAGATACTGCTAATAAGGACGCTATTTTTCTTTTTAAACTGCGTTTTCTCATTGCATTTTTCATAATGATTGTTCCTTTCTGATTTGATTGCTTTTAAGAAGTTGTTCTCATAGGCATAGGCATAATCATACGTCTTTTCGTCGGATTTTCCTGATAACAGCGTTAATTTTCTTTGACATACGTGGTCTCCCCGCCGGGGAGGTGTCACGAAGTGACAGAGGGGCTGACCGACAGACCGGTATGTCTGCAAAAAATTGCCTTGTTCTCAGAAAAATCATGCTCGAAGATCCGCACACTTTTCCTATGAGAACAACTTCTAATATGAAATTTTTGTTTTTATATTTCCGGAGAAAATAAAAACAACTGTCATCTTAAAAAAGACACAGCTGCACACAAAAAAACCGCATGTATACACGATTATTTGCAACTGGCTGTCATACCGTTTCCGGATTAGACCCTAAAGCTTTGCGTCCTTATTTTTCAATAAGTTTGCCAAATATTTAATTGTTTCCTATCCGAGAAAAATAAACCATATAATTTCCATACATTCACAATAATATTATAAACCCTTTTTATTATAATGTCAATAGTCAAAATAAACAAAAATTGGAATTTTCAGAACCTGTCCGCAAATGATTTTTACTTATTATCAGTTTTCTTTTGACAAAAATCTTTTGCTGCATATATCAATACCGATCGCACCGAGCGGAGCAGTTATAAGAATAGCAAGAACTGCAACAGACAAAACTATCTTTCCGCAGGGCAATCCCAAAGATAACGGCACAGAACCTATTGCCGCTTGAACTGTTGCTTTCGGTAAATATGCGATGACGCAGAATAATCTTTCTTTCCATGTAAGATCGGTTTTTATCATACAAAGCAATACTCCGACAGCACGAAAAATAAGTGCGGTAAATATCATTAAAATTGCCGATATTCCTGCCGAAAGAGTGTAACGTATATCAACGGCTGCACCTACTAAAACAAACAGAAGAATTTCCGCTGCGATCCACAGCTTCCCAAACTTTTGCGACAGCTTTTCCGAAACCGATCTGTTCGATTTCAATTTTATCACGCAAGCCATCGCCACAACTCCAAGCAATCCCGACATCGCAATATACGGTTTTACTAGCGTTTCAGCCGACATGATCAAAAACGATACCGCAAGCGTGATGATTGCTTTTACAGTACTGCGTATTTTATGACCATGCAGATACGACTTTTCAAAAAGCTGATAAACGATAAATCCCGAAACAATGCCAATAAGTATGCCTGTTATTATGGAAATCGGTATATTCAGAAAATCCTTGACATGAGCAGAACCGCCCTGTGCCATTGTAAGAAATGTACTGAACAAAACTATTACAAAAACATCGTCGCATGATGCGCCTGCAAGTATCATTTGCGGTATGCTTTTTTCTGTACCTGTTTTTTCTTCAATAAGTTTTACCATTCTCGGCACAACGATAGCAGGAGAAACAGCGCTTAACACAGCGCCCATGACTGCGGCTTCTGTTGTGCTGATTCCAAGTAGTAAAGGCGCAAAGCAGAGATACCCCAGTATTTCAAAGCAAGCCGGTACGAAAGCCATCATAACGGCAGGTCTGCCGACTCTTTTCAAATCTGATAAATTCAGAGAAAGCCCTGCTTTTATGAGAATTATTATGAGCGCAATTTGCCTGAGTTCAGATGATATGCCAAGAATAGTCGAATCAATCAGATCAAGCACAAACGGTCCTACTGCAATCCCCGTACCAAGCATACCAATTATTCTCGGCAGCTTTAGCTTTTGAAAAATGAATGCCGCTGACATTCCGACAAGAAAAATTATTGAAAGCGATAATAACATAAATATTCCTCCTGAAAATAAAAAAGCCGACAACTTCTGCATAAAATACAGACGTCATCAGCTTGTTAAGCGGTTTAGGTTTCCCCACGGGAGAACATCATTCCCAAATTATTCTGTTTTTATTATAATATAAATACTAATGCTTGTCAAGTTTATTAGGATTTCATCCACGGAAGTCAATTTTTTAGAAGATTGTGGGGGACTCTGTCCCCCATACCCCCCTGCCAAAGGGAATATTCTTGGCAAAGATCGGGAGATAAAGTTTCTCAAAATTCTGAAAATTGAATTGCATAGATCGAGAACTTCTATCCGCAATATTCAACTATGAAAACATTTTCCTGCTGTTTATAATGTGCCTCATCTCCTGACACAGTTTATCCATATCCACAGGCTTTGCAACATGGCTGTCCATGCCCGCGTCAAGACAGGCGGCAATATCTTCGGCAAAAGCGTCTGCCGTCATTGCTATTATCGGGATATTTTTAACGTAATCCCGAGATGATCTTCGTATTTCCGACGCAGCCTCTCTGCCGTTCATAATAGGCATCTGAACGTCCATTAATATAAGGTCGTATTTACCGTCTTCCGCGTTTTGCATCATTGTCACGGCTTCCTTTCCGTTTTCGGCATGGTCGGAAGTAATGTCATACATATTAAGCAGCTCGCTTATAACTTCCCAGTTGAGGTCGTTATCCTCGGCTACAAGCACATTCAGACCCTTGAGATCGTTATTTTTAGTTTCTGCGATATTGTTTTTTTCTTCTCCGATATTGATCGCAAGCCCTATCTTTTCGGATAAGTATGACTTGAACAGCGGCTTACTGATAAATCCGTCTGCGCCGCTGCTTTTCGCATCGTCCTCTATATCAGACCAGTCATAGGCGCTTACAAGGATTATAGATATATCGTCGCCCGCAATACCGCGTATAGCGCGCACGGTTTCCGCGCCGCTCATTCCCGGCATTTTCCAATCGATTATCGCAACGTCGTAATTATTGCCTGCCTCATGACGTTTTTTAACAAGCTCCACAGCTTTTTCGCCGCTGCATGCAGTTTCCGCATGCGCTCCCATTTCTTCTACGGTATCTTCGGTGATCGCAAGGAAAATTTCATCATCGTCCACAAACAGAATATCTATAGGCGGAAGCGTGTAGAAATGGCTGTCGTCTTCTCCCATAGGAAGGTCGAGCCTTATCGTAAACACAGTTCCCTGATCCGGTTTACTTTCGCAGTCTACCGTACCGTTCATGAGCGAAACCATTTGTTTAACGATTGCAAGTCCGAGTCCCGTACCCTGCACCTTGTTGGTACGGCTGTCGTCTGCTCGCGTAAATGTTTCATACATGTGTTTCATATATTCACGGCTCATGCCGACTCCGTTGTCTTTTACGATATATGTAAGACGCACGGTTTGCAGATCGACTATTTCCTCATACAGGTCAAGTACGATCTTTCCGCCGGCAGGCGTATATTTTACCGCGTTGCTCAAAATATTTATAAAGATCTGACTTATGCGCAGCTCGTCGCCGAAAAGCATCTCAAAGTTCACATCATGAATATGTACGTCAAATTGCTGCTTTTTGGCTTTTATCATAGGGCGCACGATATTGACGAGATTATCCATAGTTCTGCGCAGAGAAAAATTAATGGGGTTGAGCGCAAACTTTCCGCTTTCGATCTTGGAAATATC